>CAYMRH010000014.1:28461-46043 GCA_964392785.1 uncultured Brevinematales bacterium
GCAATGAACGATAGAGACAGGACGATCATCACCCAGCGGAATTTCACGAAGGGGATGACGCGCTTGACGTTCAAACCGAATAGGCTGACCTGCTGGTCGGCGCTCTGCGCAACCGGGATGTTGGGTTCCGGCATGGATTGGCTCCTCAAATACTGACTTTCTTGGGATGGAAGGTGTCAAAGTACCAGTCAAACACGAGCCGGGTCACGAACAGCGCGGCGTAGATGTTGGCGATGATGCCGAACGCCAGCGTAATTCCGAAACCCTTGATGGTTCCCGTTCCGAACACATAAAGAGCGAAAGCCGCGATCAGCGTGGTCAGGTTGGAATCCCAGATTGTGGAACTCGCGTGGCTGTATCCGTTTTCCAGGGCGTGCTTGAAATTCCGGGACCGCCGGAGTTCCTCGCGGATCCGCTCGTAGATGATCACGTTCGCGTCCACGGCCATACCCACCGTCAGCGCAATACCGGCAATGCCCGACAGGGTCAGCGTGGCGCTCACACCCGCCAGCAGCGCGATCACGAACACCATGTTCAGGACCAGGCCCACCATGGCCACCAGACCCGAAAACCGGTAGTAAACGATCATGAAAGCGATGACGATGATCGCCCCCCACAGGGCGGCCGTGGTGGTTTCCGTAATGGAGTCGGCCCCCAGAGTGGCGCCGATCACCCGCTCCTGGACAATATCCAGTTTGACCGGAAGCGCGCCGGCTTTCAGGACGTTGGCCAGAAAGACGGTTTCATCCATGGTGAAATCGCCCGTGATCTCGCCGGTCCCTCCGGGAATCTCGCCCCGGATGTTGGGAGCGCTCTTGATCTTGCCGTCCAGCACGATGGCCAGGCGTTTATTGACGTTCTGGGCCGTCACTTCCGCGAAAATATCCGCGCCTTCGGCGGTCAGTTCAAAATCGACTTTCGGCTGGCCGTTTCGGGAATCCACGTCGCTGCGGGCGTTTTTCACCATCGTGCCGTCCAGATCCACCTTCTTTTTCAGAAGGTACCATCCTTCCAGCTTCGGGATCCCGAATTCGTCGTTTTTCCAGGACGAGACCCATTCGCTGTCTTCGGGCACCCGGAAACCGGCCGGGACTTCCTCCCGCGTCAAAACGTATCCGCGCGGCATCCCCACTCCCTGTTCCTGGAGGGTCTTCATGGACTTTTCGTCCACGATCCGGAATTCCAGACGCCCCACTTTGCTCAGGGCGTCCTTGATCAGCTGGGGGTTGTCCATGCCGGGCAACTCGATGGAGATCCGGCCTTCAAACGTTTTCCGGATAGTGGGTTCGCTCACCCCGAACTGGTCCATCCGGTTTTTCAGGACTTCCAGCGCCCGGTCCAGGGAATGCTTCAGTTCCTCGGGAAAGACCTCGTCCGCCTTGGCCTGGTCATAATCGTACTTTTCCAGAAGCTGCTTTTTCAGGCTCTCTTCGTTCACCTGAAGCGTGATATTGACCCCGCCCTGAAGATCCAGACCCAGGGACAGCGCGCGTTTGCGGATTTTTTTCAGTTCGTTCACCCTCCGCTTGATTTCCGCGCTCTGGACGTCCAGCTCGTCCTGCGGGATCTTCAGGTATTCCTTCTCCAGATCCGGAACGAAGAAATACCACTGCACCGACGGATACAGGAACCACCCTGCCACAAACATCGTGATCAGCAGGATGACAAAGCGGGAGAGCTTCTTCATGGACGATCCTCCATTGAGAAAACGGCCGGGGCAACCCTACTTGACGACCGCCGCGACGGATTCCTTGGCCACTTCGAACTTGGAATCCAGGCTCTTGACGTAAAGCGTTTTTTCACCGATGAAATCCACCGTGCCCACGATGCCGGACGTGGTCATGACCTTGTCGCCGATCTTCAGGGCGCCGATCTCCTTCTGGAGTTTCTTGCGGCGGCGGCTTTCGGGCAGGATCAGGACCAGATAAAAGACTACGAAAATACCCACCATCATCAGGATGGAACCCATACCGCCGCCTCCCGCGAGAGCCTGCAAACCGCCGGGCGCCGCGTTACTCGCCGTCTGGGCAAAAATGAAATTCAACATGATAACCTCCGTTACCGCGCGGTTTTACGCCTGGACAGGCGCGTTCCCGCTGAAAAATCGTACCCGTGATTATAATGGAAGGCGCCAAAACCGTCAATTTGAAGGACGGTAGCGGATTGCCGATTTGAGGTTTTTCCGCATTCCCTCTAAAATAACGCACATTCGTCCGGGGGAAACCGTGAAGACCGGATTCCGCTATTCTCTCCTGCAGAAAACCCTTTTTGTCCTGTCCTATTTCTTTTACAAATTGATCCTGCCGCTGGAAACGGCGCGTCCCCGCTGGAAACTCTGGGTCTATGAATGGATTTATTCCCTGAAGAACCTGCTGGACCGGCTGAAGGGAGACCGTTTCCCGCCGTCTTATCTCTATCCGTTCCGTGAAACGGTGATCCGGACACGGTTCGGGGAATTCCGCGTCCGGCCCCGCACGTCGGACGCCGCGAACGTTTCGCCGGCCTTTGAGCGCCGCGACGTCAACGCCCTGTTGCGCCTGTTGGACCGGTTGCGCCGCCGCGACCAAAAAGTCCTTTTTCTGGACATCGGCGCCGATCTGGGCACTTACTCCGTTACGGTGGCCGGACTCCACCCGTCCGTGACCGTATGGTGTTTCGAGCCGATCCCGGACAGCGTCCGGCTTCTCCGGGAGAACCTCAGGAGAAACGCGTTGGAAAACCGCGTGCGCGTTTTTCCCTGCGCGCTGTCCGACCGGAACGGCGTTGCGGTCATCCGCTGCGTCCCGTCCATGCCCGGCTCGAGTTCCGCCGCCTCCGGCAACCGGA
The DNA here is from genome assembly GCA_964392785.1 of uncultured Brevinematales bacterium. Lineage (GTDB taxonomy): Bacteria > Spirochaetota > Brevinematia > Brevinematales > JAOACQ01 > CAYMRH01. The sequence goes on from CAYMRH010000014.1 coordinate 31,288, forward strand.
ACAAGGCCCTCCCGCAGAAGGAGATCCGGATCCACACGCGCACGCTGGATTCCCTGGCCGTCCGCCTGGCCGCATCCTACGACGCCGTCGTGATGAAGATCGACGTGGAAGGCATGGAACGCAAGGTCCTGGCGGGGGCGCGAAAAATCCTGAAAAGCGGCCGGGCCGTTTACCTGCTGGTGGAGGACTTTGTCCAGCCCGCAATCATTTCCTGGCTGGTTAAGGCCGGAGCGGAATTCCTCGGGAAATTCACCGATTACAACAGCTGGTGGGCGCTGGGCGCCCGCAAGAAATAACCCCCAAAATGAACCGGTGTTCCGACTGGAGGATTTGAAATGAAACTGGTGAACTGGAAATGGATCGTTCCCGCCGCTTTCCTGGTCCTGACGGCCGTATTTTTCCACAGGGCCTTTCTCGGTTATTCTTTCCAGGGAACGGACACCTCCCTGGGATTGTTGAAAGTCGTGGCGCCCCAGGTCAACGTCACGGGCGCCGCCTGGCTGGACCATATCTGGATGGGTTACCGGTCTCCCCTGTTTTCTGTCAATCCCTTTACGCTGTTTCTCAAAATCGTTCCCACGGACATGGCGCTGTTTTTCACCTACTTTGTCTCCATTCTTCTGGCACTGACCTTCATGTATCTTTTCCTCAGGAAACTCGGTCTGACGGGCTTTTCGCCGGTATTCGGAGCCGTCGCTTACGCGTTCACGCCCCATTTCATCACCCTGGCAACCGCCGCGCACGTGACGGTGATCGAAATGGTCTTTCTGCCTCCCCTGGTCTTCTATTTCCTGGCCGCGGCGTTTGACCGGGAGGAAAAAGACCGTCTGAAGATCGTCCTGTGCCTGGCCTTCGCGGGTATTGGCTGGGGACAAATGATGGCGGAGGATCCCCAGCGCGGCCTGTATTTCTCCCTGGCCGCCGCGGCGTACGCCGTTTACCTGATCGTGGTAAAAAACGGGATCGGGCTGAAAAGTTTCCTGCGCACGGCTTTTCAAAAATCCGTGCTCTTCGACGGGTTGAAACTCCTCCTCACGGGTGCGTTTCTCCTGCTGGTATTTTACCCGTCCCTGACGGGCTGGATGGACACCCTGAAAATCCGTTCCGCGCAGACACAGGCGGCGCCCGACCCGAAAGCGGCGGAACAGGCGAAATGGAACCAGTCCACGTCCTGGTCACACAACCCCCTGGAACTGGTGGACAGCGTGGCGTTCGGCTATCACGGCAATTTTTCCGGAGACGCCAAGGCGCCCTACTGGGGCGGCATTGAATACCTGGGGTCCAGCGTGGCGCTCGGGTTTTTCACAGTCCTGTTCGCCCTGATCGGGATCTTCGCGTATATCCGCAGAAAAAGCGCCGTGGCTCTCTTTTTCTGGATCGGGCTGGCGGCCCTCCTGCTGTCTTTTGGACGCCATTTGCCGGGGACGCCGTTCTACTGGCTCTTCTACAAACTGCCCCTGATGGGAAACTTCCGGGCGCCGGTCAAATTCATGGCGGTCACCGCGTTCTGCGCATCCGTGCTGTCCGCGTTCGGATTCTCCTTTGTGTTCCGCCTGATGACCGAAGACGCTGAAAAACAGAGCCGGACGCTGTCCAACCTGCTGAAGATCCTGTCCGTCTTCGGCGGCATCGCGCTGGTCTGGCTCTTTTACATCCTGGTCACGTCCACGGATTTCGTGTTTTCCATCGGCCAGAAACTGAACGCGCCGAACCTGGCCCAGACCGCGGTGACCAACACCATCCTGTCACTGGTCCGCATGATCGTCTTTACGGCGCTGTCCCTGGGCATCCTCACCCTGTTCCGGAGATTCCGGCAGAAAAAATTCGTCCTGGAGGGCTCGGCCCTCGCGTTTCTGCTGCTTTTGGTGATCGATCTCTGGGGCATCAACTGGTTCTATCTGGACAAATCCTATTTCCGGCCGGCGGACTTCTACCGCGAAGACAACGTGGTCATGTTCCTGAAGGGACAGTCGCGGCAGGACATTTTCCGTGTCGGAACCGCCCTGCACATTCCTGTGCGGGGACAGGTCCAGCCGTATCCCACAACGTCGCTGCGCGGGCTGTATCTCACCTATATGTTCCCGTACTTCGGTCTCCAGCCCATGGACATCTCCGCCGTATCCGGCGTGGTCGAGGACTACAACAACTTCTTCCTTCGCACGCTCGTGGGCTCGCTCACGGCGCCGCTCCAGACGGCCGAAGACGTGATTGAAATCAACATCCGGCTGTTCCAGCTGGCCAACGTCCGATATCTGGTCATCGACATCCCCACGACCAACACGAACCTGACGCTGTCCAACATTGTCCGCGGTTACGACGGGCGCGATCATTATCTCTATTTCGTGAAAGGGCACCTGCCGCGTGTCGGCTTCTATTCCGGTTACCGGATGGTCACCAACAACGCCATCGACGGGCTGACTTTCATCGGCGACCCGGCCGTATCCGTGCAGAAGGAGGCGGTGGTGGTGGGGCCTTCGAACGCCGTGGTCCCCTCCCTGGGCGCCGTGGCCGCCCAGAAAATCCTTGCCTATGCCCCGGACAGGGTTCTCGCGGAGGTCGTCGCGCCCGTGGACGGCCTGGTTCTCTTCACCACCAAGCACGATCCGGACTGGAAGGCCTTTCTGAACGGCCGCCGGGTCCCCGTGCGCCTGGCGAATTATGCGCAAATGGGCGTAATCGTGCCCGCGGGGAAACACCAACTGGAATTCAAATTTTCCCCGGACCCCGCGCCGTTTATCGTGTCGCTGGGAACGGTTCTGGCGGGCCTGGCCGCGGCGGTCGTTTACGCTGCCATGAAATTGATCCGGCGGAAAAACCCTCCGGTTTCATGAAGAGGACGGTGCAGGCCATGGATTCAGCGGAACGGATCTACCTGGACAACAACGCGACCACCATCGTGGACCCGAAGGTGAAGGAGGCCATGGACCCGTTCTTCACCCGGATGTACGGCAACCCGAATTCGCTCCACAGTTTCGGCACGGAAGTCCATCCGGAAATGCGGATCGCCATGGACCGCCTGTACGCCGGGATCAACGCGTCCGACTCCGACGACATCGTGATCAATTCCTGCGCGACCGAGGGCAACAACACCGTCCTCAAGGGCGTTTATCACGACGTGATCCGGAACCACCCGAAAAAAAAACGCATCATCACCACGCAGGTGGAACACCCCTGCGTGGCCAACACCTGCCGCTTCCTGGAGGAACTGGGAGCGGAGGTGGTCTATTTGCCCGTGAACCGGGACGGCATTGTCACCGCCCCGGATCTGGATAAACACCTGGACCCGGACAGGACGGCGCTTGTGTCCGTCATGTGGGCCAACAACGAGACGGGCCTCCTGTTCCCGATCGCCGAGCTGGCCGCGGCCGCCAGGGAACGGGGCATTCTTTTCCATACGGACGCCGTTCAGGCCATCGGGAAAGTCCCGGTGGATGTCTCAAAAGTCCCCGTCGATTTCCTGACCTTCTCGGCCCACAAGTTCCACGGTCCCAAAGGGGTGGGCGGACTTTTTATCCGCAAGGGTCTTCGCTTGCCCCCGCTTCTGCACGGTGGCGAACAGATGGGCGGCCGCAGGGCCGGCACAGTCAACGTCGCGGGCCTGGTCGGGATGGGACTTGCCATGGAACTGGCGTGCGACCACCTCCCGTACGAGGAAAAAGAAGTCCGGCAACTTCGAGACCGGCTCGAGGACGCGATCCTGACCGTACCGGAGACCGCCGTGATCGGCCGCCGCGACCTCCGGACCCCCAACACGATCCTGGTCAGCGTCCGCGGAGTGGAAGGGGAAGCCCTGATCTGGGACCTGAACAAAGACGGCGTGGCTGCCTCCACGGGCAGCGCGTGCGCCTCGGAATCCCTGGAACCCAACCCGACGTTCGTGGCCATGTGCGTGAGCGAAGACCTGGCCCATACCGGTATCCGTTTCAGCCTGTCCCGTTTCACGACGCAGGACGAAGTGGACCGGGCGGGGCAAGTCTTCAAAAAATCAGTCGAACGGCTCAGAAGCATTTCCTCCACATACACAAAAAAGGGCTGATTTCGCGCGCTAGAAATTTCCCGCCGCCGCCCCCGCCCCCGGGATGCCCGTCAAAGTCCGGCTCATGACCGCCTGGTGACGGAATGATCCGCCCGCCAGATCGGCGACCGCCTGCCTTCTTGCCCTTCCGTCCGAATTCTATTATATTATTACGCTAGGGTATGGGATTCATATGGCAAAAAGCGATCTGATCGGCGGCTCTCTTTGGGAACAGTACTCCCGGAAAGTCAGCGAACGCATGGACAATCCCGCACACCGGGGCGAGATCACCGAAGACGAGGCGAAAGCACTCGGCGCGAAACTCGTGGTCGTGGACTGGGGCGCGGAATCCTGCGGCGACGCCGTCCGTCTTTACTGGGCCGTCGAACCGGGCACCGACAGGATCCTTTCGGCCCGGTTCAAGAGTTTCGGCTGCGGGACGGCCATCGCCTCCAGCGACATGATGGCCGAGCTCTGCGTCGGTAAAACTGTGGACGAAGCCGTCCGGATCACGAACATCGAGGTGGAACACGCCCTGCGGGACGACCCCGAAAAGCCGGCCATTCCTCCCCAGAAAATGCACTGCAGCGTCATGGCCTACGACGTCATTAAAAAGGCCGCGTCCGTTTACAAGGGCGTGGACATGGCGCATTTCGAGGACCAGGACATCGTGTGCGAATGCGCGCGCGTGTCCCTGGGAACCATCCGCGACGTGATCCGGTTGAACGACCTGAAAACGGTGGAGGAAATCACGCAGTACACCAAGGCGGGCGCGTTCTGCAAATCCTGTGTCCGGCCCGGCGGTCACGAGAAGAGAAAATACTACCTGACGGACATCCTGCGGGACGTGCGCCAGGAAATGGAGAGTAAGAAAATGGCGGAATCCGTTGACACCACGGACTTCAAGAAAATGAGCGTGGTGCAGAAACTCAAGGCGATCGAAAAGGTGCTCGAAGAGGAAATCCGCCCCATGCTGGCGGCAGACGGCGGGAGCCTGGAGATCGTGGACATCAAGGACGGCGAAGGGCATACGGACGTTTACATCAACTACCTGGGCGCCTGCCGCGGTTGCGCGGCGAGCAAAACCGGCACGCTCTACGCGATCCAGAATTACCTGAACGAAAAACTGGACGAAACCATCCGCGTCACGCCGGTCGGGTGATCCCCGGATCTTCCCGAGCGGCGCAATCCGGCCCCGGTGCTTCGGGGCGGGGATTGCCGGAACTCGATGGCCGTCGCATCGAGTTCCGGGTGCGCCTGAAAGTCCCCTGACGGCGGCCCCGGGGTTTGGACCGGGAATGAAATCTGCAGCGGGAGGCCTGTCCGAACCCATGATCCGAAAAGCCCTGCCCAGCGAAATCCAGCACTGCGTCAACCTGCTTTACATGGCTTCGGAAAAGGAACTGAAATATATTTTCGGCGACGAGGCCTCCGTCAAGAAAATCCTGACCGGCCTGGTCGAAAAGCCGGACAACGTATTCTCCCGCGATTTCATCTGGCTGGACGAGGACGACCGCACGGGAGACATCCGCGGGCTGATCTCCCTCATCAAGGGAAAAAGCGTCCCGGGCCTCAATTTCAACATGGTGTTCCAGATCTCCTCCATCCTGAAAGTGATCGGCATGGGCGGACTCTGGCACGTGATCCGGGAAGGCCTGCGGATTTCCGGTCTCCAGCCGAAAGTGGAAAACGACGAATTCTACGTCGCCGCCCTTGCGGTTTACCCCGAATACCGCGGCAAACACCTGGCTTCGGGAATGCTCGATTTCGCGTCCGACTACTGCCAGGTGGTCCACTACGGCAAGTTGTGCCTGGCCGTGGAGATGGGCAACGACAAGGCGTTCGCCTTCTATAAAAAGCACGGTTTCCAGGTCGCGGACACCCGGCGTCTTCCGCAGGATTTGCGCAAGCACGGCCTGACCGGCCACTACAAACTGGCCAAGTCCGTCCGGACGTCCGGTTAAACCCCAACCCGAACAGACTTTTTTCAGGAGAAGATATGCGCTCATCGAAAAAAAAACAACACCGGCGCGGCGTCCGGGAATACGCTTTACTGGGTCTCCGGGGCTTCGTCATGGGATGCGCGGACGTGGTCCCCGGCGTGTCCGGCGGCACCATGGCTTTCATTCTGGGTATTTACGAGGAACTCGTGAATTCCATTCGCGCCGTCACCCGCCCGGAATTCCTGAACGCCCTTTCGCGTTTTCAATGGAAAAAAATCCCCCAAATCATCAACTGGAAGTTCCTGCTGGCCGTGGGCGGCGGAATCCTGCTGGCCGTGTTGACCATGGCACACGCCATGGAATGGCTGCTCGTCAACCAGCCGGTCATGACCTGGAGCTTCTTCTTCGGGCTTGTGGCGGCTTCGGTTTTTGTGGTGAGCCAACGGGTGAAGAAATGGACGGCGGCAAACGCGGTCGCCCTGATCGCCGGCGCCGCGGGCGCGTATTTTCTCGTAGGCATGGTTCCCGCCCAGACGCCCAACGCCTGGTGGTTTCTGATCTTGAGCGGCGCGCTGGCCATCTGCGCCATGATCCTTCCCGGTATCTCCGGCGCCTTCATCCTGGTCCTGCTCGGCAAATACCAGCACGTTCTGAACGCCGTGACGCAACGGGATTTTATGACCATCGCCTTCGTGGGCGCCGGAGCGGTGATCGGGCTCCTGTCTTTTACGCATGTTCTCGGATGGCTTTTTAAAAAGCATCACGACATAACCATCGCCGTTCTGACCGGCCTCATGATCGGCAGCCTGCGCAAGGTCTGGCCCTGGAAATCCGGTCTGGCCTCCCTGACGGAAACCCTGAACCAACAGATGTCCGTTCCGGAGCGCAACATTCTGCCGCCGCTCACGGTTAACGGCGCGTTCAACGCGGAAATCCTCATTGCTCTGGCCGCCGCGCTGGCGGGCGCAGCCGCCGTGATCTCCGTTGAAATCATGGCCAGGCGGCTGGAAGGAAAAGTGAAGAAATAGTATCAATCCGGCATAACCGATCAACAACCGGCCTATCGGTTCAGCGCGGATTTTTCCGGACCATCTCCAGAAACCGGATCCGCGCGGGGTCCTGTCCCGCGGAACGCTCCAGCATGCGGATCAGGTCCGGACCTCCGAGTCTTGAGTCCGGCATCTGGCCGTTCTTCCTCAGAGCCCATCCGGCCACGGCCGAAGCAAACACAAAATCTGACGACGGATTCCTGCGGACCGACGCCGTCAGCGGGAATTCACGGGCCTGTTCCCGTCCGGTCGCCGCGTCCAGATAATCGACCGTCACGGAACCGATGCGGGACGAGCTCCCGAATCCCGGAGCCAGTTCCATCATATACAGCAGCACGACCTGATCGCCTTCCTGCAGGACCGCCTGGGACAGATTCCCGGTCTGGACGGAATGCCGGACGGCCAGGTCGTCCTCCGATCCGATCAGCCCGGCCCGAACGACCGCTCCCGGCAAAAAGACCGCGCTGATCCCGGGATTCCCGGCCAACACGGCGGGTTTGGAACCGCCGGAGTCCTGCGCGCCCAGAGATATCATCAATAGCAGGACATTCGTGTCCCAGGGACACCGGGACGTTTCGAGCCGGACGGAAAATAATTCGCCGCCGGCCGGATCGGGAAGATCGTAACGGAAATAGTTGACCCATTCCAACGGCCTGACAGCGCCGGATGGCGCTTTTCCGGAAACCAGAGCTTTCTCTATGGCTTCGTACCGGGAACCCTGTTCAATCAGGGACGGCGCCAAAGACAGCGCCATGAACCGCGAGTCCGTTTTCTTTTCACGAGCCGTCTCTTCCGCCAAACCGGCCGCAGGGGGCCGGCCGGCCCGCGTTCCGCTCAGGTCGTTCCGGGAAAACGCCTGATCCGACAACTCGTCCTCGGACCTGACAGGCGTATCGGACTCCATTTGACCGGCGCGAACGCCGCCGGAAACAAAATTGTCCGCTGTCTTGCTTTTTTCCGGAACCGAAGCGGGCGCGGGGATGGAACCTGACGCTTCCGGTTTTGATGACTCCGGGTCAACGGTTTCCGGCGCGGGCGCGGGAGATTTTTTGTCGGAATCCCGGCGGAGAAGGGCCGTTTGAGACGCGTCGCGTAAAGCCGCGCGGACCGGAAGAAAAGATTCCCGGTTCACATAAACCGTGACCCCAGCAATCACCAGAAAAGCCAGCGCTCCGGAGAGGGCCCCGGCCATCCGGCCGGGCAAACCGAACAGGCGCCAGGCCGTTTTGTGTCTGACGCGAGGCCGCAGTTGATCGAAACGCGCCAGAAGAGTGTTTTTCAGGCGCTTGCGGTGGGTTTCGTCCAACTCCGCCTTGGGCCGCGCGGACAGCAGATGAAAGAGCCTGTCATCCGATTCCGGCTTCGCGGACGGAGAGACGGCCGCCTGTCTTGCCGAACGCAATTTGTTCTTTTTCGCCATAGGCCCTCCTACCGGCCGCAACCCGCGCCTATGCAGGCCAGGACTGCCAGAACGCCCGCAAGTCCGCCGGCCGTTTCGCGAAGACTCCTCACGGCCCGGGAATAGGCCATCTTGCAGGCGGCCTCCGTTTTACCCACAATCTGTCCGATCTCCCTGTACGACAGATCCTCCCAGACTCTCAGGAGGACAATTTCCCTTTCCGTCTGATGCAGCTTTTCAAAGTAAGGTCGGACCCGGTCCCACAGGAGGCGGTTTTCCGCGTCCGCAGCCGTGTCGGCCGATCCGCGCAGGTCGGGATAGTCGTCCAGGTCCACGGTCTTTCTTCCGGACCGGTAGTGATCCATGAGCGCGTTATGGGCGATCCGGTACAGCCAGGCGGAAAATTCTCCGCGGCGTTCGTCGTAACCCGACAGCTTCTCCAGGGCCTTCAGGAAGGTCACGCTGGTCAGGTCTTCCGACAAATCCCTCCGGAAGGTCCGGTAATACAGATAGCGGTAAATACGGCCGGCAAAAGCGTCGTACAAACGCCCGAACGCGTCTCGGTCGCCCGCCTGGCTCTCGCGCACAAGGGTGGGAATGTCCGTTTCCATGTTCCTTCCAACAGATTCCGGCCCGGTTTCCCCTGGAACGGTGTCGCCCCGCCCCTGTCCTGTTCTACGAAAAACAGGCGGTCGCGTAACAGGCCTTTGATCTGACAGATAATATCATCCCGTGAAATTTTTCGCTTGCCGGGCTTTTCCGGGCGGCCTTGACAAGCTTCACCGGACCGACTGCGTTACGGCAACGGAGCAAACGGCCAGAACGCAAACGCTGATCCAGACGGCCGCCGTCAGGACCGGCCGCATTTTCTTTTTCCCGAACACAAAAGCGGCGGCGCCGGTCAGAACGCCCGTAACCGCGAAAAACGCCAGCAGAATAAAGGCGGAAACAGCGGCATTCCGGACTGACGGCAGAACCGCCCGGGCAGCCATGGCCGCGTAGATCATCTGTAAAAGGCCCCGGCAATAGAGATACACCGCGCGGTCGGCTCCGGACGCTTCCGGCATGGTTTCCACGGACGATGACACCAGAAGAAGAAAAAAGGACACCCCGGACAGGATCCTGACCGCGAACAACGGCCAGACAGACGGATTCCATTCCCTAAAAACGGAATCCAGCGAAAGGTTTTCTCCCAGCAAAACGTAAACTGACAGGATCAGGGTCAGCGGAACGACCGAGTTCATCAGGTCCCCGGGCCAGGAACCTGCCCGGTGCCCCCTGCCTGTTCCCGGGGTCTCCGCCGTCCGGGAATTCAGGTGGTCGTTGGATTTCTTGATCCACATGAACACCAGAAAAAGGACCAGGCTTCCGGGAACGGATACGACCGGCCGGCCGGCCGCCAGGGGAACGAAATGACCGGCAAAGATTGCGGAAGCCAGAGACAGGGCCGGCCCCCATTCGCCGGGTATCCCGGTTTTTTTTGCGGAGGGAGCGCCCTGCTTCATCAGGCGCAGAAATTCCCCGGCAACGCCCAGAACGGACGCTCCGCGCGCCCGGGTCCAAAGCCCGCGGATCAGGCCAATCCAGCCCGAAAAAAGCAGCGGCACCGCCGCCAGCAGAAGAACGTTCGCAAGCAGGTCCATGCTCATCTCCCCGTTGCGCCGTCTTCCCGGTCGTACTGCCTTTTAACCAGAACCAGAAGGCGGATAAAATACAAAATCAGCGCCACCCCGGCAAACGCCAGAAGAAATCGGGAAACCGTGTTGAGGGTGATAAAAATGCGCGAACCGGCGATCTGGGACAGCATGCCCGTAAAAGCCGATTCCTGGCCGGTATAAGCGAACACCGGCAGGACCAGGAACAGGGACGCGTACTGCGGGAGGAAACCCGTCAGCGCCAGTATCGCCCCGCCCAGAAACAGGGAAGTTTTTTCAATCCATTTCCCGCGGACACGGGTCTTGTCCGCTAAAACTGTCCGCAAAGGTTCCCTCAGCTGCCCGATCAGGATGGCCTGGGAAACCGCCAGGACGGCAAGTCCGGCCCATCCGATAGCCGCCCCGGGCATCCTGCCCGCTGAAAGAAAAAAGAAAGCGCAATAGATCAGGAGCCATCCGGCAAAACCGCCCGAGACGGGCAGACCGGCATATCCGGCCAGCGGCAGAGCGGCCCATCTCGCGACGTAAAGCCCGGAGGATTTTGTCGCCGTTCCTGCGGAGGCCGCCGCACCGATCACGACCGAGGAGTAGATCCTGTTGGCAACCGCGAGAGAAGCCCCGAAAAACCCGAGGACCGAAACGAACGAATCCGCGCCCAGCACTCCGGCGAGTCCCGCGCCCAAACCCATGGAGATCAGCCCCCCCTGGGCCATTTCCATGCCGAACACAACACTGCCGCCGTTTTTCTTCCGGCCGGACATGACGGCCGACCAGATCAGCGTGACCGTCCCCAAAGCCAGAATGAGCAGGACGGTCGTGTAAAACGGATTTCTCCAGCCGTTCAGGAGCCGGACAAACAGGGAAAAACCCAGAACCGGCCAAAGCGAGAGATTCAACACCCGGTCCGGAGAATCGGAAAACCCGCGGTCTTCCATCCAGCCGTGAAACGGGAACAGACCCATGATCGCCCCGGTTCCCAGCAGGATCAACAGCGACACGATCTGCACGACCGGCCCCAGGGACGAAAGCACCGCGGCAAACGAGCGGATATCCGGGTTTCCGGACCGCACCGTCAGGATCAGGATCGCAACGGCTACGGGTACGACGCCGAACTGGAGGAAACCGGCAAACCGGGCCAGGCTTTTGCCGCCGGAAACGCTCTCCCTGCGCCAGATCGTCAGGACGATCGCGGCCCCCTCGGCGAACAGGATGATCAGGATTCCGTTCCGGGTCAGGAAAAGACAGGACAAAAGAAGAAACAGGACGGGGCGCGCCCACTCCCCGTTGCGGACACGAGCCTGACGCCCGTTCTTTTTAGCGGAAGGCCTGAGAACCAAAAGAGTGTTCAGCCCGACAGCCACGGCCAGGACCAGAAGGAAGAGAGCCGCAATGGGGTCCATATCCAGGCCAAAGGCCGGCCAGAGTGGAAGAACGAAGGTCAGGGAAACTCCGGTGAGCAGAATTTTCAGAACAGGAACGATCAGAAAACCGGCTGAAGCCAGCATCAGCGCGGCCGCTACGGTACGCGCAGGACCGCGGGACGCCCGAAAAAACAGCGCCGCAGAAAGAGCCGCGCTGACCAGGGACATCAGCAGGAAAGCCATTGACCCACACCTTCCCGTCGTGACAGCCGATCACGACCCGATTATTAAAAAAGAACCGTTCGGCAAGGGCCCGATCATGGCGTTTGAACGGGACTCAAACCCGCCGGGCGCCGGGGAAGCGTCGCAGAATGGCCACCCCCGGAACGGATAAGCCGATACTATTGTATTGGAAAAGCGGAGTATTATCAAACCCCGGGACTATTCTTTCCTGACTGTGTCCAGAATTTCCCTCATTTCGCTGAAATTCCTGAACGCAAAATCGGGCTCATAGGACCGGAGTTCTTCCAAACTCTGGCGGCCTGTCGCGACAGCGACCGACACCGCGCCGTTGGCTTTGGCGCATTCGATGTCCCGATGGGAATCCCCTATGACGAACACGCTGTCAAACCGTCTTTCGCCAAAGTGTTTTTTCATCCGTCTGACGGCCAAAGGGTAAAGCCGGCTCCGCACGCAGCGCTCGTCCCCGAAACCGCCCACGCCCCCGGGAAAATAACCGTCAATGCCGGTCATCCGGAGTTTGATATAGGCCGTGTCCCGGGCGTTTCCGGTCAACAGGCCCACGGGACAGTCCTTGACCGCCTCCAGGAATTCCCGAACATACTCCAGCAGGACAAACCGGCCGGCCTGCTTTTTCGAGTAAGAATCAAAAAGCCCCGTAAAACACCGGAACACTTCCGGAAGCCGCTTCCGGACCACAGACCGTTTGAAACCGGACCGGACCAGAACTTCTGTCACGATCTCGCAGTCGGTCCGGCCCAGCCAGTCCACGGCAGAAAGGTCCGCGTTAACTCCCATGACGATGCTCAGGGCTTCCTCAAAGGCCGTACGACCCAGTCCGTGGCTGTTTAAAAGCGTCCCGTCGATATCGAAAAGCAGCGCGTTCATGAGACCGTCCCGTGGTGTTGACCGGGATACATGATAAATGAAAACCGCAGACATTTCCATTCCGGCGGTATCGCCACGCGGCCGGAGAAGAATAGTTGAAGGATTTCCCGTCGCCCTTTACCCTCATTCGGTATGACGAAAAAAATCACTCCGGCCGCAATCGCGCTGTTTTTCCTGCTTGCCCCGCGCGTTCACTGTCACGCGGGCACGGAAATTTTCCTCAAACCCGCTGTGGAAGTTTTCAGCGACGGCACGGGATTTTCGGCGGTTCTGGGCGCGGATTGGGGAGAGAATTCCGGCTGGTTCGCCGGAGCGCAGACCGGCATGCTGACAGGGGGGCTAAACGCGTTTTCGCTTTTGGGCATCTCTTTAGAGGGACGGGCTGGATTCCGGTTGGAGTTCGGCCCCCATTGGCGTTTAGGGCCTGTCGTGATGGCCGGTGGAGGTTACGCGTGGTTTACTTCCGGGCCCCTGTCCACCGAGCGTTTTTTTCTGACCGTCACACCCGCCCTGGAGATCGATTTCCGGCCGGCCGGTCCGTTCGGCATCTGCGCCGTGGCCGGATACCGCTATTTCCTGGTGGACGTGTACCAGGGCGGCGTCTGGCACGCGGGGGTCCGGTTTTCCTATCGATTCGAATCAACGCTCGAAACCCCGCCGGCCGGATCCGTCACAAATCTCCCGCCCCGGGAACCGGATAAGAAAAAACCCCTGGACAGGTATTCCGTCGCCGAGATCCGCAAACTCCCCATCCGCACAATCGTGGAAACCGCCCGGCAGGCCATTCAGGAAAACGACAGGGAATACGCCCGGTCCCTGGTCAAGGAAGGCCTGGTCCGGGAGCCGGACAACCGGGATCTCCTGGGTCTTTTCTCTGAATTGTTGAAATGAACCGCCTTCCATGAAGCAAAGTACTGACGGAGCCCCTTTTTCTATACACTTTTCCGGGCCGGAGAATTTCCCCGGAAAACAGGAAAATTGACCTTGCGGTTGTATAATAATATAGTATAGAAGAATCAATTCCTTCTGCACATTCAATAATTTTCCCCACTCCCGGCCGGAGATACCGAATGCAAAACATGCGCGCGCCCCTTCTTCTCTTTTCCGGTATTCTGGTGTTGTTTGCGATCTTTATTTCCTGCGCGTCCCTGTCCGAACTCGAATACAGCCTGTTCCGCCCCCGGACCGTTTCGTCATCTTCCGTTCCGGCCGGCACGGGCGGCTGGGTGACCGTTGGCACGGCCGGGTTCACGGCGGCCGCGCCCCTGGACCCGGATCTGGCCGTCAACAGCAACAATTCCCCTCTCGTGATTTACTGCGATTCCGCGGCCGACGGCAAGGCCGTCGTGAAAGTGTTCGACAACGGCGTCTGGACGAACGCCGGTTCCGGAATTCTTTCAAGCAACATGGCCGGCGGGTCCACAATCGTCATGGGCCGCAGTTCTCCCGCCACCGCCACTCCCTTTGCGGCCTATCTGGACCAAGGCAACTCGAGCAGCAGTTCCAGCGGAGTAACCATACGGGCATGCAGGTATACTGACAACTGGCAGGAGTACAGTCCGGGTTACGGCCTGAGTTCTTCCGTCTCAATGATCCGTCTCGCCGTCGGCGGCGCGGCCACACCGTATGTGGCCTTTCTGACAACGGACTCGTCCAAGATTTCCGTGATCCGTTTCACCAACGCGGTCTGGTCGTTGGCGGGTTCTCCGGATTTCAACGACGGCATGGCCATGGATCTGGATTTCCAGACCGACCCCAACGGCAATCCCTGCGTGGTCTATAGCGATTCCGCCAACAGCTCCAAAGCCACGGTCGAGCGGTTCAACGGGACGAACTGGGAATACGCCGGGCAGAGCGCCTTCACGGAAGGTCAGTCCTACGAACCCACACTGGCTTTCGATCAGAACGGATGGATCTACGTGGCCTACCGGGACGGCACGATGTCTTTGCGGGCCACTGTCATGGTCCATGACGGTACCAACTGGAACGATCTGGGAGAGCCCGGATTCTCACCCGACCCGGTCGTTTCGCTTTCTGTGAGGGTCAGCCCCCTGGGAATCCCCCATGTCGTATTCCTGAACGACATGGTCCCGCGCCGCGTTACGGTCATGAGGTTCAACGGAAGCGCGTGGGAACTTCTCGGCCCGCAGGGTTTCAGCGTCTCGGCCGCGAAACCCCGCCTGGCGTTCAATTCCTCCGGACAGCG
>CAYMRH010000015.1:0-22450 GCA_964392785.1 uncultured Brevinematales bacterium
ATCCGCACGCGTTCGGAACCAAGATTTTTGACTACATGGCCGCCGCAAAACCTATTCTTCACATTTCCGCCGGCGGGGAACTGTCAGACCTGCTCATACGATCGGGCCAGATGGTATCGGACTACTCCCAGGCCTCCGCCAAGCGAGCCCTGTTGAAACTGAAGGACACGATCCGTTCCGGCAAGACCCGTGTCGTTCAGTTTGCGGAATTCGATGTCAAAAACCTTATCAGGCAGTACGGGAATATTCTTGGCGGCACAACCCGCGGCGGCCGGCAAACCCGGGGAGAATGACATGGGAGAAATTCAGCAGAAGCCGACCGGTTCGGGAACGTTTCAAATCCACGAGTCTTCCTATGTGGACGACGGCGCCACGGTTGGGCCCGGCACGAAAATCTGGCATTTTTCCCATATCATGAAAAACGCCACGGTGGGTCGCGACTGCGTGATCGGACAGAATGTGAACATCGGGAGCCGGGCCGTCCTGGGCGACAACGTCAAGGTCCAGAACAACGTCTCCATTTACGACGACGTGGTCCTGGAAGACGGTGTGTTTTGCGGACCGTCCATGGTCTTCACCAACGTAATCAATCCCCGGTCTTTCATCGAGCGGAAATCCGAATACCGGAAAACTCTCGTGAAAACCGGCGCCAGCATCGGGGCCAACGCGACCGTGGTCTGCGGCGTGACCCTGGGACGGTACTGCCTGGTGGGAGCCGGGTCCGTCGTTACCCGGGACGTTCCGGACTTCGGCCTGGTTTACGGAAATCCCGCCCGCCAGAAAGGCTGGGTCTGCCGCTGCGGCGTCAAATTGGTCCAAGACCTGACCTGCCCGGATTGCGACAAGTCATACAGAATAGAACCGGACGGATCGCTGAACGAAACCGCGGACCGGTGAGAGGAGAAACCCGACCGTGAACCAAACGCTCAGGGCCGCCCTCATTGGCTGCGGCCGGATCAGCTTCAAGCACGTGGAGGCCTTCCAGGAGCTCCGGGACCGTTATCGGCTGGAAGCGGTGTGTGATCCCGTCCTCTCCCGGGCGGAACACAAATCCGCATCCTACGCTGCCGGAGCCCCCGGCATCACCCCGCGCGTTTTCACGGACCACCGCGAACTCCTGGAAACCGTCCGGCCGGACGTGGTCACGATCGCCACGGAATCCGGCTTTCACGCCGCCATTACACTGGACGCCCTGAAAGCGGGCGCGCACGTGATCGTGGAAAAGCCCATGGCGCTCTCCACCTCCGATGCCGAACGGATGATCCGGACCGCCCGAAAGAAAAATAAAAAACTGGCCGTCTGCTTCCAGAACCGCTTCAACCCGCCCGTCCAAAAAACATGGCACGCCCTGCGTAATGGCCGGTTTGGCCGGATGCTGCACGGCATGATCCAGGTCCGCTGGAACCGCGGCGAATCCTATTACCGCGAAGCGGCCTGGCGGGGAACGTGGGCGCTGGACGGCGGAACGCTCATGAACCAGTGCACTCACGGCATTGACCTCCTGCAATGGCTGATGGGGGAGGACGCCGTCCGGGTCACGGGAGTGACCCGCCGTTATCTGCGGCCCATCGAATCCGAGGATTTCGGGAGCGCCATTGTGGAATTCCGGAGCGGGGCCGTGGGAATCATCGAGGGCTCTGCGGATGTCTATCCCAAGAACCTGAACGAGACCCTGAGCCTCTTCGGCGAACGCGGTTCCGTGGTCATCGGCGGCCTGGCCGTGAACCGCATCGAGACCTGGCGGTTTTCAGACAGCGCCGAACGCGGGGAAAGCGAGGAGTCCGTTCTGGACCCGACCGTCCAGGACCCGCCCACCGTTTACGGTTATGGCCACACGGCCCTGTTTGCGGATTTCGCCGACGCCGTCGCGCAGGACCGCAAACCCTTCGTTAGCGGCGAGGACGGCCGCCGGTCGCTGGATCTTATCCTGTCCATTTACCGTTCCATGAAAGCGGGCAAACCCGTCCGGCTACCGCTCAGATATTCCACTTTAAAAATGAGGGGATTGTTCCCCGCCGCACAGGCATCCAAGGAGCCGTTATGAACACCTTAGCGCAACATCTTCGGGATCGCATCCGGGACAATACCGTAATCGTGGGAATACTCGGATTGGGTTATGTCGGCCTGCCTCTGGCTGTGGCGTTCGCGAAGAAGGGCATCCGTATCATCGGTTTTGAAAAAGATATGAAAAAGGTGGAGGCCGTGAACTCCGGAACCAACTACATATCCGATATTGACCCCCGGGAGCTGGCGGATACGGTCCGTTTGAAAAAACTGGAAGCGACCACGGATTTCACACGCATCCGGTAATGCGACGCCATCCTCGTTTGCGTTCCCACGCCCTTGGACAGGTTCAAAAAACCGGACACAAGCTACATTGAAACCTCATCCATTGAAATCGGGAAAAACATGAAAAAGGGCGTGTTCATCTCCCTGGAAAGCACCACCTACCCGACCACCACGGAATACCTCATGCTGCCCATCATCGAAAGAGAATCCGGCCTGAAAGTGGATCAGGATTTCTGGATCTGCTTTTCGCCCGAACGGGTCGATCCCGGCAATAAAACCTTCAAGACAGAAAACACCCCAAAAGTTGTAGGCGGTCTTGGAAGGGATGCGACTGAGATCGGCATGGATCTTTATGCCAAAGCCATCCAGACGCTTTATCCGGTCAGCAGCCCCCGCATCGCGGAAATGGTCAAGATCCTGGAAAACACCTACCGGCTAGTCAACATCTCGCTGATCAACGAACTGGCCCTGCTCTGCGGAAAAATGAACATCAACATCTGGGAAGTGATCGATGCCGCCAAGACAAAACCTTACGGCTTCCAGGCGTTTTATCCCGGCCCGGGTATCGGCGGCCATTGCATCCCCCTGGATCCGTTCTATCTGGAACATATCGCCAAGCATTATAATTTCGACCTGACCATGATCCACACCGCCGGACATATCGACAATCTGATGCCGCACCGGATGTGCATCAAGATCCAGTCCGCCCTGAACAGGCAGAAAAAGGCAATGAACGGATCCCGGATCCTTTTCCTGGGTGTTGCCTATAAAGCCGATATAGACGACTCCCGTGAATCTCCGGCCTTGAAGATTATGGACGAAGTGTCCGGAAAGGGCGGACAGGTTCTATACCACGATCCCAACATCCCTTCTGTCAAAACGGAATCCGGCGCCTTATATCGGAGCGAAGCCTTGACCGATGAAATTCTTCGGGATGTGGACTGCGTTGTCCTGACTGTCGCTCATCACGACTTCGACATCCGGCGTATTGCGCGAGAAGCCCGGCTGATCGTGGATCTGAAAAACATGGTGACCGAACCCAGCGAAAAGGTTTATAAACTCTGATGAAAAAAACAAGGATTGTCACGGTTATCGGGGCCCGCCCGCAGTTTGTCAAGGCCGCGGCGTTCAGCCGCCTGATCCTCGGAGATTTCCGGGACCGCGTAGAGGAAGTTCTGGTCCACACCGGCCAGCATTACGACCGGAACATGTCAGCGGTATTCTTCGAGGAACTCGCCATTCCGGAACCCCGGCACCATCTGGGGATCGGTTCCGGAAGCCACGGCCGCCAGACGGGGGATATGCTCCGGAAAATTGAAGACGTCCTTCTGGAAGAAAAGCCCGACTGGGTAATCGTTTACGGGGACACGAACTCCACCCTGGCGGGCAGTCTGGCCGCATCCAAACTCGGCATACCCCTCGCACACGTGGAAGCGGGACTCCGCAGCCGCAACATGAACATGCCGGAAGAACAGAACCGCATTCTCACAGACCACCTTTCCAACGTCCTCTTCTGCCCCACCCGCACCGCCGTCCGGAACCTCCGCGCGGAAGGGATCACGGACGGAAAGCGCCTGAAGACCACGGACGGCCGCCCGGTCCGCGTCAAACAGGTGGGGGACATCATGTATGACGCCATCCTGTTCTCGGCGGCTCAAGCGGACCGCGAACCCGGAGCGCTGGCCGGCCTGGGATTGAAGCCTTGTTCTTTTGCGCTCTCGACCATCCACCGGGCTGAGAATACGGACGACCCCGCCCGGCTCGCGTCGATTTTCAGGGCCTTCGGGAGCATTCCCCTGCCGGTTATCCTGGCCCTGCACCCCCGGACCGGAAAATTCCTGACCCATTATTCCATTCCCGTCCCGTCCAATGTCCGGATCATCGAACCGGTCGGTTACCTGGACATGATCCGTCTCGAAAATAGCGCGTCCGTGATCCTCACCGACTCTGGCGGCGTCCAGAAAGAGGCTTATTTTCTCGGGACACCGTGCGTCACCCTCAGGGATGAGACCGAATGGGTGGAAACCGTGGACGCCGGCTGGAATTTCCTGGCGGGCTCCGACTCCGACCGGATCGCCCGCGCCTTTGGCCGCGCTAGCCGGATCGGCAGAAATCGGAATAGAAGGACAGATCTGTTCGGCGACGGCCATGCCGCGGAAAAAATGGCCGCCGAGCTCCTTTGCTGATATGCGCAGAGCCACCCGTTACCGCATTGACCTTTTCCCTCCGCCCGAATTCCGTCCCGCCCCGCTCAATCTGGGACCTCTCGAAAAAAAAACCGGTAAGAAATACCATTACGCCTCACAGGGCCGTTTCGCGCTTGAACAGATCCTCCTGTCCCTGAATATCCGGGGCGCCGTGGCCCTACCGGTCTATGTGTGCGATACCGTCCTGGTCCCGGTCCGCAGGCTGGGTCTGAAGGCCGTGTTTTACGACCTGGATCCCCTTGACCTGAACGCGGAGATTGATTCCTTCCGGCGCGTCATCGCAACCTGCAAACCGCAGGCCGTCCTGACCGCCAGTCTTTACGGAAACCCGGCCTCCCTGCTCGAAATGGAAAACATCTGCCGCTCATTCGGAGTCCCCATGATCGACGACGCCGCCCAAAGTTTCGGGGCCGAACTGCAGGGCCGGCTTGTGGGAACGTTCGGTGAAGCCGGGTTTTTTTCATTTTCGCCGGGCAAACCCCTGGCCGGCCCCATGGGCGCTTTCTTCTGGACATCAAAAAATCCGGCCAACGGTGCCGCAACCCGTCATCCTGTCTATCACCGGATCGTTTCCTGGGATTTCCGTTTAAACCGGCTCAGGCTTGAAGCCAACCGATATAATCCCCTGCGCTTCGCCGTCAGAACGCTGAAACGGCTGGGCGGACGGATACTCGACATCAGCCGTGACAAACCGTGCCCCTTCGAGGAGCCAGTAATGGGCGGACTGCTGGAAGCCGTACTGAACGGTTTTTTTCCTTTCCGGAAGAAATGGCAGGACCGTTTCACTGCGGAATTCTCCGGACGAACCGATATCCGGCCCGTCCTTCCGCTCCGGGGAATTCCGTACCCGCACAAGCTGGTCGCGGTGGCCGACCGCTCCGATACGGCTGACCGGATCGCCGGCCGGCTGCGTTCATCGGGAATTGCCTGCGGACGGGGCTACCGACTTCTCACCGGAGACCTCGGAGGATTTCCCGGAGCCGCCGCAGTCAACGGCCGGGTCTTGGAACTCCCGATCGTGGACAATCCTGAAAAAATGGAGTATCTTTTCCGGTGTTTTGCGGATACCCTGACCGGCGGAGGCCAGAAATGAAAACCGTTTTGTTCGTGTTCGGAACAAGACCCGAAGCCATCAAGATGGCCCCGCTCATCGGCGAGTTCCGGAAATTCCCGGATCTCTTTTCCGTCCGCGTCTGCGTGACCGCGCAGCACCGGGACATGCTGGACCAGGTTCTTTCTTTTTTCGGCATCAGGCCGGATCACGACCTGAACCTCATGCGGCCGTCACAGACCCTGACGGAAATCACATCCCGCGTTCTGTCGGGCATCGAAAAGATCCTTAATGAATCCCCGGCGGATCTGGTGCTGGTCCAGGGCGACACCACCACGGCGTTCGCCGGCGCTTTGGCGGCCTATTACGCACGAGTCCGGATCGGCCACGTCGAAGCGGGCCTCCGGAGCCATGACAAGTATTCCCCCTTTCCCGAGGAGATCAACCGCTCGCTGATCGGCCGCCTGGCAGACGACCACTTCGCACCCACCCCGACCGCCGCACGGAATCTGGCGTCTGAAGGAGTCCGGAAAGGAGTCCACGTGGTCGGCAATACGGTCATCGACGCGCTCCTCCTGGGCCGGGAAAAGATCCGCGAAAACGGAAACGGTGAATTTGAAAAAAAGTACCGCTTCCTGGATTCGGTCCGGCGGCTGATCCTTGTCACGGGTCACCGGCGGGAGAGTTTCGGGGAACCGTTCGAGAACATCTGCGGCGCCTTGCGGGACATTGCCGGGCAAAAACCCGACGTCCAAATCGTCTATCCCGTCCATCTGAATCCGAATGTCCGGGAACCGGTGAACCGGATCCTGAAAGGACTGCCGAACGTGCACCTGATCGAACCGGTCCCGTATCCCGACCTGATCTGGCTTCTGGACCGTTCTCACCTGGTCCTGACGGATTCGGGCGGAATTCAGGAAGAGGCCCCGTCGCTGGGCAAACCCGTCCTGGTCATGCGGGACGTGACGGAACGGACGGAAGGGATCGAGGCCGGCACCGCGCGTCTGGTGGGAACCGGCCGGGAACGGATCGTTTCTGACACCCTGCTGCTTCTGGACAACGCTTCGGAATACGAGGCCATGGCCAAGGCCGTCAATCCTTACGGAGACGGCCAAACCAGCCGAAAGATCGTGGACGTCTATAAAAACCAGTAACATCGTTCGGCCGGGCTTTTTACAGAATCCGCCATTTATCTTAAAATAAAGGCGTTATCCCAAGGGTAACATCCGGTCAATTCACCCAGCCGGCCAGGAGAGAATCGCATGAAAAAACCCGGTGTCGTCATCATGGGTCTCGGTTACATCGGGCTCCCCACGGCCGCCCTGGTGGCCAGCCGGGGCATCCCGGTCCACGGCGTGGACGTCAATCCCCAGGTGGTGGATACCATCGGCAAAGGATCCATCCATATCGTCGAGCCCGATCTGGAAGGCCTGGTCATTCACGTTGTCCGCACGTGCCAGCTGAAGGTCTCAACGCAAACGGACCCGGCCGACGTGTTCATCGTGGCCGTTCCGACCCCGTTCAAGAACGATCACGAACCGGACCTGGCTTATGTGGAATC
The DNA here is from genome assembly GCA_964392785.1 of uncultured Brevinematales bacterium. Classification (GTDB taxonomy): domain Bacteria; phylum Spirochaetota; class Brevinematia; order Brevinematales; family JAOACQ01; genus CAYMRH01. Next base: position 7,109 of record CAYMRH010000015.1, read on the forward strand.
CGCCACACGGATGGTATTGCCTCATTTGAAGGCCGGCAATCTCTACATCCTGGAATCGACGAGCCCTGTCGGCACGACCGAAAAAATGGCCGATTTGATCTTCCGGGAACGCCCCGAACTCAAGGGACAGCTTCATGTGGCCTACTGCCCCGAACGGGTCCTGCCCGGCCGGGTCATTTACGAACTGGAAAACAACGACCGCTCCATAGGCGGAATCGACGAGCCGTCCACGGAAGCCGCCCTGGCTTTTTATTCCCTCTTTGTCCGCGGCGCGCTCCACAGGACAAACGCCCGGACGGCGGAAATGTGCAAACTGGTGGAAAACTCCTACCGGGACGCCAACATCGCGTTCGCAAACGAACTCTCCCTGATCTGCGACCGCGCGGGCATCAACGTCTGGGAACTGATCTCCCTCGCCAACAAGCACCCGCGTGTCAGGATCCTGAATCCGGGCGCGGGCGTCGGGGGGCACTGCATCGCCGTGGATCCCTGGTTCCTGGTTCACGATTTCCCCGACATATCCCGCGTCATCCGGACGGCCCGGGAAGTCAATAACTCCAAATCCGCCTGGGTGCGGGACAAGATCCTCGCCTGCGCGCGCGCGTTCGAGAAAGACCGCGGCCGAAAACCCCGGATCGTCTGCATGGGTTTGAGTTTCAAACCCGACATTGACGACCTCCGCGAGTCGCCGGCTCTTCACATTGCCCTGGAACTCTCCCGGTCGGAATACCCGGTATCCTGCGTGGAACCGAACGTGGAACGGCACGACCGCCTGGAGATCCTGCCCCTGGATGAAGCCCTGACCCGGGGAGACATCCTGTGCCTGCTGGTTTCCCATAAGGAATTCCGGGGCCTCTCCTTCCGTTCAGACTCGGTTGTTCTGGACTTCTGCGGGGTGAGCCGGGCTGTTTCCCGGCAGGGTTCGTGAGCGGCGTATGGAGATCCGCCTGATCGAGCCCTCCTGGTCGGAAGACCTGGTCATATTCGCCGAGCCCCGTTATCTCCAAAGCCAATCCCGGGAATCCGGGTGGATGGGCGGCGCATCAGATCACCGGACGGTTTTTTTACTCCCGTTCACGATCCACAGGAAATTTCCCTTCCGCTATCTTAAATTCCATTCCGCCCCGCTGGCTCCGGCCGGCATTCCGCACACACCGGCGGAAACGGAACAGGACTTCCTCGATTCCGCCGTGGAATACGCCCGCCGAAACCTTAAGGTGGATTTTATCGCCCAACCGCCCACGTACGTTCTTTCCAAACACTGTCCCAGGAACTCGATCGCCGCTCCTTTCGGTTCCTACCGTATTGACCTGTCACGGCCTGAGGACGACCTCTGGACTGCCGTCCACTCCAAGCATAAAAATGTGATCCGGAACGCACAGAAAAACCCCGTCAGGATCGAACGCGGCCCGCATTTGAACGGGACCGCCTACGGCCTTCTGGCCGCGACCATGGCGCGCTCGCGCATACCGTTTGAATCCGAAAGGGATTTCATGGAAACTCTGGAAAACCTGTCGGGACACGTGGAAACCTTCGTGGCCTTTGCTCAGGACGAACCCCAGGGATGCGCGGTGATCCCGTTCAGCCGCGCAGCGGCCTACTATCTCTGGGGCGGGAGTATTGAGAAACCCTTCCTGGGCTCGCTCAACCTGCTTCAATGGGAAGTGATCCGGCACATGAAAAGCACCGGCGTCGGTATTTACGACTTCGTGGGCGCCAGGCTCGACGTGCCGGAAGGTTCAAAGCTCGAAGGAATCCAGAGGTTCAAGAGCCGGTTCGGGGCGGTCTTGGAGCAGGGGTATCTCTGGAAAATGCCCTTCCACGGACTGAAAACCGCCCTGTTTGAAACCGCGCGGAAATTCCGGCACCGGAACGGTCCCGGACGCGAAGGAGACGTGATTGACCAGGAACGGAAACGATTCCCCGAAAACCATCCTTCTCACGTTTGACGTCGAACTGTTTTTCCGCAAATCCGGGAGCGCGCGCCGGTCCATTCTGGAACCGGTGGACCGTCTCCTGGAGATTTTCGCGCAAACCGGAACCCGCGCCACTTTTTTTATCGACACCCTGTACCTTCAGAAGATGCGGGACACGGCCGGTCTGGCCGGGGAACGGGAACTTCTGGAAAATCAGATCCAATGGATGGTTGCCGGCGGCCACCGGGCCGAACTCCACCTCCATCCGCACTGGCTGGACGCGGAATTCCGGAACGGCGAATGGATATTTCCGACCTACCGGTCCTACAGACTGCAGACCCTGCCGCCGGACCGGATTACGGACTTGATCGTCAAGGGAGCGAACCTGATCAACGGGATCGCCGGCCGGGCAATTCCGGGTTACCGGGTCAAGGCCTACCGGGCGGGAGGCTGGTGCATTCAGCCCTTCCAGCCGCTTGCGGACGGTTTTCGGCAAGCGGGCATCCGGATTGACAGTTCCGTGGTGCCGGGGATGACGGGAGACAACGGGTACCACCAGTTCGATTTTCGGGCATCCTGCCGTAACGCGGTTTACCGGTTTACCACGGACCCGCTGAAGGAAGATCCAAACGGGGAATTTCTGGAAGTTAGCATCACGCCGGACCAACGCAGTATGGTCCGAAAATCGGCCCTCTTTTTGGACCGTGTTTTTCGCCGGAAATCCTACCGCGCGTGCGGCGACGGACAGGGTCTCCCCATGAAAACGGATTTCTGGTCCCGCCTGGCGGCGGACACGACATTCCTGACACTGGAACGAGTGTCGCCCCGCGCTCTTGTCCGGACGGTGCGCTCCGCCGGCTGTTCCACGCTGACATTCCTGTCCCATCCGAAGAACATGTCCGCATCCTCATACGAGTGCATCCGCCGTTTGGCCGGAGAGAAGGGCTTTTCGTTTCTGACCCTGACAGACCTGTTATAAAGACTTCAGGAGATCCGCGTACCGGGCGTTCTGGAACTCCCGGGAATAGACCGACGGATCGGACCGGTTGGTCCGGAGAGTATCCAGACGGTTTTCTTTCCAGAGCGCGTGCAGACGCTCCAACGCCGAGGCGATCTCCGGCACCGTATTGCCGCTGACAATTCCGAACCCGTTATCACCCACCAGCCGGCTGGACAGCGAGCTGAGCCCACCCACGCTCCAGACCGGGCGCCCGCTGCGAATGTAATCATAAACCTTGGCGCTGACCAGATACCGGGAGGACTGGTCGTCCGTGGTATGGACCTGCAGGAGAATGTCGCTTTCCATCATCCGCGCCAGGGAATCCCGATGGGGAACTTTCGGCTGGAACTCGACAATCCCGGGAAGGCGCTTTTCCAGTTCCCGCGTCCTGTCCGACGGGCTGACCCCGATGAAGCGGAGCAGGATATCCTCGCGTCCCGGAAACCGCCCGAGGGCCTGGAACAGGACATCCGGGTCCCGGTAACCGCCGAAGTTGATCGATCCGACGTAGGAAATCACGAGTTTCCGGTTTCCGTTTCGGGCAGCCGTGACGGCAGACCAATCCGCGGCAGAGTAACCGTTCGCGATCACGCTGATCCGTTCCTCGGGATAGCGGAATTTGTGCGAAAGGGATGTCCGCGACGGTTCGTTCGTCACCACAACCCGGTCCGCGGCCGCAAGAGCTTTGGCTTCCCGAAGGGCCGTCCACCCTTTGCGGTCGTTCCAGAGATTCCAGGGATCCCGGTATTCCAGGACGATCCTGGCGTCCGGCAAACGCTCTTTGATGAGTGGCGCCAGGGAAAATACCCCGAATGGCGGCCCGCTGATCAAGACCGGCGGGTTATTGGCCGCGGCCAGACAATCCAAAACCGCCGGGAGAGCCCGGGACGCCCAGGCCCGGGACAAAAAGCCCATTCCGGGATTGGGTTCGTTATAAAGAAAGTGGTCGGTATTCCGGATCATCCTGTCAGCCAGCCCGGCCAGCATCCTCCCGGGTCCGGGACGGGATGCGGGTAAAGAGGGTTTCAGTTCGCTTCTTTTATCCACAACGCTTTGCAGGAGGGAATTGCCGAACGGGACCGGCACGGCCCGGAAACGGACGGGTTTTCCGAAATCCCCGACCAGGCTTTTGCGGGAATGGACAACGGTTACATTCCAGCCCGCATCAATCAGGGACTCCGCCAGAAAATACATCCTCTGACACCCGCCCCAATAAAGGGTGTAGGGAATCATGTCGTAGGCAACGATGAGCAAATTGGGGCATCCCGGCATTGGTCATCCCTTATTTATGCAACATTTCACTTTCCCTTTAATTAATGTCACACAAAAATTGTTATTTACAAACTGGGATTATTTATATTATAATGACACATGTTATTATTCAACATATAATGGGTAACAATGACAACTTCATTTCGCCTTTTCTTCACCTTCCCGAGAATACTTGTGTTTCCGACAATCATAGTTCTTTTTCCAATATTTTCCCGGGGCTTGTTCGAGTATATGACCGGGAACCAATTGACCGGATATATTATCCAATTTATTTCCCTGATCCTGTTTCTCGCAACGCTACCCTTATTCAGCCGCGTCAAGAAAATGAGAGAAGTCAGATACCATCTGATTTTCATAATCCTGTTTTTCGTAGCCATGATGGTCAGTACAATCTGGACAATGATAAAAGTGAATTCACTGAAGGAGCTGGCTGTTTATGATGTTATCATGCTATTGCTCTATGGACTCAGTTTCACAGGCAGTATCCTGATATTCCGCCGCGAAGAAATGAAAACGGTTCTCGCGACATCATTGACTGTCATCGGCGCCATCCTGCTGTTTGCCGGAACAATCGAATGGCTGATCCAGATGGTTTATTTTCAAAAGCACGTTTATATAGACTCAACAGCCGGCCCATTCACCCAGTTGCTACAAGGCGCATTTCGATCCTGGCCCGGCAAGAGCTTTTTATGGCTGAATGGCTCAATGATATCAAGACCCGCTTCACTGACTGGCAGCATGCTGCATTTTCCAATAATAATGCCATTATTGGGCGTAATCACCTGGAAAAGCCATAAACACATAGTATCCAAAATACTTGCTGTTTTGTTTATTCTGATTCCTTTTTTCGTGTTTTCAAGATCGGGAATCGTGATTTCGACCGTCATATGCGGTCTCCTATCTGTATATTCAATTGTTCGCCTCATGATATCATTTAAAAATCAACACGCCAATAAAATAATATTTCCTTTGCTCGCCGTCGTCGCCGCGGCATTAGTTGCGGTGATTTCACTGGTCATAGTCCCTGTTTCCAGATCGTATTTAATCGGAATCATTGTCAGAATATTCAATTTTCATGACCCTGCCAATTCCGCAAGATTTTCCATCTGGTCTTCTATACTAACAGAATTTTCCCGATCGAACATGATCTTCGGCGAATTTACCGGTATGGCAACCAATATCGTCAGAAACATCCTCGGGAAAAGTACTTTGCAGACTTTATCACCATTTTCCACGGGTGTAGCGGAATCCGGATTCCTTCAGATCCTGACCAGTTATGGAATCGTAGGAATCGTTGGATATTACGGTTTATTCGCTTGTATCGCGGTAAAAATGTTTCAGAACAAGGACGTTATCTCCGGCAGCGCGCTCATCGGCGTTCTCATTCAGACGCTTTTTTATCAATCCATAGAAGTCTTGCCGTTTCAGTTCTCAATATTCTCTCTCATTCTTTTATCAAATTCGGGAATTCAGAACGTCCGAAAAAAATTCACAGGTCCGTTATAATGAAACTCTCCCTCATCATCCCCACTTTCAACGCTGAACCCTATCTGGACCGCCTGCTGTCCAGCCTGTCCGCACAGTCCGTGAAAAACTCGGAAATCCTGATTGTGGATTCCGAATCCACCGACCGGACCCGGGACATCCTGAAAGCCCGCGGGGTCAGGTTTTACTCCGTTCCCAAGGTGTCCTTCGATCACGGCGGAACTCGGTCCTGGGCCGCCCGGAAAGCCAAGGGGGATATCCTGATTTTCCTGACGCAGGACGCCCTGCCGGCAGATCCCTACTCCCTGAAACGGATCGTACAACCGTTCCGGGAGGACCCGGATATCGGCGCCGTGTACGGACGGCAGGTGGCTTATCCCGGCGCTTCGCCCTTCGCAGCCCATTCCCGGTCTTTTATCTACCCCGGGCAGTCTTTCACGCGCGTCCTGGCGGACCGGGACCGTTACAAGATCAAGACGGCTTTCCTTTCCAATGCTTTTACGGCTTACCGCCGGACCGCATTGCGGGAAACCGGATACTTCAAGGACAACCTCATTTCCACAGAGGACACCTACGCCGGCGCCAAGATGCTGTTGGCCGGTTGGAAACTGGCCTATGCGGCGAGCGCCGTCGTTTATCATTCCCATAATTACACGGTCCGGCAGGAATTCAGCCGGTATTTCGATATCGGGGTCTTTCACAGAACGGAAAACTGGATCCTGCGCGAGTTCGGCAAGGCGAACGACGAAGGACTCAGATACGTCCTGTCGGAATTTCGTCACCTGATGAAGGGGAAATATTACCTGAAATTACCTGAATTTTTCCTGAGAAATATGCTAAAATATGCCGGATACCGTCTGGGTTACAACTACCGCCTGCTGCCCCGTTGGCTGACCCTCCTGTGGAGTATGCACCGGGGCTGGTGGCTGAAAAACCCCGGTTTCGGGAAGGATCAGCATGCCGGACACCCCCAGAAACCCCCTTCAAAAGCTCGAACCCGGGATTAAAACCGCGCTCGTTCACGACTGGCTCACGGGCATGCGCGGCGGCGAAAGGGTCCTGGAAGCCGTTTACGAGCTCTTCCCCTCGCCCGTCCACACTCTGATCCGCACAAAGGGTTTTCAGAGCGACGTGATCAAACCGGAATCGGTGGTCACATCGTCGCTGCAGCGTTTCCCGTTCGCGTCCCGGTTTTACCGCAAACTTCTGTCCCTCTTTCCCGGCAAAATAGAGGAATTTGACCTTTCGGACTACAATTTAATCCTTTCCACGTCCCATGCGGTGGCCAAGGGAGTTCTCACTCACGCCAACCAACTGCATATCTGCTACATGCACACGCCCATGCGTTACGCCTGGGACCTTTACCATCAGTACCTGAGGGAGTCCGGGCTCACGCGGGGGCCTCTGGCGGCCTACGCCCGGAAAGTCCTGCACCGGATGCGGACCTGGGACATGATCTCCGCGAACCGCGCCGATCACCTGATCGCCAATTCCCGTTATATCGCCAGGAGGATCCGGAAAATCTACGGCCGGGACTCCACCGTCATCCATCCGCCGGTCAATACCGGTCGGTTCGGCATCCGCACGGACAAGGAAAACTTTTATTTGGCGGCGTCGCAGTTCGCCCCGTACAAGAAAATGGACACGATCGTGCGGGCGTTCGCGGGGCTGAAGGACCGCAAGCTGGTCGTGATCGGGGACGGCCCGGACCGCGGGCGCGTGCGCCGGGCCGCCGCCGGGTCGAAAAACATCGCGCTTCTGGGCTACCAGCCGGACAGCGTGCTCATGGACTGCCTGCAGCGGGCCAAGGCTTTCGTGTTCGCGGCGGAAGAGGATTTCGGGATCCTGCCGGTGGAGGCGCAGGCCTGCGGAACGCCCGTGATCGCCTACGGACGCGGCGGCGCGCTGGAAAGCGTGCTCGACATGGAAACAGGCCTCTTCTTTCACGAGCAGACCGCGGATGCGATCCGTGACGCGGTCAGGGTTTTCGAAAAAGCCGAGGACCGGTTTGATCCGCGCGCGATCCGGCGCAACGCGGAAAGATTCTCCAAGGAAGAATTCCAGAAAAAATACCTGGATTTCGTGGTGAGCCGATACCGGGAATTCCGGGACACGCTCCCGTTACGCGCGCCGCGCGGCGCGCGGAGGAAAAAACCGTGAAATTCTTCCGTCATCTGAAATCCGTATTTCGCGCCCTTTCGCTCATCGCGCTGGACCTGGCGGCCTACTACCTGGCCCTGTTTCTCGCGGTCTGGATCCGGGCCAACGTCATCGGGATGTTCTACCGGCCCGTGCCGGTCTTCACGTTCTCTTTCAGTTATTTCGCTTCCATCTGGTGGATCCCGCTGATCTGGATCGCGGTCAACGCGTTCGAAAAACTCTACGTGATCCGCTACCCTTTCTGGGAGGAGATCAAGACCATCCTGAAATCCGTGACCGTATCGGTGCTCTTCGTCCTCTTTCTGGTCAGTGTCCGCAATATTTTCGGGGATATTTCCCGCCTCACTTTCCTGCTGCTGTGGGTCCTGCTGGCGGTCATGACACCCCTGGTGCGCTATTGGGGAAAGGTGCTGTTGAACGCTCTGGGTATCTGGCGGGAAAACGTTCTCGTGCTGGGGGCGGGCCCCGGGGCCGTGGAAACCGTCAAGGGCCTGACCGCGGAAAAACAGCTGGGTTACTCGGTGATCGGCTTTCTGGACCCACAGTACCGGCGTTACCGGAACGGCATTGCCGTTGGCCGGAAGCGATTCAGGGTCTTCGGTGACGTTCCGGAATTCACCAAGTTCGTCCATTTGCTCAAAGTGTCCACCATCGTCATCGCGATGCCCCATCTGTCCCGCGAAAAACTGATCGAACTGACCACAACGGTGCAAAAACACGTCCAGACCGTCATGGTGGTTCCGGACCTGCTCGGGATCGCGCAGATCAACACGGAACTCCATTATCTTTTCCTGCAGAAAATCTTTCTCCTGAAAATCCGTAACAACCTCCGGTCCGCCTTCAACCGGCTGGTCAAGCGGTCGTTCGACATTGCCATATCGCTTCTTCTCCTTCCGTTCCTGCTGCCGGTAATCGGAATCATCGCCCTGCTTGTGCGCCGGGATTCGCGGGGGCCGGCTTTCATCGTGCAGGAACGGCTGGGGCGCTGGGACACCGTCTTCCGGTGCGTCAAATTCCGCACCATGTTCCGGAACGCGGACTCGATCCTGGAAAAACACCTGGCTGAAAACCCCTCCGCCCGCCGGGAATGGAAAAAATTCAAGAAACTGAGGGGCGACGACCCCCGCGTGACCCGCATCGGGCGATTTCTCCGCAAAACATCCCTGGACGAGATCCCCCAGATATTCAACGTGCTCAAGGGTGAAATGAGCCTGACCGGGCCCCGCCCCTATCTGCCCCGGGAAAAAAGCGAAATGGGCCGGTTTACGGACGTCATTCTCCTGACCACGCCCGGTATTACGGGCCTGTGGCAGATATCCGGCCGGAACGAACTTTCTTTCGCGGAGCGGATCAAACTGGACACCTGGTACGTTCAAAACTGGTCCCTGTGGCTGGATTTCATCATCCTTTTCAAGACCGCCGAGATCCTGGTCACCCGAAAGGGCGCTTACTGACCGTTTTCCATATCCCGAAAGGAATAAGGAAATATTCCGATAATCGGGGTATGGGTTGGAAACGGCTTACGGTCCTTATACTGATCCTGCTCTTACCTGTCATCCTGGCCGCAAAGAGAACTGGCTCAAAACCCGCTCGCTCATTGAAAAAGAAAACGGTGCCGGCGGTGAAAACTCCTGCACGGATTCCCGTGCAGCCTCCGGTTCCCGCGCCCGCCGTCACGCCACGGGACCTTCTGCTCCAGCCGCAGGATATTGAAATCATTCCGACAGGCGACGGGTTCGACATGTACATCCGCAGGAAACCGGCACTGGGTTCCGTGCTTCTCTCGGACTCGGTCAAGGATTTCTCCTACCAGAATCATTCCTACGGCCTGAGGGCCCTGCGGCATAATCCCGTGAACGGCGATGAATTCCGCCTGCTGGACGGCAAAATCATAGAAAACCGGAGCAAGGGACTGTATTTCCTGATGAGCTCGCGGCCGGTCCCGCACGGGAAGTTCGGAAGCGCTTTCCATATTTATCTCCCGCCCCAAACCGTATTCGGATATCCCTGGGCCCGCCAGGGCGTTATGCCCGTCACCAACGGCGGGGAAATCATCCTCCGTCTTTTTGCCCTTCCCCACGCCGATTACCGCGGACCGTTCATAGACCAGAAGTACGTCATCTCCATCCGGCCTCCGGACCGGTTTCCGCCGGGACTTGTGGAATCTTTCAGGGAACTGGGAGAAACCGTGATGGCCGATACCGGATTTGAAAAAGGCGTTGCCGATCTGGTGCACGCCGGCTTGAGGGGCAAACAGGGAGAGACCGTGGATATCGCCCTGGTCATCGACTCGACCATGAGCATGAGAGAGGAAATTCCTCTCCTCAAGAGGAATTTCGGTTCGATCTTCTCGAAGATCCGGGATCATTTTCCCCGGTTCCGGATCGCCCTGGTGCTGTACCGCGATTACGGGGAACGGTATCTGACCAAGACGTATGATTTCACCACCAACGAGACCGAGATCATCAGCCGCGTGAGCGACATCGAATTCATGGGCGGGATGGATATTCCCGAAGCGGTTTACGAAGCCCTGGATGCCGCGGCGCACAAACTGTCCTGGGCGAACCCCCACCGGATCATCTACCTGTTCGGGGACGCGCCGCCCCACCCGGAGCCCCGGGGCAGCGTCACCAGGGAAAGCGTCCTGCGGGACCTGAAGCAAAAAAAAATCCAGGTTTTCCCCCTGGCCATACCGACACAGGAAGAAAACCTGGCATTCAAGAAATTAGATTAGGGACCCCTTCAGTCTGTCTGTTTCGCTTAGACCCCAGAAGTTACGGATATTTGCCTATCCTTAACCCAGTAACCTCAACACCAGCTGAGGTTTCAAGTTGGCCTGAGCCAGCATGGATACGGTGGACTGAGCGAGAATCTGGTCCTTGACGTAATCGCTCATCTGTTTCGCCATGTCCGTATCGCGAATGCGGGACTCAGAAGCCTGCATATTCTCGTAAGCGATATACAGGCCCTTGTAGAGTTTTTCGAGCCGGTTCTGGTACGCGCCCAGATCCGTGCGCTGCTTGACCACCTGGTCGATCGCCTTGTCGATAATGCCCAGCGACCGGTTGGCGGAATCCATGGTGCTCGCGCTGACCTGGGTGGCGCCGTTGGCGTCGGCCAGACCCAGCGATTTCGCGTCCATGTTTCCCACGAACAGCTGCACTCTCTGGTCCATGTTCGGCCCGATGTGGAACCAAAGACCCGCAGATTGATTGCTCGACCCTGCGGCGCCATCCGACGGCTCCTGGAAACGGCCGGTGAGAATGTTCATGCCGTTGAACTGCGCCTGTTTCGCAATCCGGTCCACTTCGTCAACCAGCTGGTTGATTTCCACGTTCAACAGGCTGCGGTCCTGGTCGCTGTACACGCCGTTTCCGGCCTGCACGGACATTTCCCGCAAACGCTGCAGGATCAGCGTGGTTTCTTCCAGGTAGCCTTCCGTTGTCTGCATGAAGGAGTTCGCGTCCTCGGTGTTGCGCATGGCCTGGTTCAGACCCGAGATTTGCGCCCTCATCTTTTCCGACACGGCGAGCCCGGAAGCGTCGTCTCCCGCTTTGTTGATGCGAAGCCCTGAAGACAGTTTCTCGATATTCCCGGTCAGGTTGAGTTCGTTTGTCTTCAGATGCCGGTTTGCAAAGATCGAACTGATATTGTGGTTGATAATCATAGCCACCCTCCTTGATCTCTATCCACTTCCGTGTGACTGCGGGGTCCCTAATCGTTCCCCTCCGACCATACGGAGAGCGCCATGCTTCGAACCTATTCCTATGACCAAAAGCGGTAAAATTATGAATTTTCGGGATTTCCGGGTGACAAATACATATACATATCCCGCCCCCGGCTGTCAAGCCCGCCGGGGCAAAATATTAACTGCAAAAAACCCATGTTTTCCGGGCGTTTTTTTACTAAAAAAGACCTCGGACCGAATCCGGCCCGGGATCAGGACATATAGTTTAGTGAATACGCGCCGGTTGTCAAATTCCCCGCCCATAAATCACCTCTGCCGTTATCCGGCTCTTACCGTTCCATTCGGCGGGAAAATTGGCTGTCAAGACCCGGATGGGCCACAAGGACCTCCGGATTATGGATTATCCGGAAAATCTGGCATATAATGATGATTCCAAAATATGCCGCCTACTACCACCATTGAGGCCGCCGCATGAAGAGCCTGACCGGAATTCTGGCAGAAACCCGATCCTGGATTTTTCAGAACCGCCGTTCTTTGGCGGTCCTGGCGGTCACGTTAGTTCCGGTCGCTGTTTTTTTCACGCTGGTGGGGCTGTTTTCTGTCAACATTCCTTATAACGACGATTATGAAACAGTCCTGGGCTTCATGAACGACTACGTTTCGGCTTCACAGTTCAACCGTCGGTTTGACCTGATCGTTCAGCCGTGGAACGAACATCGTATCGTTTTCAGCCGCCTGATAACCATTGTTCTTTACCGTATAGCCGGCCATATTGATTTCCGGACAATGATCCTGGTCGGAAACACCGGTTTGTTAATGGTCATCTCCGCACTGTTTTATCTTTTCTCTCGGAAAAACATGAAACGCGGAATCTATTTTCTCCCGGCCGTCCTGCTGTTTTTCCAGCCATCGTACAACGAAAACATATTATTTGGAATGGCCGCTTTGGCCAATTTCTTCGTTCTGGGTTTCGGATTTCTCTCTATCGCCATCTTATCCCCTGACAATAAAGCCCCCCGGTCCGTCTTACTGCCTGTATCGCTGACTCTGAGCCTGTTATCCTATTACACACAGGCCAACGGAATACTATATCTTGTGATCGGGCTCGCGCTTCTTCTTTATCAGAAACGGTACCGTGAAGGAGTTGTCTGGTTTGTCGTGTCAGCCGCCGCGTTCGCATTTTACTCATTGTATCAGACGCCGCTTGCACTCGCTTCGCCGAAAACCATCGACTTTCCCTACATTTCCCGGATGGCCCTCTATTTCTTTTCTTTCATCGGCAACGTATTCGGCATCAGCGCAGGGGGTTTCTACGCTTCAGGAGGACCGTCTTTCCTGACCGTCATATCCGGTATCCTACCCATTGCGGGCGGAATTTTTGTATGCGGCTATTTTATTTTTTTGACTGTCAGGCGTTATGATCGGACCAATCCGGTCATCTACGCCCTGTTTGTTCTCTTATTCCTGACCGCCGCCGGCGCGGCCTACAGCCGGGGTTCCAGTTACGGCGTGGCACAGGCCCTGACCTCCCGTTACCGCGTGGTCACAATCCTGTTTTATATTCTTGGCTACCTGTCCCTGCTGGATATTGTCCGGAATAAACCGTTAGAAAAAAAGGTTTTTGCCTTGGCCTTGTCGCTGTCTCTTGTTTACAATCTCACTGTTTACGCCCTCAAATGGCAACCGATCCGGATACACAGACAGAACCTGATCATCAGCATGGACAGATGGAAAATATCGGGGTCCGGCATAGACCCTCTGGCTCATCCCAGCAATTACGCAAACAGGATTCTGAGGACATCGGTCAACATGGGAATATACAAAGTTCCCGATCAATATTAGTCACGTTCTTTGAATAATACGGAGAAGGCGGTTCCCGATGAGAATTAACGTCATTTTACCCGCTTATAACGAAGAAGCAACCATTTGCGGCGTCATTCGGGATTTTCATCGCGAGTTACCGCACGCGGAAATCACCGTGGTGGACAACGCGTCCACGGACGGCACCGCGCGTTTGGCCCGGATGGAAATGTCCAGATTGAAATGCCGGGGCAGTATCATCCGCGAACAGCAAAAAGGAAAGGCAAATGCCATCCGCAGGGCATTTGCCGAAATCGATTCCGACATATATGTGGTCTCTGATGCGGACAGAACCTATCCGGCAAAAGCGGTTCATTCCCTCATCGCCCCGGTCGCCAACCTGGAAGCCGATATGGTCGTCGGGGACCGGATATCCGGAGGCATTTACAGAAAGCAGAACAAGCGGATGTTCCACGGATTCGGGAACCATCTGGTCCGACATATCATCAATTCGCTTTTTCACACGAAATTGAAGGATATCATGAGCGGATACAGGGTCTTCTCCAAGAAATTTGTGAAGAATTTCCCCATTCTCTCGGAAGGATTCGAGATTGAAACCGAAATGACTCTTCACGCCCTGGACAAAAGGTTTTGCGTCCGCGAGATCCCCGTCATATATCGGAACCGGCCATCCGGCAGCGTATCAAAACTCCATACTGTGCGCGATGGATTCGCGGTCCTCAGGACAATATTCGGGATTTTCCGTCATTACAGACCCATGGCGTTCTTCGGGTTATTATCCGCTTTTTGCTTTATAGGAGCATCAGGTATCGGATTGCCGGTCATCATCGAATTCCTGCAATTGCGTTATGTTTACAAGGTGCCATCGGCCATCCTGTCCACAGGATTGATGATCCTCAGCATTCTTCTCTTTTCCGTCGGTTTAATCCTGGACACCGTGGTCACCAACCACAAGTTCGACTACGAAAACAACCTGATCAAGTTCAAGAAATAAGGCTAAGAGGCGATTGTTTCCGATTTTCCTGACCGGAGAATTCCTGCAATTCAGATCACTGCCCTGACTGTTGTCGGTGCCGGAAACCCGATGTCACTTTGTTACCCCTGAGTTCAACATCCGGCACAGGCCGGGGCACTGAAGGAAATGGATCATACCAGCATCGATCGATCAATTTTGGCGTGTAATATTCAAGCAGGCCGTTCCCAAGAACATGCAAGACGCTGTATTTTGTCGCGTTTTCATAATCCGCCGGCATCAGCATCCGCATTGAGACAACCGAAACGTTCTCCCGGTCAAACATCCGGGGTTTATCCGGATCAGGTTCCCTGAAATAATGCCTGTAGAACAGATATACGGAAAAAACGGCCATAAAGCTCAGGACAGCAACCGGATAAACGCGTAATAAAAGAGGCCGATATTTTTTCAAGAGGACCACAGCAATTGGCGCAAAATGGATCACTCCAAACATGATAAAAATACCCGAACCATACCTGACGTCCGGTGCTGTCAAAAACATGTAAAGAACACCGATATAGGAAAAAGCGAGAAGCGGCACATAACGCCAGTTCCACATTGGCTGCTTCTGTTGGTGAATAATTCGAAACAGCCGAGTGATCACAAAATAGACCGCTGAAACAGCAAAGGCGATAACAGCCGGATAAACTATGATTTTATATTGCGTACGGATACCTGTCAGCCAAAAGGGTATATATTCGAGAATCTTCCGGTTACCAATGTGATACGACCAGTTTCTGATCCCCGCAACATCCCTCTCGAGCGTATCCAGGGGCATCTTCCAGTCAAGACCGGGAATTCCCGTGGCGGCCACAGGATAGACCAAATATCCGGACAGAATGACATTTCTTAAGATCCAGGGAAGAACAGGGATCAAGCCGGCCAACAATAACACTGCCCCTTGTCGAAAGTCCCTTTTCCACAGAGATCTCATAAAATAAAACGCCGGTAAAATGATGAGGGGGATGCTGGACAACTTTACCGTCAC
>CAYMRH010000015.1:22460-45773 GCA_964392785.1 uncultured Brevinematales bacterium
GATCTCCAGGATCCTGGCGTCGTCCTCTTGATCGCGGAAAAGGATATCGACCGCCAGCAAAACGACAAAACCCGTCAGGACAACTGCCGGACCGTCTGTTCCCGGAGACGACAGGTAGTTTCCCAGTATGTAATAAAATGTAGGAAGAATAAACATGCCCATGGCAATGCCTTCCGGAACGGAACGCCCTTTGCCCGAGAATACTTTCAACAGGATCCAGACCCCGATGAGCGCAAACAACATGCCGTTCCAGACGTGAAATGACTGAATCTGTAAAAATGAAAAACTGAACAAAGCGTTTGATACAAGCCAACTGCTGTTATATGCCAGTCTCATATGGAAGTTGCCCAATCCCGGTATAGCCGGATAGGTTTCGATCCAGCGTATTGCCTGAGCGTGATAGAGTGCGGTGTCATAATTCTTTGGAATATACAGCGATGTCTCGGCCAGAGAGACTGCCAGCATGAAAAACAGAACCGCCCAACCTGCGTATGACAGCAGATTGAATTCACCGACGAAAACGTGCACCAAATCCCTCAAGCGTTTTCTGTCCATCATCGCATACACCGCGCCGCCGGCCAACAGAATGGCCAAAGCTTCCCAGTTCAAACGCATGACCAGCGATAATATAGACCCCAGGACCCCCGTCAGGATCCAGCCGATCATGATTATCAGGGGAAATGCCGGCATCTGATCAGACCCGCCGCTGGATACCGCGGAAACAACCCGGAGAGCCAGATGGCCATAAACAAAGCACACGGCCAGAACAACAGCCCACAATATCAGAGTCACAACCATCACAACCCTCCGTCATAAACAGGCCACGCTGAACCCTTATTTTATGATTATAAATTATTCCGGTTCAGCGTTCAATTGATGAACGGTCTGTCTTATGCTAAAATGACGGCATGGACCGCAAGCGCATCATTACCGCCATCCTGTATTTGACGCTGTTTCTGACACTCTGTTTCCCGAAAGCCGGTACCAAACTGGGCGCATTGCCGCTTTATGCGTCCGTCATTCTGCCCTATTGCGTTTTGCTCCCGTTACTGGCGGCAGCATTCGCCAAACGCGTCAAACTCAGATCTGACGAACTGACTCTTGCCATTCTATACGCCGCCATGTTTTCCCTGCTCGTGATCAATTATCTGTTCACGGGTTTTTCCATGTTTCCGTCAAACCTTGGCGTCATTGCCCCGCTCTCCTACAGCCTGTCTCTGGTCGGAATGATTTTTATTTTCACATTTCATTACTACCCCATCCGCGAAACCGCATTCAAAAGGATACTCCTGTCTTCGATCGCAATCATTGTTCTTTATGGCATCATTCAAAAACTGTTCGGCGAGACACGGACCATCATACCCGGCTTGACATTCAACTATTCCGAGGCATTGGCCGTCCTGAACGCTCCATCACATTTTTGGGGCAAACACAACCTGTCGCCGCGATTGGATCTGCTGAAACTGTCGTCGACCTACCAGAATGGGATCGTTTTCGGCGTCAGTTTTATCATGATTTCCTGGTTCGCATTTCATTACATCCTGAAAATCCGCAAACCTTTTTCCATTCCAGTTTTCTTCCTCTCCCTGGGGCTTTATACCGCAATCTGCTTCCTGACATACTCGGGAAGCATTTATGTCGGCTTCCTGCTTTCCCTGGTTTTTTATTACGTTTATGCCCTGCGCCGGATCCTGTTGAGCGGACATCTTAATCGACGCCTGCTCATCGGCCTGATGACTGCTGTACCGGCGGTTTTGATCGTCCTATCGCTGACCTTACTCAGCGTCTTGCCCGGACTTCAGGGCATCCGTGACGCTATCAACAAGCTTCTCCTGAGAAGGGACCTCCTCGGCAACGAAAGAATCGGCATGTTCACGGATTATATCAGATACCTTGTTGACAACCGCCTGTGGTTCCAGTTTCTGTTCGGGTCCCTGTTTGACGCGGGCCGGGCGGGTGGCGCCTATGAAATCACCCTGGCCGCCGTTTTCGCCAATTCGGGGATCCTGTTCACGGGATTTTTCGTTTATACCGTATTCCGGCTCCTGAGAAAACTGAAGCTGGAGATCTACAACATCGGCCTGTTTACCTATCTGGCCGTCTCGTTCATAGACGGCGCCTACTGGCTCCCGCCCACGGCCGTGGTGTTCTGGACTCTCGCTTCCGCCTCGCTTTACCTGATGAACGGCGCCTCCCAAAACCGCCGCATCGCCGCCGCTCAGAACCAACCCGCCCGGGCGGCAACTTAGCGCGCCAAAAACCTGTTATCTTGGATTTGATCAATTTCTGTTTTTCGAGACAAGCGGATTTCCGGAAGGGCCTTAAACTAACCGGTTCAAGCGCCTGAGGTCCACCGCCTTCACGGGGCAGATCTCGTGGCAGCAATAGCACCGGATGCACTCGGAATAGTCCACCGACACGCGCTTCCCGGACACGGACCGGTCCGTACGGAACGAAAGCGCTTTGGGCGCGCAGATCTCCACGCAGCGCCCGCAGCGGATGCATTTGCCGTGGTTAAAGAAAGGCCTGGGCACCCAGAGGTCCTTGGCGATCTGAAAGACGAACTCCGGCACCCTTTTACGGAAAAACCCGATATCGGTCGTCACGCGGACTTTTCGGAACGAAGGGCATTTCACGCTGTCCAGCGTTTCTCCCGCGATGGAAATTTCGCTCCAGTCGCCGACCCAATCGTGGCGCTTCCGGTCCATGGCCCGACGAACAATCGGAATATCCCGGTGCCGGTAGCCGATCATCTCGCAGGCCACGGCGTCCAGGGCCAGCGCGTCCCGGGACGCCAGAAGCAGCCCGAGATGCCTGGGTTCTCCGCCGGAAGGGCCCTGGCCTTCCATGGCCGTCACCGCGTCCATGATGGCCAAACGCGGTTTCAACAGCACGTTCAGGTCCACGATCATGTCGGCAAATTCCGTGCGGTCGGTAAACCGCAGGTGATACTGGCTCTTCTGCAGGCCGGGAACGACGCCGAAGAGGTTTTTCATGGCGCCGGTAAAAAACATCTGCGTGTGGGTTTTGAGTTTGGGGAGCGTGACCACAAAGTCGCACTGCGTCCACGCTTTCGCGACCGGAAAGCGCCTGACCATCAGGCCTTCGGGATTGGCCACGCTGACGGATTCCGTAAAATCGCCTTCCGGCACTTTCCATTTTTCCAGCACTTCGGCAATACCGCTTTTTCGCGACGCGCTTCCCGCAGTATCCAGCCCCGGCGAATCCCCGGCCGCGACCTGAAATCCGTTTTCCCGGAAAATCCGCACGGCCGCCTCCACCACAGAGGGGTGTGTCGTGATCGCCTTGTCCGGGGACACTCCGAACAGGATATTGGGCTTTAAAAGAACGCGACGGCCGTAAGCCTTCAGGTCTTTTACGCCGCCGGCCAGCTCCAGAGCAAGCGACAAGGCCCGGTACACGGCATCCGGCCCGTAATGACCGCAACGGACGATCGAAACGGCGCTCTTCACAGCGGCCTCCCGCCAAATTCGGGAGTCGTGAAAAAGCGGAACGCGTACTGAATGCCGGAAGAGTCAGATTTTCTCACGGAATGATTTTCCCTTTTCCAGGTAACGAACGAGTCCGTCCCGGTCGCCGGACCGGACCAAACCCTGTAGAACAGCCAGCTCAGAGGAGAAATTCTCAAGCGCGTCAGAAACCGCTCCCGAGTTCGCCAGGACGATACCCGACCACATTGCGGGATCCCCCTGAGCGATCCGGGTGGTGTCCAGAAGACCCCGGCCGTAAACGCCGCGGAAGAACGAATCGGCGCCGTCGCATCGGGACAAAAAAGACACCAGCGCCGAAGCAACCAGATGAGGAAGATGGCTGGTCAGGGCCACAGTTTTGTCGTGATCCCCCGCGGACAGGACCACCACGCGGGCCCCCAGCATTTCCCAGAAACTCCGCGCCCGTTCCAGAATGCCACCGGGGTATTCACCGGTGATCGCCACCACTTTCCCAGTGAACAGATCCGCCTGGGCGGCCTCGTGTCCCGTTTTTTCACTTCCCGCCATGGGGTGAGCGGCCACGAAAGTTAGCCCCCTGTGATTCACAAGTTTGACGGATTCCTGAACGGTTTCCTTGACACTGGCGGCGTCCATGACGATGACGGAACCGGGCAGAAACCGTTGAAAATCCTCAAAGACGGGACCGACGGTGTCCGCGGGGGTGGCGATCAGAAAAATATCGAGGTGCGCGGTAACGGTGTCGGACGGCGACGCCGCCTGGTCGATCAGGCCGGTTTTCAGGGCGCGAGCCAGTTTTTCGGCATTCCGGCCGTATCCGATCACGCGCGCGTCGGGACGGGCTTTGCGCAGGGCCAGGGCAACCGAGCCGCCGATCAGACCCAGTCCGTAGATCCCGACCGTCAATGCGTTCGTTGCCATGCCAGCTCCCGGTCGGCTATTTGAGATTCTGCCCGACGCCGACCACCGGCGCGATTTTCCTGATCTCGTCCATCATTTCCGCGAATTTTTTGGGTTTCAGGGATTGTGCGCCGTCGGACACGGCTTTTTCCGGATCATGATGGACTTCCACCATGATCCCGTCCGCGCCGGACACGATGCTGGCCAGCGCCATGGGAACGACATACTGCCATTTTCCGGCGGCGTGGCTGGGGTCCACAATGATGGGCAGGTGGGACTTTTCCTTGACCACCGGCACGGCAATGATGTCCAGCGTATTTCGCGTGGCCGTTTCGAACGTCCGGATGCCCCGTTCGCACAGGATCACGTTCTTGTTGCCTTCGGACATGATGTATTCCGCGGACATGAGCCATTCCTCTATGGTCTGGGACATGCCGCGCTTTAATATCACCGGCAGTTTGGTTTTGCCGACGGCCTTGAGAAGGGCGAAATTCTGCGCGTTGCGGGTCCCGATCTGGAGAACGTCCACGTATTCGCAGATCACGTCCACCGTGGCGGTGTCCATGACCTCGGTCACGGTGGGCAACCCGAAAGATTCCCCGACTTTGCGGAGAAGCTTCAAACCGTCCACGCCCATGCCCTGATAGGCGTAGGGAGACGTTCGGGGTTTGAAAGCCCCTGCGCGCAGGAAATTGGCGCCGGCCTTTTTCACGGCTTCACCCACGGTCATCATCTGGTTTTCGTTTTCCACGGCGCAGGGACCGGAAATCACGCCTATATTGCCCCCGCCAATTTTTGACCCGCGGACGTCCACGACCGTATCGTCCGGATGAAAGTCGCGGCTGGCCACCTTGTAGGGTTTGGACACGTGGACAATGGAATCCACGGCGGGCAGGGACGCGATGGGCGCGTCCGCCAGGCGCGTCTTGTCGCCGATCACGCCGATGATGGTCTGGTGTTCCCCGATGGAAATGTTGGTTTTCAGCCCCGCCTTTTCGATCATCCCCACGATGTGGTCCATTTCTTCCTTGGTGACCGTGGGCTTCAAAACGATAATCATAGTCCCGCACCTCTTTTTCAATTGGACGGAAATTATAGGGAATATCGCCGAAAAAAACAACAATTCCGTACCGGAGTTTACTCCGCAGGCCCCGTTTTACTTGAGTTTTCCGTCCTACCGGCGCTATAATATCCCTCAATCAAGCGAGGTGACTCATGGAAACAGCCCCGTTGCAGGAAACCGAACGCATCCACCCCTTGACGCTGGTCCTGGCCGCCCTGGTTGTGCTGCTTTCGGCCGTACCGTTCGTGAAAAATTTCAAATACAACGACAACCATCTCAACTGGTCCAACCACGATTACGGCAAGAACCTCATGATGTGCGCGGAACAGGATTCCGTCTTCATGACCGAAGGCGGAGACAACCAGGTCTTTTCCACGCTGTATTTCATGTACTCCGAAAAACTCAGGCCCGACCTTTCGCCCTACGACCAGAAAGGCAACATTTTCAAGCGCATTTACGGGGACATGCGTTACATAGACCCTCAGACGCTGGAACGCCGGATGAACCTGGTGGACACGCACCTCTTCAAGGGCGAAGAACCGTTTTACGTCAACATCCGCGACCGGGCGGACCCGTATTTCATCCCCTACTGGCAGGGACAGCGGCCGGTGTACCTGACCTGGCAGCGCCCGAACCCCGGGTCCCTGGGGGATTACTACTACAAGCGCTACGGAATCATGTTCAAGGTCC
This sequence comes from uncultured Brevinematales bacterium, assembly GCA_964392785.1. Classification (GTDB taxonomy): domain Bacteria; phylum Spirochaetota; class Brevinematia; order Brevinematales; family JAOACQ01; genus CAYMRH01. Next base: position 28,584 of record CAYMRH010000015.1, read on the forward strand.
AGGACATCGAGTACTCCCTGGTGGATTATCTGGAGTTGAAAAAGGAAACAACCCTGGAGGACGCCCGGTCCCAGTTTGCCGCGTTATTGAACCGGCCGGTTTCCGCATCCTTCGCGCTGGAAAAAATCCGGAAAATGGAGAGGGAAGGATACCTGCGTCTCTCCGGAGACACGGTCCGCTTCGTGAAGATGTATCCCGCGCCCCAGAAAGGGGAATATCTGGACAAACTGCTCCTGCGCTGGCAGAACATCCCGAACGCCAAGTACTGGGACTTCCTGACCCGCGAAATCTTCATCAATTACGACTACCAGATGGGCGAGATCTACCGCGAAAAGATCGGCGAACTGCAGGTCATGCGGGAACGCGAAAGGCGGCCCGAGATCATCCGGGAGATAGACAGGCGCATGGCGGAAAACTGGAAACTCGCCAAGGAACGGTACGAGGACGCGATCCACAACGGCAGCGATTCCCTCTCCATCCTGCACAACCTGGCGGTGGTGTATCTGCGGAACGGGATCGAGGACCTGGACGCCCAGGCGGGCGAACTGCTGGGCAAGGCGCTCCGGTATTACCGCAATTCCTGGGGCACCTATTCCCTGATGTTTTCCTACCTGATCACCGACACTCTCAAACACAACGACCACGAGACCCGGAATCTCCTGGAAATGGAAAAATGGATGAACCAGCTCAAGAAGGAGCTCATGCATTACCGGTCTTCCCGCGGCAATTACCAGAACCATCCGGTGTGGAAAAATTTCGCCGGGATAGAAAACTATATCGGGATCTTCAGGCAAATGCCCGTGTCCCAGCTCATGGCCATGGAGCAGGACCTGAACCGCCAACTTCGTGAAAACCCGGCCCAGGTCAACAATCCGGCGGCCCAGCAGGTCATTTCCCTGCTGTATAATCTGGGCCTGCCCTTCCAGTATCAGCCCTACATTGACCGCGCGAACGACCTCTTTGACCGGACCGTCCGCGCCAAGATGAACGACCCCGCGTTCGTGGGCTGGGCCTTCCAGATCGCGCTCCAGCTCCAGAGAACGGACCGCGCTTTCCAGCTCGGAAAAACCTACGAGCGGCTGGGGCCGGCCGTCTCAGACCCGTCCTTCTATTACACCATGGGCGCGGTGGCTTACAACATGAACAACCGTCCGGAGGCGCGGCGTTATCTGACAAAATTCCTGGACACGGTGGGTGACAACCGCCAGCTGCTCCTGCAGCTCCGGGAACCGGTGGAAAACTCCAAGAGAATGCTGGAAAGCCTGAAGTAGCGCGCAAAACAGCTGCAAATAGAACAGGCCGGCGGGTTTCCGCCGGCCTTGTTTTTTTCAACCCGGAACGGTCAGATCTTGCCGTATTTTTCAAACCGGTTGATGGAACTCACGATCGCGTTCAGGGACGCTGTCGTGATATTGGTGGCCGTGCCCACGCCGAACATTTTTTCGCCTTTTTCGCTCTGCAGGCAGATGTAGGACACCGCTTTGGAATCGGAACCCTCCGAGAGCGCGTGCTCGTCGTAAGAAATAAACTGGAAACGCGGGATCCCCAGTCCGGACAGCCCATGGAAGAACGCGTCAATGGGACCGTTGCCCCGTCCGGTGATCTGGCGCTCCTGTCCGCGATAGCGGACTGTCCCCACGATATCCACCAGGTTTTCCTTTTTCTGCAGGTCCTGGTTCTCCTCGATCCGGTACTTGAGGATCTTCAGGGGTTCCTCAATTTCCAGGTATTCGGCCCGGAACAGCTCCAGGATCCGTTCGGGTTTCAGCTCGTCACCGGTCGCGTCCGTCAGTTTCTGCACGGACCGGGCGAACTCCGGGTGCATGTCCTTGGGCAGTTTGTAACCGTAGCGGTGTTCCATGACGAACGCCACGCCGCCCTTGCCGGACTGGCTGTTGATGCGGATGATTTCCTCATATTCCCGGCCCACGTCAGACGGGTCGATGGGCAGGTACGGGACCTGCCAGACGGCGCTCCGGTCGCTCTCGCGGACGCTCAAGCCCTTCCGGATCGCGTCCTGGTGCGAACCGGAAAACGCCGTATAGACCAGCTCTCCCGCGTAAGGGTGGCGTGAATGCACCTTCATCCGCGTGCACCGTTCGTACACCTCGATGATCCGGTTGATGTCCGAAAAATCCAGCTTCGGATCGATCCCCTGCGAGAACAGATTGAGCGCGACGGTCAGAATGTCTGAATTCCCCGTCCTTTCCCCGTTGCCGAACAGCGTCCCCTCCACGCGGTCCGCCCCGGCCAACAGCGCCAGCTCCGTGGCCGCCACGCTCGTGCCCCGGTCGTTGTGGGTGTGAAGGGACAGGACAATGGACTCCCGGTTTTTGACGTGACCCAGGAAGAACTCGATCATGTCCGCGTAGAGATTGGGCGTGGACATCTCCACCGTGGCCGGCAGGTTCACGATCATCCTGTCCGCGGGCGTCGGTTTCCACACGTCCATGACCGCCTCGCAGATCTCCACGGCAAAGTCCAGCTCGGTGCCCGTGAAGCTTTCCGGGGAATATTCCTTCACGACATGCGTACCCGCCTTCGCGGCTTGTGCGGCGTGTTCCCGGATCAGGTGCGCGCCCTCCAGGGCGATGTCCACGATCTCCTTTTTGTTCTTGTTGAAGACCACGCGCCGCTGAAGTTCCGAAGTGGAATTGTACAGATGGACAATCGCGTTCTTCGCGCCCTGCAGGGATTCAAAGGTGCGTTCGATCAGGTGCTTGCGGGACTGGGTCAGGACCTGTATGCGGACGCCGTCCGGGATCATGCCGTTCTCGATCAGTTCCCTCAGGAAGCGGTATTCCGTGTCGGAAGCCGACGGAAAGCCGATCTCCACGTCCCGGAACCCGATGCCGACCAGCAGCCGGAAGAACTCGGATTTTTCCGCCACGCTCATCGGGATGGGCAACGCCTGGTTGCCGTCCCGCAGGTCCACGCTGCACCATTCGGGCGCGGTTTTCAGCGTGTTGTCAGGCCATTTCCGGCCGGGCAGTTTGACGGCCGGAAAGGGTTTGTATTTCTGGAAATTCATCATAAATCACCTCGATCACATTCATTCTTCAGGATAACAGGGTTTTCGGAATCAGCTTGTACTTTGGGCTTGGCGCCCGAGGATATTGGACAGCAGAAGGGTTTGAAACGAAGCGCCTAATTTGATACGGTAGTAAGCCCCATAAAAAGCAGCTCCCCTGTACACCGGCAATATGTTAATACCGGCGCATAAAAATAGCAAGACGAGGCAAGGGAAACGGAGTTTTTCAGGGCCGTTCCGCCTCCACGGTCACGCCGATGCCGCCGCGTTCGTTCCAGACGGCCGTGATTTTCACCGAGCGGGGTTTGACGGCGACGCAGAAATCGTCCAGGATCTTGTTCGTGGCGTGCTCCTGGAAAATCCCCACGGAGCGGTAGGCCGTCAGATACAGTTTGAGGGATTTCTCCTCCACCAGAAGCCGGTCGGGGACGTAGCGGATGCGGACAGTCGCGAAATCCGGCAGGCCGGTCTTCGGGCAAATGGAGGTGAATTCCTCCGTCAGGAGATCCACCGTGTAATTCCGGTCGGAATACCGGTTTTCGATCGTTTCCAAGCCGGGTTCGATCTTCAGATCCCTGATATGGTCCTGTCGGCCTTCGTAACCGGTCGCGTCAAACGGCTGGCTCATGATGTTCATGATGTTCATGATGTCCTCCCCGCTTTTTTCCGGAGCAGAAATCCGTCCTGACGGATTTTCTCTTCCACGCCCTGGAGGTAAAAACAGTATCCGTTCAGGCGGACTTTCGCGATGGCTTCGTTTTTCTTTCCCGAATCGATCAGCCGCCGGATGCCGTCGGTGAAACCGTCCGAAAGAATTTTCCCCTCGTCATACAGGCGGCGGCCCAGCCAGTAAAAAAACGGGTGCGCCATGACCATCATCCGGGTGGAAAAGGACGGATGGAGCCGGTAAAACTCCACGCCCAGCTCCCCTTCCCGGCGGCGCTTTTTGAAGAACTTGTGGATGTTTTCTTTGGTGTATTCGCCCTCGTAATGCCAGACAGCCCCTTCGGCCGCCAGACGCCGCGGCCGGCAACCGGTTTTCAGGAGCCGCAGACCGTATTCCAGATCGTCCCAGCCGTGTCGCAGGACCACACTGTCGAACCCGCCGGCTTTCCGGACGTGCTCCATGCGCACGGATACGCTCGCGCCGTCGAAAAAAGAACGCGAATAATGCACCATGGAATAGGGCGTCCTGCCCGCGTCGGCCAGGTCGATAATCCGGATCAGCTGGCTCTGGACGATGAACCGGGGATTTTTCATGTGCTCCCGGACGTGTACGTCCACCAGGTCCGGCGGAGCGATCACGTCGCTGTCCAGAAAGTGGACTATGTCCCCGGTCGCCCGCTCCAGTCCGGTATTGCGGGCCGCGGCCGCGCCGGCGTTCGCGCGTTTCAGGTAAATCACGGACGGATACCCGCGGATCACGTCCGCCGTGTTGTCCGTGGAACCGTCGTCCACGGCAATGATCTCGACGTTCCGGTAGGTCTGCGCCAACAGGGCGTCCAGCACCCTGCGGAGCATATAGGCCCTGTTGAAAACGGGCATGATCACGGTCACTTTGGGGTTCGCCTGGTTCTCATTCATAGGATTGGGTTGTCCTCCATGTTTCTTTGAGCGCCCGGTTGCGCGACAGCCCGGTCAGCCACCAGAGCAGAACGGCAAAGGGCACGGTGTAGAGAAGGTTGTCGAAAAGCGAATTGGCGAAAAATCCGGCCAGCGCGGCCACGGTCGTGGCGGCCACGGGATCGTTCTGGCGCCGGAAATCCCGAAGGCCCAGCAAAACGGTCCGGATCCAGAACAGCATCAGCGCCAGAAAACCGATCACGCCCGTTTCCACGACCAGCGAAAGATACAGGTTGTGGATGTAGGGCACCGGCATGTTCTCGATCCGGTATTCCTCCAGGAACAGGAGTTTTTTGGGCGGGCCGTTGGTCACGATCTCCCCGCCGGGAAAACGCTCGAATTCCGGTTCGCCCGAATAGTTTTCCAGATAGGCGTACTGGAAATTCCTGAGGCCTATGCCCCAGAACGGGTTGCGCTCCAGGAGAATTTCCATTCCGGCCCGGTACTGCAGAAACCGGCCGCGCATGTTCGGCGAATCCAGCGGGTCCCGGAGGGTCTGGCGGATTTTCTCGTTGGGCAGCAGAAGGATGACCGCCGCGAGCACGACCGGAACGGCCAGAAAAACATATTTCCGGTACAGGACCAGGAGCGTGACAAAGGAAACCAGAACAAACAGCATGGCACCCCGGGTGTTTGTGAGAACCAGGGCGGTCAAACCCGTCAGGAGGGCCGGAACGTAGAACGCCCATTCCCGGACCTTGAGATCCCGGGCGCGGGCGCGGCCAAAAAGATATCCGGACAGATACGTCACAAGAAAAGCCAGAATGTTTCCGCCCAGGCTGGAATTCTGGAGAATGGAGATCAGGGGGCTGTTTGCTCCCATGTTCATCGTGGCCGGAAAATCCAGAGTTCCGAAAAACGGAACGGTGAAACGGATGGGGGCACGGATGAAGAAATAATGCAGAAGCGCGAACCCGCCGGCCAGCAAAAGCCCGGCGCCGGCCGCGCAGGAAACCCGGCGGTAGATCCGCTCGTCCATCGGGTAGGACCGGGTCAAACCGTAAACGACGGCGTAAACCGCGAAAACGGCCAAACCCTCCAAAGAGCTGATCCGGTACCGCGCCGTCAGGGCCCCGGTCAGAGCCGTCACCAGGAAAACCGCCAGGAAAAGATCCGGCATACGGGCAGCCCTTGGGCCGGGAACATCCCGCGCGCCGAACTTCCTGGCCGCCGCGGATAAAACGAGAGAAGCGTAAAAAAGCGCCTGGAAAGGCGAAGCAAACAGGCAGAGAAAAAACGCGGCCGCCATCAGGAAATCGGCCGCCCGGACCAGGGGTCGTCTTTCGTTCATGGACATCCCACATAACCGATACCGGCCGCTTGGGGGAAAATCGCTTTCACCCCGGCATACGGACTCGGGACGGTTTATAAAAACGCGGCCGGCGCACAAATAAAACCGGGCGCAACGCTGACCGTCATTTTAATACAAATATCCCAAAATCGAAAGAATTATCAGGCCGAAGTTGATTTTTTCCCTCCCCGTCATTAAATTAAAAGCGGCAGTCGGAAGCGGGAAACCCTCCCTGACGGGCAGCGGGCCGCTTGCCGGCTTTTCCACTGATGGGGAGCATCCAAATTGAAGATCACGAACATTTTCCGCGCCCTGTTCGGAAAGAAATCCCGGAACTGGGTCGCCATGTCGGTCGAGAAACTGTATTTCGAACCCCAGACGGACCGTTTTTTCCTGGTCCTGAAAGCCTCGGGCAAGCTCGACAAGGAGAGCGTTTCCATTACCGTGGGCAACGTCATGGACGAAGGGGTACTCTCCAATCTCATGATGAAAAGCGACAGCGTCAAGAATATCTTCCGGCAGCTGCGGATCCGCGTCAGGGGCATCCGCATTCTCAGGAAAATCAACGCCCCGGATTCCGCGGCAGTGACATTGTCCTTGGGCCGTTTTTCCCGCAGGACCATCCGCGTTTCCACCATGGAAGCCATCCGCATGGCCGCCGAAACCGGCCAATCCGTGGACGTTCCGCGTGAAATGGTCCGGGCCGAACAGATCGACCTGGCCTCCGGCGTGGACTCGTTTGAAAGAGCCAGGTCCAGCGTCTTCTTCCCGAAATTCATCGAACGCGACCACTATCCCAATAACGAGGTGATCATGTGAACAGCGCCCGTCTGATCCCCGCGATTCTCGGTCTTCTGGTCCTGATGCGCGCGCCGGCGGCCGCCCGGGATACCGGCGCGGAAATCAGGCGTTATATCGCGCCCTGCCAGCTGATGCTCTTCGCCCCATCGGCGGAAACCCTGATCACCAACGCGCGCGCGCTCCTCAGCCGTTTTTACGGCAAGAATTACCAGCAGATGGCGCTGCAGATCAGCACCGATTCCCGGAGTTCTTACGGCATAGACGTCCTGGACCCGGCGAGTCTGAAACAGGCCGGCATGGACGTGACCAAACCCGTCGCTTTTGTTCACGTGTCCAACAAGGCGGGTTATCTTCTGGTCCCCGTCGCTTCGCGGAAAACCGCGGAGGCATTCCTGAAAAAGAATCTGGGGACCAACGCGTCCGGCGCCCACCGGTTTTACGGAAATTATCTGGCGTTTTCCGACAACGCCGCCCTGCTGGGTTCCCTGACCAACCGGGGACGGCTGGACACCGCCGCCGCGTTCGAGATCGCCCGCTCCAAGCTCGAATTCCAGTGGGACAGGGTCTTCGTCTGGGTGGAAAGCCGCTATTTCAGCGTTGTCACGGCTTCCGTGGGCGTTTCCGACCATGTCAAGATCCCCTACGGTTTTTCCGCGTTCACGGCCCATTTCGCCGAACGGGACCGGAAAGTGACCGTCCGGAATTATTCGGGCATTCTTTCCACCAATCAGACCGATTACATCCGCCGCCTGAGAGACGTGAACGCGTCCCCCAAATTCGAGGTCCTGGACAACGCCTGGGGTCACCCGGCGATCGTGGGACATGTTTACCTGAACATGCCCATGCTCTACCGCTACTACACCTATATCGATTCCCTGAACATCCTGGGCCTGAAGGGCCTGGTGCAGGAACTGCGCGTCCGCCACGGCATCGATCTGGAGAAAAACCTGATCGACAATTCCGACGGCCGCCTGAACGTCGTAATCGACCGGTTTGACTCCACGCGCGGCGATTACGTCATCACCGGTTCCGTGGGCGTCAAGGACCCGCGGGCCGCGTCCGCGTTCATGGACTCGATCCGCGAAACCGTGACCAACACCAACGTGGTCAGCGACGCCTTCGACCTGTTCACCCGGCCGTTCCATCATTACCGGTCTTCCAATTATTCCCTGTATTACGGCGTGGTGGAAAACGACTTCCTGTTCTCCACGGACCGCGACACGCTGGTCCAGCTCGTCAAAAACGTCTTCGCGGGTACCAACAATTACGTGGAGGATCTGCCCTGGTTCATGAAAGACGCGCTCAGGGAAAAAACCCCGGGCTACAGCCTGACCATAGACGTGCAGAGTTTTCTGACCGGGGTCAAAACCGGCCTGGAGTTCAACCGGGAATTCCTGGTCGGGATCCGCGATATCCACGTGTACGGCCATCCGGACGGGGATGACAAGCCCGCCGGCTGGAACACGACCGTGGACATCAATTTCTACAAATAACCGGCCCGGATGCCCGGGACCGGGGGTGGTGGCATGGAAACCCAGTACGTCAGTTTTCTGATCGCCGGGCAGCGCTACTGCATCGATATTCTGGACGTCAAGGAAGTGGTGCGGGAAAACGAGATCACGCGGATGCCCGATTCCCCTTCGTTTGTGGAAGGCATCATGAACCTGCGGGGAATCGTGATCCCCGTCATCTCCCTGGCACGGAAGCTGGGGCTCGCCTCTGACCGTCCGGACACCCAGAACCCGCAGAACACGGCCCGGTCCGCCAAGCTCATCATCGTCAGTCTGGACGGCGTTCTCATCGCGCTGTCAGTGGACGCTCTGGACAGGGTTTTTTCAGCCGATTCCGCCCAAATCCAGCCGGCGGACCAGTTCACGGACTCGTCCCTGGACCGGTCTCTTTTGTCGGGGATCGTCAAGGCGGACGAAACGCTCACCGTCATCCTGGACATCCGCAAGATCCTGGACATCGAGGAACAGAAATTCATCCGCCAGGAGATCGTGGACTAGAAATTCCGTCCGCGACGATAGTTGAAAAATTTTCCCGCGTGTGATAAAATCAACCTCTTCAAAATGCCTTTCCACCCCTGCGGCAGCGGAGGATGGGCGTCCAAAACGACTCGTTCATGGAGGATCTGGCATGTCCGGTCATAATAAATGGGCCAATATCAAGCAACGGAAAGGCGCTCAGGACGCCAAGCGCAGCAACCTCTTTTCCAAGATCGTGAAGGAAATCATCATCGCCGCCCGTCACGGCGGCGGCAATCCCGACAACAACGCCACGCTGCGTTCGGCCCTGGACAAGGCGAAAAACGCCAATATGCCCAAAGACAACGTGGAGAAAGCCATCAAGCGCGGGACGGGCGAAATCGAGGGCGTCGTTTACGAGGAACTGACTTACGAAGGATACGGCCCCGGCGGCGTGGCCATGATCATCGACCTGACCACGGATTCCAAGAACCGGACCGCGGCGGAAATCCGCAAGATCTTCTCCAAGTTCGGAGGCAATCTGGGCGAATCCGGATGCGTGGCCTGGATGTTCGACAAAAAGGGATTCGTCGCCATTGACGGAAAGAAACACACCGAGGACAAGGTCATGGAAAAGGCCCTGGAACTGGGCGCGGACGACATCAAAACCGCCGGAGACGTGGTGGAAGTCTATACCAGCGTGGAATCCTACCTGAAAGTCCTGGACGGGCTCAAGGCCGCGAATTTCACCGTCCAGAGCTCGGAGATCACCCGGATCCCCCAGAACACCGTCAAGCTGGACAAAGACAAGGCCATGAGCCTCCTTCGGCTGACCAACGAGCTGGAAGACCACGACGACGTCCAGGACGTGGCCTCCAACGCGGATATCGATGACAGCATATTCGAGGAATTCGCCAACTCCGAGGAGTGATTCGGCCGTGTCCGCGAACGGATCGGTCCTCTTTGCGAGCAACTGCTTTGGCGAGGACCGGAGCGCCGCCCTCATAGCCCGGGAGCTCAAACGCATCTTTTCAAAGAATAACAGGCGCGTCGGAATATTCGGCGCGTCCCTGATCAGCGAAGGCCGGGATTATTCGTCCCGCGGCATCCCTCTGCTTTATTCTTCCCGCGTTCCGCCGTCCGGAGGGTTTCCCACCCGGAGTCTGCGCGGTCTGGTTTCCGACATCATCGACGGCGGTTTCAAAAACACCCTCCGCTTCATCGAAGCCATCCGGAACCGTTCGGCCGCCATCAGGCTGGCCGTTGTGGTGGGCGACGTCCCCTTGTTGTGGCTGGTCCGCCGCGCGCTGAAAAAAACGCCCGTCATTTTCCTAGCCCCGGCCAAATCCGATTACATCCAGCCCCACTACCGCATCGAGGAATTCTACATCCGCCGCGCCTGCGACGCGATCCTGACGCACGACCAGTTCACGGCGGACCGTCTGGCGCGAAAGGGGCTGAATGCCGCGTTTCTCGGCAACCCCATGGTGGACGGCCTGGAGCCGGCCCCCGGACGCCGTCTGAAAACAAAACCCGGCCGGAAAACGGTCGGCATCCTGCCCGGCAGCCGCGACGAAGCGTACGGAAATTTCCGCCTGATCCTGGACGTTCTCCCGGCTATTGCCCGCGAACACGGAAAACCGTGCAACTGGATCGCCGCCCTTCCGTCCACGCTGACCGAGGGTTCCCTGCGGGAACGGACCGCCGTGAACGGGTGGTCCCTGAAGCGCTCGGGACATAAACTGTTTCTATCCCGCGACGGCCTGGACGTCCTCCTCACCCGGGATTGTTTCCCGGAGGTCCTTGCGGCATCCGATATCCTCATCGGTCTGGCCGGCACGGCCGTGGAGCAGGCGGCTTCTCTCGGCAAACCCGTGATCTCCTTTTGCGGAACCGGCCCGCAGACCACGCGCCGCCGGATGGAAGAACAGGAACGCCTTTTGGGCGGCGCCATGAAATTTGTCCGGGATTATCCGGACGGCGCGGTCCGCGAGGCGGTCTTTCTTCTCTCCAGCCCGACGGAGCGGAAACGCCGGGGCCAAATAGGCCAAAAGCGCATGGGCCGGGCGGGAGGCGCCCTCCGCATAGCCGAATACCTGGAACGCCGTTATTTCCGGAGCGTCCGGCCTTGAGACTGTTCTGCCTGGCCGCCATCATCCTGTTGTCGTCGGCCGCCGCGCGTCCGGAAAAATCCGCCGCGGACTCGCGCATTCACTGGAACCCGGCAAGCCCGCTGGCCGTGGGCTGGCCCAACGCCGTGAGAACAAACGGGATCACCGCGCTGGTCGGCGAAACCAGCAACGCGGTCGCGCTGGAAATCTCTTCCGTCACGCTGACCGCAACCAACAGCCTCGTTCATTTTACCCTGCCGTCCGGAGAAAATCTTCCCGAAGGCGAGTACCGGTTCCTGATCACGAATTCTTCCTGGACCCGCATCCTGTCCAACAATCTTTTAGTCATCGACACCACGCCCCCCGTCGTGAAAGTTCTGGCGGCGTCTCCCGGGATTGTCCGGGGCGGTTCGGCTTTGGCGGTGTTTCGGGCCCTGGACCCGAACCTGGATTCCGTCGCGCTGTCCGAAAAATCAGAAGGGAAATTTCCCGTCCAGAATGACCCGGAAATTTCTCCGGACGCTTACGCGGGCTTTGTGGTCTGGCCCGTGTACCGGGGAACATTCCGGGCCGAAATCTCCGCCACGGACAGGGCCGGCAACAGGGCCGTCCTGGCGCTGGATATTCCGGCAGAAGACAAAAAATACCCCGTCAAGCGACTGACCGTTTCCACCAATTTCTCGCAGAACAAATTCGACGAACTGGGCACCGTATCCACGAACATTCCGACCAACGAGATCGACCGCTACCGCCTGGCCGTGCGGGAGATGGCCGGCCGCCGCCAGATCAACGTGTTTGAAGAAACTTTCAGGGCCGTGCCCGGACCCGCAGACACCGGCGGGCTTTTAAAAGCGTTCGACCCGGTGCCCGGCTCCCGAGTGACTTCCCCGTTCGGCGAACACCGACTTTTTTACCTGGGCAAGAAACGGGTCCGGGAATCCTATCACCTCGGGCTGGACCTGGCCCGCTCCACCAACGCGGATATTCTCGCGTCCAACCCCGGCACGGTGGTTTACTCGGGCTATAACGGCGGCTTCGGAAACATGCTCCTGCTTGACCACGGCCTGGGAGTACACACGCTCTATTCCCATTGTTCCGAACTCCTGGCTGACAAGGGCCAGAGGGTCGGCGCGGGGGACATCGTGGCCCGGACGGGAAAAACCGGGTACGCATTGGGAGACCACCTCCATTTCAGCGTCGTGATCCAGGGGCGGTACGCCAATCCCGTGGAATGGATGGACCCGGAATGGCTGAAAACCTCCGTGCTGGACGTCCGGAAAAAAGCCAAAAAAGCCGCTAACGCTGAAATTTCCCGTTAGTTTTACCTTATCCTTTGACAAAAGTGGTATATTCCTAATAGAATAAAGAAAGAGTCTGCGGGTGAGATGGCATGAAAAACCGCTTCCTGTCCCTTTTGATCTTCCTGGCGGTCCTGACCGGTTTTGTGTCCTGCGGGCGCTCCGCCAAACCGTCCGAAAGCAAGGCGCCGGACGAAATCATGGACGTCAAGAAAGCCGGGTCTTTTCCTTTTTACGTGTACAAGGACGGCAACAGCAAACTCAACCATTTCCATCCTTCCGGGCTCATGGGAGATATTGACGACCTGTCTTTCAACAACAGCTGGCTGAAGAACCCCATGTCCGGCAAGACGTGCGTCCGCGTCCGTTATTCCGCGCGCCAGAGCCGCGGTTACGGATGGTCCGGACTGTACTGGCTGGAACCCGTGAACAACTGGAACGTGGGCAAGATCCGCGGCGGGTACGACCTGACGGGCGCGAAAAAGCTGCGGTTCTACGCGCGCGGAGAAAAGGGCGGGGAAGTGGTGGAATTCAAGATGGGCGGAATGACGTCGGAAGTCCGGACCACGGACACCGTGGAACTGTCCAAGAACTGGAACCTGTACGAAATCAGTCTGGCGGAAATGGACCTGTCTATCGTGAACGGGGGCTTTTGCCTGATATTCACCACCGCGGAAAACTCCAACGCTTGCGTCATCTACCTGGACGAAATCTATTACACCGACCAGGACGCCGGAACCCCGGCCGCGCCCAGGAAACCCGATCCCGCGGCCGTGACCCCGGCCGAAACCAGGCCGGAAGCCCGGAAGTACTCTTATTCCGAGATCCAGAAAATGCCGGTGGAGGAGATCCTGTCCAACGCCCGCGCGGCCGTGACCGCCCGGGATTACGAATACGCCCGCCTGCTGGTCCGCGAAGGGCTCCTCAAGGAACCCGAGAACCCCGCCCTGCTCCGGATCTTTACCCAACTGTCGCGTATCCCCAGGTAGACCGGCACCGCCGCGCCGCGGCCTCTCCGGGGCAAAGTTTGAAAAAACCAGCTCCCGGCCTTATCATTTGAGTCCTGAATCCACCGACACAGGAGACGATTTATGAAAATTGTCCTCGCTTATTCCGGCGGGCTGGACACGTCCGTCATTCTGGCCTGGCTGAAGGAAAAATACAACGCGGAGATCATCGCCTATGTGGCCAACCTGGGTCAGGGAGACGACTTCGCCGCCGTGGAGGCCAAAGCCAAAAAAACCGGCGCGTCCAAAGTGTACGTGGAGGACCTTCGCGAAGAGTTCATCCGCGATTTTGTCTTTCCCGCCATCCAGGCCAATTCGGTTTACGAATACAAATATCTTCTGGGCACGTCTCTGGCCCGGCCCATCATCGCCAAACGCCAGGTGGAGATCGCCCTCCGGGAAAACGCGGAAGCCGTTTCCCACGGCGCCACCGGCAAGGGCAACGACCAGGTTCGTTTCGAACTGACGTACCGGGCGCTCGCGCCGCACCTGAAGATCATCGCGCCCTGGAAGGAGGATGATTTCTTCAAGGCCCGGAACGACCTGATCGATTTCGCCAAAGCCAGGGGCATTCCCGTCCCGGTCTCCCGGGAAAAACCCTACAGCACGGACCCGAACCTCCTGCACATATCCTACGAGGGCGGCATACTGGAGGACCCGGCGCGGGAGTACGATAAATCCATGTTCCAGATGGGCGTGGACCCCGCCGACGCGCCGGACAAACCCGAATATGCGGAAATCGAATTCGCCGCGGGCGTTCCCGTCGCGCTCAACGGAAAAAAGATGGGCCCGGTGGAACTGCTCTCGGAAGCCAACCGCGTGGCCGGACGCAACGGGGTCGGCATCGTGGACATTGTGGAAAACCGCCTGGTGGGCATCAAATCCCGCGGCGTTTACGAGACGCCCGGCGGCACCCTGCTGCAGGAAGCTCACAAAGCGCTGGAAACCGTCACGCTGGAACGCGATACGCTCCATTACAAGCAGACGCTGGAACTCCGCTTCGCGGACATGATCTATAACGGGCAGTGGTACCACCCGCTCCGGAAGGCCCTGCAGGCCTTTTTCGCCGAAACGCAGAAAACCGTGAACGGCACCGTCAAGATGAAACTCTACAAGGGCAACTGCGTGGTCGCATCGCGGATTTCTCCCGACTCCCTGTACGACATCAAGCTGTCCACGTTCGAGGAAGGCGCGAATTACGACCAGAAGGACGCGAAGGGATTCATCAAGCTGTTCGGACTTCCCATGGAAGTGTTCGGCCGGAAACACCCCTGGTGACGGATGTTCCCAACATCCCGGTCATTTGGACCGGAAAAACTCCAGTCCCCGGGCGCCGATATCGCGGCGGAAATGGGCCCCTTCAAAATAGATCTTGTTCACGCGCGCGTAGGCGCGGTCAACCGCCTCTTTGAGCGTCACACCGCGGGCCGTAACGCATAAGACCCGGCCGCCGTCCGTCAGGAGGGCGCCGTCCGTTGAACGCCGGGTTCCGGCGTGGAAAACCCAGGAGTTTTCCGAATCCTCCATCTCCCCGATGATCTCGATCCCCGTTTCGTATTTTCCGGGATACCCGCCGCTGGCCATCACCACGCCGGCGCAGTATCCGTTGAAATATTCGATTTTCAGGGACGCCAGGTAGTTGTTCATGCAGGCGCCCACGATATCCAGGAAATCCGTTTTGACAAGGGGCAGAACGACTTCCGCCTCGGGATCGCCCAGGCGGACGTTGTATTCGATCACCGCCGGCCCGCTTTCGGTGATCATGAGCCCGAGATAGAGAATGCCGGTATAGGGCGCGCCTTCCTTCTGCAGGCCGCGGATGGTGGGCCTGATGATATTTTCCGTAATGACGCTCTTCATATTTTCGCTCAGGAACGGCGCCGGAGCGTAGGCGCCCATGCCGCCGGTGTTCGGGCCCAGGTCCCCGTCTTCCGCGCGTTTGTGGTCCTGGGCGGACGCCAGCCATTTGAAGTCTTTCCCGTCGGACACGATAAAAACGCTCACTTCCGTCCCCTGAAGGACGTCCTCCACCACGATCCGGTCTCCGGCCGCGCCGAATTCCTTCTTGATCATGATCCTCTTGATGGCCTCCAGCGTTTCGTCGGCGGTTTTGTTGACAAGGGCGCCTTTTCCCGCAGCCAACCCGTCCGTCTTGACCACAAACGGACGGTTCTGTTCGCGAACGTAATCGATGGCCGAATAGGGGTCACCGAAAATTTTGAATTGCGCCGTGGGAATATTATAGCGGGCCAGGAATTCCTTCATGTAAACCTTGCTACCCTCCAGACGGGAGGCCTTCTGGTTGGGGCCGAAAGAACGGATCCTGTTCTTGGACAGCACGTCCACGATGCCGTCCACCAGGGGCTGTTCCGGACCCACGATCACCACGTCGATCTCCGCCAGATGCAGGAATTCCAGGAGTTCGGCATAGGGATATATGGGTTTGGCGGGCACGTTGCGTGCGTATTTCCCCGTACCGCCGTTACCGGGCAGGATGTAGAGGTTCGTGCATTTCGGGCTGCGCTTGACCGCCCAGGCCAGGGCGCTTTCCCTTCCGCCGCCCCCGATAATGGCAACATTCATGATTCACCTCTTCCGGTTTTCGGCAACCGGCGAATCATGTTAGAAAAAGCCGCTGTTTTTGTCAAAATATGCCCGAACAAACGGCTTCCCGTCCGGAATTTCCGGCCGGAACGGTCATTTCTTGACAAAAGGACCCCCTGACTTAAAATATCGTGTTGTCTGTTTCAGGGAAAGACCATGCGGGGGTTTGCCATGACCAAATCGGAACTCTTGAAGATGAAAAAAGAGGATCTCGCGGCTTTCGCCAAAAAGGAAGGCGTCAAACTGGGCGACAGGATGCCCCGCGAGAAAATGATAGACGCGATCCTGGCTTCCGGAAAGGTCGCGGCAGGGAAACGCGGCCCCGGCTCAAAGCCGGCGGCCAGGCCGAAAGCCGCGCAAAAAAGCCCCGAAGGAGCCGGAGCAAAAATCCTGCCGTTGAAAAAACCGGCCCCGGAATCCCCCCGCCCGTCCAAAACGCCGAATTTTCACGAAATGAGCGATACGATCTACGGCGAATCCAAAAAATTCGAGATCGAGGACAAGCGCGGATACTCCGAACCGTCCTACGAGCTGGCGGGCGAGAAGCCCTATGAACTTCCCGAAGAATACGGCGAAACCAGGATCACGCTCCTGGTCCAGGACCCGTATTGGGTGCACGCCTACTGGGAAATCAACGCGGAAACACGCAGGCAGTATTCCCTGGAAAAAGGCAGGCACTCCAAGAAGGTCGTGGTCAGGGTGTACCGGCAGGACAACGGCGCGTTTTTTGACGTCCCGGTCCAGGACACGGCCCGCAACTGGTATTTCAACGTCCCGCAGTCCAACGCGGCGTACTACGCCGAACTGGGCGTTCTGGAATCCAACAAGGTGTTCTACCGGATTGCCCGCTCCAATCCCGTCTTCATACCGTCCGACCGCGCGGCGGACGACCAGTCTTTGCCAACCCGGGAGCGCGAACAGGTGGAAGAACTGTTCCGGCAGTCCGGGGGGCACGTGATCCACAAACTGGTCGGGTCCGAAACGGTGAGCCAGTGGACAGCCGGCTTGTCGGGTGTTTCTTCCGGCGTTTCCTCCGGCAGCGGAGGCATGGTTTTCCCGCAGGCGCCCAACCGCTCCTTCTGGGCGGAACTCTCCACGGAACTGATCGTCCACGGGGCCACCCAGCCGGACGCGAAAGTCACGGTGGGCGGTTTTCCCGTCAAACTTTCACCCGACGGGAAATTTTCCATCCGCTTCATTCTGAACGACGGCGGCCATTCCGTCCCGTTTGTGGCTGTTTCCCGCGACAACGTGGACAAAATCGAGATCACGCCGTTCGTGAACAAGAACACGGAACGCAAAGACTCCCGGATCGGCTAGAAGGTCCGGCCCGTTTTGACGACGCTTCTGGTGTTTTCCGACAGCCACGGAGAAACGGCCCTTCTGGAACGGGCGCTGGGCGCCGAACATCCATCATTCCAGCGCATTGTGCATCTGGGAGACGGCCTCCGCGACAT
>CAYMRH010000016.1:0-45577 GCA_964392785.1 uncultured Brevinematales bacterium
TTTTCCCACCCGGTATAAAGACAAATACGGCCTGGATTACGAGGTGGGCTTCAATCTGATCGGGGCTTACCGCGACGGCAAACCGGAACCGCATCGCACGGAATCAACCGGAAACGGCATCCGGATCTACCTGGGACGCGAAGACTACTACCTGCCCAATTACAAGAGTTACACCTACCGGATCGTTTACAAGACCTCCGGCCAGCTCTTTTTTGAAAGCAACTACACGGAGCTCTATTGGAACGTGACCGGAAACGACTGGGCGTTTCCGATCGACCGGGCGTGGGCCGACGTGGTCCTGCCCGGGAACGCGGCGGACAGGACGCTTTTCCTGAACAACCTGGTCGGCCCGAAGGGATCAACGGAACGGGGAGCGCCGGGGCGGCCGGATAAAAATGGAATCCGGTTCGAGGCCGGCCGCAAACTTTCCCGGGGGGAAGGCATGACCGTGGTGGTCCGTTTCCCGAAGGACGTCGTATCCGAACCGCCCCGGGAAGAACTGGCCGCGCGACTGATCCGGGGTTACCGGGCCGAACTGGCGGGGATGATCGGACTGGGAATCGTGCTCCTGTATTATTTTATCTCCTGGCTGGCCGTGGGGCGGGACCCGCGCAAGGGGACCATCATGCCCCTCTACGAACCGCCGGACAAACTTTCTCCGGCGGCCGTGCGGTACATCCGGAAAATGGGTTACGACAACCAGGCGTTTTCCGCCAACATCGTGGACATGGCCGTGAAGGGATATCTCAGGATCGAGGAGGACAAGGGCGGGGAATTCAGCATCCGCCGGACGGACGGGAGCGAAACGGCCCTGACGCCGGACGAACGCCGTGTGGGCGATGATCTGCTCGGCAAGACCGCCACGTTTGCGTTCCGGCAATCCAACCATTCGAAAATCGCGTTCGCCATCGCCCTTCTCAAAAACTGGCTGAAGAACGAGTTCCAGAAAAAGTATTTTGTGAACAACCGGGGCTTTTTCGCGTTCGGCGCGGTCCTGACGGCCGTCGCGCTGGTGGTGAGTTTCCTGTCATCCGGCAAGCCGGAAGGCATGTTCCTGATGGTCTGGCTCACCTTCTGGACGTTCGGCACCGTTCCGCTGGTCATCATGGTGGTCAGGAGCTGGGGCCAGGCGGCAGCCGGGCGGGGTTTGAAGAAGATCTCCGGGGCGGGAGGAGCGCTGTTTTTTACGCTCTTCTCAATTCCCTTCGTGGGCGCGGAAATATTCGTGAGCGCTTTTTACATTTCCCAATTCGGGCCGTCGCTCTTCATTCTGGTGTTCCTGATGATCCTGCTGAATTTCGTGTTTTACCGGCTCCTGAAAGCCCCGACAAAAGCCGGCCGGGCGGTGATGGACAAAATCGAGGGTTTGCGGATGTTTCTCTCCGCCACGGAAAAAGACCGCCTTGCCAGGATGATCTCGATGGACCAGACCATGGTGAATTACGAAAAGTTTCTGCCCTACGCCATTGCGCTGGACGTGGAGGACAAGTGGAGCGAGAAATTCAAGGCCACGATTGAACGGGCCCAGGCCGCCAATGCCTCCCCGTCGTGGTACGGCGGAAGTGCCTGGAGCCGTATGGGAGCGGCCGGGTTCGGGCGGGCCCTGGGTTCCACGTTTGCCGGCGCGATCGGCGCGTCTTCCGCATCGCCTTCACGGGGCGGCAGTTCCGGGAGCGGAGGAGGAGGCGGATCCTCCGGCGGCGGCGGCGGGGGAGGCGGCGGCGGAGGATGGTGAATAAAACGGATCGTGATGGAGACAGATGGCCATGATACACCGGTTTTGGGCGTTGGCGATATTGGCATGTCTGATGACAGCATCCTGTTCGGCGATAATCAGGGAAAGCGCATCGCCGTCTGCAGGAACGGTCAACGCGACGGATTACTATCTGGATGATGCCGGCGGTTCCGATTCCAACGACGGAAAAACCGCCCTGACGGCCTGGAAGACGCTGGAAAAACTGAATGCCGCCGTTCTCCAGCCGGGAGACAAAATTCATTTCAAACGGGGCGGCGTCTGGCGCGGGCAAATCAAGGGCAGGAGCGGTTCGCCGGACAAGCCGATCGTGTTTGCCGCTTACGGAAGCGGCAATAAGCCGCAGATTTTGGGATCCAGCAACAAGAACAGCGCGAGCGACTGGACGAATTCATCCGGCAATATCTGGATTTGCACTGAAAGATTTTTAACAGATATCGGAAACGCGGTTTTCAACAACGGCGCTCTGATCGGAAAAAAGAAGTGGTCGCCGGGCGATCTTGGCGCAACCGGGGATTATTATTATGATCGTTCCTCCAGCAACCTGTTTCTCTATTGCGCCGGAAATCCGGCATTGTCCTATACGGACATCGAACTGGCCCTACGCCGGCACGTGGTGGATTTCCAGAACACGTCCAATACCATCTACGAGAATCTGGAACTGCGTTACGGCGGCGCGCACGGGTTCGGAGGGGCCAACACGCGGGGCCTGGTCATCCGGGACTGCGATATTTCCTGGATCGGCGGCGGCGATATCGACATGGACGGGAGCAACGTCCGTTTCGGCAACGGCATTGAATTCTGGGCGCACGCGTACGACAATCTGGTAGAGCGCTGCCGGATTTGGGAGATCTACGACACGGGACTGACTGCGCAGAACCACACGGCCACGGTCACCCAGAAGAACATCGTGTTCCGGAACAACCTGGTCTGGAATTGCGGACTCTCGTCGTTTGAATACTGGAACAGGCCGGCTGCTTCCGTGACCTCCAATATCGTTTTTGAGCACAACACCTGTGTCTGGGCCGGGGCCGGCTGGGGCCAACAGAGGCCGGATACGAACGGCGGACATGTCGTATTTTACTTCCACGATGCGGAGACGCACGGCATACACATCCGGAACAATATTTTTGATATCGGAAGGTATCTGATGTATATAGGAAATCTCTGGAGCGGAATTGAAACCAATTTATTCATTGATTACAACTGCTGGCATCAGACCAACGGCGGAATGGCCATGATGATATCCGGATCCAATTATTCCATGACGAATTGGGGCGGTTATCTGTCCTACTCCGGAAAAGACTCTCATTCCATCACCAATGATCCGCAGTTTCAAAATGCCCCCGGCCTGGATTTTAACCTGGCGCCGTCTTCGGCTTGCGTCAACGCCGGAACCAATACGGGTGTGACGGCCGATTTTGCCGGAAATCCCCGCCCGGCCGGCGGAACGGCGGACATGGGGGCTCTGGAAAATCAATAACTGTCCAATTGTTTTCAGGGATAATCTGAATCGTGTAACGGAGGGACTCATGAAGAAGATGCAAGTTTTTTGTTTTATACTCGCGGGCCTTCTGTCGGTTCTGTCGGGAGTTTCCTACGCGGAAGAAACTGACCGGACACTGAAGGAAGAGATCATCCTCTTTGACAGCGAAATCTGGGTCACGACAAACGCCCGGATCGTGGTGCGGGAAAACATCCGCGTTCGCGCCATGGGCGATCAGATCAAGAGGGGCATCTTCCGCGATCTTCCCACGCATTACCGTCTTCCCCTGGGCTTTGTCGAAAAGCGGCCCATCCGGTTTATTGAAGTTCTCCGCGACGGGCGGCCGGAACCCTACCATACGGCCGATCTGGATAACGGGATCCGTCTCTACATCGGGTTGTCGAACGTCTTCCTGCGCCCGGGCGAAGTTTACGATTACCAAATCACCTACGCAGGAGACCGCCAGCTTTTTTTCAAGAGCAACTACACCGAGCTCTACTGGAACGTGACGGGAAACTTCTGGAATTTCGACATTAACCAGTCCGTTGTTTCCGTTTACCTGCCGGCGGGCGCCCGTTCGGAAACGATTTTTTCCGAATGCTATTACGGCCCGACCGGATCCACGAACCGGGTTTCGGACGCGTTGTCGCTGTTTTACCCGGTCCGCTATCTGCATAACTCCGTCCTGAAACCCGGGGAGGGCATGACGGTCCTTCTGCGCTGGAGAAACGGTTTCGTGTCTGCGCCAAGTGAATCCGATCGTCTGCGGTTTTTTATTCAGGACAATCTGTCCGTCGGCATTCTGGCGGCCGGTTTTTTGATCGTCCTTCTTTACTACCTGATTGTCTGGGCCGCGGTGGGGCGCGATCCCAAAAAGGGCGTCATCATGCCGCGGTTTGACCTGCCACCGGAGATTTCCCCGGCCGCCGCGCGGTTTATCCGCCGAATGGGTTACGACAACGACGTGCTGACCGCCGCGGTGGTGAACATGGCCGTGAAGGGTTTTCTGATCATCCAGGAAGAGAAAGGCGAGTATACGCTTCAGAAAACCGGCCAGGGCGCTGAAAAGCTTTCTCCAGAAGAAAAGAAAATAGCCGGACAGCTCCTGGAACTGGGAACGGAATTCACGTTTAAAAAGGAAAATTACAAGGAAATTTCCGGGGCGACGGAAGCGCTGAAAACATCGCTGAAAAGCCGTTTTGAAAAGAAGTATTTCATGCGCAACATCGGATATTTCGTGCCGGGCGCGGTCCTGACAGTCGCGGCGGTCGCGCTGTCGCTCTGGAAAATGGAACCGCCGGCAGCCGTGTTCCCCATGGTCTGGATCGTCATCTGGACCGCAGCGTGCGCTCCCCTGGCCGTGATGATCGGAAGGGCCTGGAAATCGGCTCCCGGCGCGCGCTTTAAGGACTTGATATCCCCGGGCGGCGCGCTTTTCATGACGCTGTTTGGCCTGCCGTTCGCGGCGGGGTGGGTGGCGGGTACGGTGTTCTACCTTCAGAAATTCAATCCCTGGTGCTACGGGATCGCGATGGCGGCCATAGTCGTCAACTTCCTGTTCCTCTATCTGCTCAAAGCGCCGACGAAGGCTGGACGCGCCGTCCTGGATCAGATTGAAGGAATGAAAATGTTTCTGTCCGCCGCGGAGAAAGACCGTCTGAACCGGATGACGGCCATCGACAAAACCGCAGCCAACTACGAAAAATTCCTGCCATATGCCATCGCGCTGGGCGTGGCGCGGCAGTGGGCTGAACAGTTCGCCCAGGTGTTCCGCGAAGGGGACGGACAACGGGACTACAGGCCACGCTGGTACCACGGCACGGTCCTTGCGGGCGCCGGCATGGCCGGGTTCGGCAGTTCGTTCTCCTCGTCGCTGTCGTCGGCCATCAGTTCGTCTTCCAGCAGCTCCGGGGGGTCATCCGGCGGCGGCGGCGGGGGAGGGGGCGGCGGAGGATGGTAGGAACGGCGCTCGCGGATTATTAATTCGACAACTTCACAAAAACCGCGAAATCCTTATCATCCGCGTGATTCGTAACCCGCTGTTGCCGTGACAGCGGAGTATGGCTGAATCGAGACTCGGATACACTCTGTGGCCGGAGAACCTTCACCAATTCTATAGAACTGTTCTTGACATTAAAATACCTAATGTATAATTTATAATCAGTGAATTAAAGACGCTTCCATAAATCGCCTTTTCCGGGCGACAATGCAGCGCCATAAGTCCGGTTTTATATGCTTTTTAGAACTAGAATTTTCAAAAAATCGAGTATCTGGAAGCGCCTTTAAGAGAATGGAGGAAACATGTTTCTGAAAGAAGGGGTTCTTGCGCCGGATTTCGCTCTCGATTCAGACGAAGGCCGCGAGATCACGCTCAAGGAGTTCCGGGGAAGGAAAGTCGTGCTTTATTTCTACCCCAAGGACGACACCCCGGGATGCACGAAAGAAGCCTGCGCTTTTCGCGATGCCTACGACCTTTTTCTTGAAAAAGGCGCTGTGGTCATCGGTGTCAGCGCCGATAGCGGAAAATCGCACGAGAAATTCCGCAAGAGATATAACTTACCGTTCTATCTTTTGAGCGACCCGAAAAAAACGGTCATGAAGGCATACGGGGCGTGGGGAAAAAAGACGGTGTTCGGCAAGACCGGCATGGGGATCATACGATCAACTTATATCATGGATGAAAAGGGCAGGATCATCAAGGTGTTCCCGAAAGTGGCCCCCGAAGGACATGCCGAAGAAGTGCTGAAACTGCTCTGAATATTTTCCTTCTTCCGTCTCAAGACTTGAAACTTTGGTCCGGTTTTAAGAACCGGCCGATCAATAAATGAATTCGGTAGTGAGTACGGTTATTTTACGGTTTTAAACTGACGAAGGGAGGAATGGTCGATCCATGATCCTGTCAGTCAGATTTGTAAAAAAAGAGGATTCCGCGAGTGACAGATCGAAAGCATTTTGTCGTTTCCCGGAACGGGGTCAGTGTGCCAGGGATCATTTACGGCACGGCGTGGAAAAAGGACCGGACCGCCGAGCTGGTGGCGCAGGCCCTGGCCCTGGGTTTCCGTGGCATTGACACGGCCTGCCAGCCGAAGCACTACGATGAACCGGGCGTAGGGGAGGGGGTTGCGTCGGTGATAGCGTCAGGGGTCAGCCGCGACGCTCTCTATCTGCAGACCAAGTTTACCTCCCTGGACGGCCAGGACCCCGATCGGGTCCCCTACAGCCGCGGTGCCTGCCTGGGCGATCAGGTGGCGGAATCCTTTGCCGTGTCGCTAAAAAATCTGCGCACCGGTTATCTCGATACGTTCATTCTCCATTCGCCTTTTCGGACCATTGAGGAAACGCTGGAAGTCTGGCGGGCCATGGAAAAGATCGCCTCGGCAGGAGGCGCGCGCCAGTTGGGGTTGAGCAACATCTATAACCTGGAAGAGCTCAATGCCTTGTGGGACGAGATGCGCGTCAAACCGGCATTGGTCCAGAACCGTTTCTCTGTCCATACCGATTACGACAGGACCATCAGGGCTTTTTGCCGGGAGCGGGGCATCCTCTATCAGGGCTTCTGGACGCTGACCGCGAATTCCGAGGCGCTGGCGCACCCTGCCCTGCGCGATCTGGCGGCCCGTTACCGCCGGACACCGGCGCAGGTCTTTTACCGCTACCTGACGCAGATCAACGTCATTCCGCTGATCGGCACGAGTTCGCCGGAACACATGCGGGACGACCTGGCCATTTTCGATTTCGAGTTGCGGGATAACGAACTGCGGCTGATCGGCAGGTTGCTGGGAAGCGGACGGGACATGTGATCTCCCGCTGCCGGCCGGTTTTTGGAAAAGCCGCGAAAGGAGCGTTCAGTCATGTTTTCCGGAAGAACGCGATGGAATACCCGGGATAATCCCCTGGCCGATGCTTATCGGAAGAAGAAGGAATCCGGAGAACCGTTGATCAACCTGGCACAGTCGAATCCAACCGCCGTTGGGCTGCGATACCCGGACGGCATTCTGGCGGCTTTTCAGAATGAAAGGAATTTGATATACCGGCCGGACCCCAGGGGGCTGATCGAAGCCCGCGAAGCTCTTCAGGGATATTACAGGGACCATGGCGTATCCGTTCATCCGGACAAACTGTTCCTGACAGCCGGTACCAGCGAGGCCTACAGTTTCCTGTTCAAGCTTCTGTGCGACCCGGGAGACACCGTTCTGATCCCGAGGCCGGGTTATCCGCTGTTCGATTATCTCGCGGCGCTGGACAGCGTGTCGCTAAGTCCATACCGCCTTGAATATGACCACCGGAACGGATGGCGGTTGGACAAGGAATCCATTCTGTCCGCGGCCCGGGAAAACACCCGCGCCATCCTGTTGATACACCCGAACAATCCCACTTCGTCCTATGTCCGCAAAGATGAGGCGGAATGGCTTGTCCGGTTGTGCGCTGAAAAAGGCTGGGCGCTGATCGCGGACGAGGTGTTCCTGGATTTCGCCGTTGACGCTCCCGGGGAAGCCGCCGGCAGTTTCGCCGGCACGTCCGGAGCGCTTTGTTTTACGCTGAGCGGCCTGTCAAAGATCATGGGGCTTCCCCAGATCAAGCTCGGCTGGATGGTGATCAGCGGGCCGACCGCTCTCGCGGACACGGCCGCGGAAAGAATGGAACTGATCACGGATTCGTTCCTGTCGGTGAATATTCCGGCGCAGAACGCGCTTCCCGGGATACTTCAGCATCGTTCGTCCTTTCAAAGCGGCTTGATCAGAAGGCTGAGGGATAACGCGGGAATGCTGGACCGGATCTTTGCCGGTTCCCCGATCCGGGTGCTTCGGGTCGAAGGGGGTTGGGCAGCCGTCCTGGAACTGCCGCGCGTCATTTCAGAGGAGGACTGGGCGCTGGAACTCCTGCGGTCGGAAAATGTCCATGTCTACCCCGGCTATTTTTTTGAGTTCGAACGGGAGGCCTATCTGACGGTCAGCCTGATCGTGCCCGGGCAGGATCTGGAAGAAGGCGCCCGGAGAATTCTGCGGGTTTACGAAAAGCACAAAGGGTGATCAAAGAGATTGGCGGAGAAAACCGGGAGCACCGCCTGACGATACCGTGATGGGGGATGTCCATGATCCGCACGATGGAAGCCGGGGGATTCCCGGGAATGCATCAATCTGATTTACGCATCGGGCCCGAACGTTTTCAATTATTTATTTTGCTTCCCGGCCGCCGGAGTTTTAACCATTGCTCGAACTGTTCCTGAATACCCCTCGCTCCGTGTTTTCCAGGGAATACATCCGGATCGACAAGACCGAATGGCGAAGTCAGGGGGCTGATTCTCGCTCTCTCGGGGAAGTGAAAGAAGGAAGGGGAAGTCCATCTTGGTTATTTCGTCAGGCAGATCATGCGTGTCGCGGGATTCGGAAAAACACGGGACGGGTCTCCGCGGCGGGTTCCGGCAGGACTTGAAGCGGTTTTGCGGATATATTGTCTCGATGCCGGTTTCAGGTTAAAATGGACGGGATGGCGGCATTGAGTATTCCTGTCAGAGTCGGATACCGTCCGGGAGGTTTGCCGTGAATAAAAAAACGACAGGAAAACTCTTCATTTGCGGAATCATGCCGTCGATGTTTTGCGCTTTATTGGGCGCCTGCGCGGGACAGGCATTGCCGGCGCCTGAAGGAACTCCTCCGATCCCTCTGCCGTGCGCGATGAACGATTCCTTTTCGGTGTTCAAGAACTCCGGTCCAAACGAGTTCTCCGTTCTGACAAACGATCTTAACTTCAACGGTCAAACCGGCGGCACGAATCTGTCGATTACAGCGGTGAGTACGGCGGCCCAAGGTGTTGCCGTGATCTCCGGCGGCGCAACCAAGGTCACTTACACTCCGAATACCGGCTTCGCGGGCCAGGACACGTTCACCTATACCATGGTGGATACTGTCAACGCCGGGAGCGGCCCCAGCACCGCGACCGTGACCGTCACTGTGCTGACGCGCCCGTGCGCGATGAACGATTTCTTTTCGGTGTCCAGGAACTCCGGTCCAAATGATTTATTCGTTCTGACAAACGATCTCAACTTCAATGGCCAAACCGGCGGCCTGAACTTGGCGATTACCGGTGTGAGCGCCGCGGCCAATGGAACGGCTGTGATCTCCGGCGGCGCAACCCGGGTCACTTACACGCCGAATGCCGACTTTACGGGCCAGGATTCGTTCACCTATACCATGGTGGATACTGCCAACGCCGGCGACGGCCCCAGCACCGCGACCGTGACGGTGACCGTGCAGCCCTAGAGCGGGTTTTCCTTTCGGGCACGGCCCCGAACAAGTTGAGAAAGCCGGGACGGCGGGCGCGGATTGAGATGGCGGGCCCGATTTAAACCGTGAAGTGCGGATGATAACAGGCCGTTGATGACCGCATCAGCCCGCGGCTGCTTTATTCCGATCGGCGAGAATATTTCGACCCGTTGCCCTGGCCGTTCTGGGCTATAATCTTGGAAATTTCCTTTTCCAGGTCTTTTTCGTTCTCCATCCTGTGTTCCCTCGGAATGGTCGTGGTATAAAAATGCTGCGCGTAGGGAAAGCAGCAGACCTCGAAAGGCGCCGGTTTGATGATGCCGGGCAGGAAAGTGTTGGCCGCGATCTCGACCTGATCCAGGTCAATCGACAGGGCCTCGTCCATTTCGGCGGGATCGAATATCAGGCCGAAGGGCTTGGTTTTGACTTCATTCAGGTCGCTGGAATAATCCACGGAGAGATTCCCTTCAATCCAGAGGTCCCGGTTCAGTTTTCTGAATATTCCCTTGTTGATGTTGGCGTTCACCTGGATTTTTCTCCGGGAATCCTTTCCTTCCACGTCCAGGATCACCTCGCCCTTGAAGGACGTGGTCAGGATGGAATGTTTCGTGCCCGGTTCAATGAAACCCCGGCCCGGATCGTAACTGATGGTGTTGGTTTCGTATTCGTGGATGATCCAGGACAGCATTCCGGATTTTTTATTCCGGGCGATGATGTAAACCTCCACCCGGTTCCCCCAGAAGACGCTGGTGTGGACGTTGAAGGCGCCGATGATCACGCATTTCCGTTTTTTTCCGCCCTGGAACAGTGTGCAGCCGGCCAGTTCATAATGCGCGGGCAGACAACAGGACAGTTTCTCCTCGTCGAGAACCTCGTAGGCCAGAAAAAGACTGTAGGGTTCCACAATGAAACTGATATACGGGTCCGTTTTGGCGCCGTGTTCCATGATCTTCTTCTGCAGGAATCGGGGAAGTCTTCTCATGAATTCCGCGCCCTGGAATATCGTCGCGATCTTTTGGGGTGTGACCATCTTTTCGGTCATTTTTATGAATTTGATCCGTTTGCTCTTTTCCATCGGGTTCTCCTGCTTTTAAGGAATATTCCTGACGGGGCGGCATGGCGCCCTCAGGCGTTGCGTCTCCAATTATAATGCATGACCGGATTTTATGGAACGGTAAGCGTACCAACCGGTCAGGATGGCCGTCGGGATGCCCGCCGGGCTGAAAGCCCACTGGCCGGCCTGCAGGATGCCGGGAAAGGGAGTGCGGACTGACCCCGGTATTTTCAGAATACCGCTGACGGCGGGGGACGGCCTTTCAAAAGTCCAGCCGGTAATCCCGCCCTCAGAACTTCCGAATTGTTTTTCATACGTGAGAGGAGTGGAAGAAAATCGGAGGCAGATCCTTTCCCTGATGCCTGGAAACAGGGAACTGTTGATGACGTCTATGATCGCGTCTTCAACCTGCTTTTTGAATTCGGCGTACCAGCCCTGTTCGGTCACCTTTTTCACCAGGTCGTATTCGAACAAAAAGCTCACGATCAATCCGGTCTTGCCCTTGGGAGACAGTTCCGGGTCGCGCAGGGAGGGGATCGAGATCTCGTAGGTGGTCAGGCGGCAGTATTTTTTCGCCCAGGCGAGGATCTCCCCGCGGTTGTCCTGTCCTGTTGACAGCAATTCGGTCAGTTCGCCGCGATGGGTTTCGGCCAAACCTTCCCTGGAGGGCGTATAAAAAAGATGACCGCGCGTTTTTGCTACAAATTCCTCAACCGGTATGTCCAGACCCAGGTAGAGAGAGAAAACGGAATCGCCGCCCCGGCTTTCCATGATCCGCTTTTTCCGGGCATCGATGGCGATGGTCTTTGTGGGTTCCAGCCCGGTCGTGTCGGCCAGCCGGTAAAGGGATTTCATGTCGGCGCACCAGAGCAGTTTGTCATAAGAACAGACCAGGCCGTTCGTGCCGGAAAGGCGTTTTTGGCGCGCGGAAATACGCGTGATCTCGGTTTGATAAAGGATTTCTCCCCCGCAACTCAACACTTTTTCCGCAAGTTTCTCCGCCAGTTTTCCAGTACCGCCTTTGGGGTAGAGATAATCCAGGTAGACATGGAAGTACCCGAGCGCAAAAAACATGGGCGTATTTTTAAAAAAGTGCTGGTCCACGATATCGTTCAGAGGTTGATGGGAAGAGATCCCGGCCAGGTATTGCTCGATCGGTTCATTCCACCGGTTCAGGCGCGAAACCGCCAGAAGGAACCGGCCAAACCAGGGGAGAAGTTCCCCGAAAAGATACCCCCAGTCCTTCAAAAAATTCCTGAAGACGGGGTTATCATGCCCGTACAGAACGCGCATCTCCTTCATGACTTTTTTAATCTCTGAAAGGATCCTTCCAATTTCTTTTTTTTGCGCCGGATAAAGCCGTTCCAGCAGGGCCCCGTATTCCGTCAAACTGCCGGGGGATTCCATGTGCATGAGCTGGTCTTCAATGCCGATCGTGACCGGGCTTTTCAGGAGCTTCAGTTCGATCCCCAGGTCCTTCAACAACGGCCTGACAACGCCGGCGTTTTCGACGGACTTGGCCCCGGCGTCGAACACGAATCCGTCCCGTTGAAAGGAATGGAGCAGGCCGCCGGGATTTCCGGTTTTTTCGATCAGCAGAACTGAAAAGTGAGCCTTCGCAAGATAGGCGGCCGCCGTCAGGCCGGACAATCCGGCGCCGGCGACCACGACATCGTAACGGGGTTTGCTCAACGGAACCCTCCCCACTCCAGGCTCAGTTCCCAGAGCTTTTGCGCCCTGTCCCTGTCCAGGGCGTGCGGAGCGGGGATCTCTTCCGTGGTGAAACTGAAAAACTTTCCGGTCACGCCGGACAGTTCTTCGGATACGCCCAGGTAATACAGGGCCTGGGCCGCCAGGAGCGGATCGCGGGCGGTCGGGTTGATGAGCCGGTGTTTGATGAACCGGTAAAAACGCCCGTTGTTCTCGCCCATATTGGTTTTCACGTTTCCGGGGTGCATGGCGTTGATGGTGACGCCGCTGCCCGAGAAAACGTCCTGAAAGGGGTAAAGGGAAAGAAGCTGCGCCGTTTTTGCGGAACCATAGCTCTTCAGTCCCGTGTAGCGGCGTCTTTTCCAGTCCAGGTCATTCAGGCGCAGGCCGGCGATCACGAAGCGGTGACCTTCAGAATTCACGTAGAGGATCCTGGCCTTTACCTGCTTTTTGAGTTTTTCCCGCAGGGTGTAATTGATGATGAACGAGCTCAAGTAGTTGACCTGGAACACTTCCTCGTGCCCGTCCTGCGTGAAACGCCTTGTGGTGTTGTAAACGCCGGCGTTATGGATGAGGATGTCGATTGGTTTGGGCAGTTCGCCCAGAAAATTTGCCGTTTCGCGGACATCGGCAAGGCGGGAGAAATCGGCCAGATGAATTCCGCAGGAGACTTTGTATTGCGTCTCGATCTCTTCTTTCAGTATTTGGGATTTTTCACCGCTCCTGTTGATGCACAGCAGGTCCGCGCCCCGGGAGGCGTAATATTTGGCCGTCTCGTGGCCGATGCCGGACGTGGCGCCCGTAATCACGACCAGCTTCCCGTCGCATCGCTGGGAGGTTTGTAAGGGGGCGGACTTGCCGTTTTTAAGCATGGCGCCGATATTGGAAAACCGGTACTGCAACAGATACCTGATCATGGATTCATCCCTGTTTTGGCCGGGCACCCGGGGTTTGAATTTGCACGGTCAGCATCGCGACCCGGCGATCAATCATTCTGGGCAATGATACTGTTTACCAAGCAGCGTTATTTTATCTTTTTGGAAAAAAAACCTCAAAATTATACCGTAGGATATGGTATGGATGGCTGTCGTGGGGGGGGGTGCGTCTCGTCAAACAGACTGGAGCGGAAAAATGTCCGCCCCGAGTCCCGTGAAATAAACTAGTCGCCCCGAAACTCTTTGCGCAATTGGCCGGATAAACGCCCATTTGTGTTATTTCATGCCAAAATGTAAAATATTTTTCGCACGCGGGCCTGTCATGTCGATCGCTTCAGAAAGCAACGGACGATGGCGGCCAAGGAGAAGAAATTGAAGGTCAAAAATGACGAAGGGTTTATCCGGCTGGTGGAAAAACTGATCAACCCGCCGGAAATCAACGACCTGTTTTTCTACCAGAGATTGAAGGTGATTTTGCCCCGCTTTCTCTTCAAGGCCCTGTTGCTCCGGGTCTCGAAAAAAACGCCCAAAATGGGATTTGTGATTGAACCGTACAGCCTGTTCCTGTTTTTCAAACTGAAGGACGTTGAAAAAGCGAAATCGATGCTGCCCGAACGCTATGAACTCGTCAAGGCGAAAATCTTCGCCGACGACAAGCCGGAATATTATTACGGAACCGGCATTTTCAACACGCGCGCGACGACGTTCTGGGGCGCCAGGCAGGAGTCCTATCTCATCGCCCGGGACAAAGAAACCGGACTGTTGTCCTGGATCTTCATCGACGTCTTGAGCAACACGCTGATCGCCATGCCGTCAAAAGGGATCGCGGATCCGAACAGCAAAACGGCTTTTTTTACGACCAACTCGAAAGGCGAGATCCTGCTGGATTTTCAGGAAGACAAAAAGGGCCGGCAGATCGCCCTCAGGGGAAATCTGAAACGCGGCAAGGCCCGGAAACTGGACCGCGACCTGTGGCTTCTGGGGAACACGTCGATCGCCCACAGCAAGGAACTGATGGACAAAAGCGACGACCCGTTTGCCGTGGTTTTCGATCCGGCCGAGGTGGAAACAGCCCTGGACGTTCCCGTAAAGGATTTCAACATTACGGCCAACACGCTTTTCCCCGACCTGATGGAAAAAAAGCTTCTCAAGGTGCTGTGTTTCCCCTACGCGCAGCATTATATAGCCGACAGCCCGGGCTGCCGCACGTATGTGAAAGACTACGACGATATGATCGGAAAATACGGCGAGCTGGCAAAGCTGAAAGGCATGAAGACCTTTACTCCCAAAATGATCAGGAACCAGCTGCTGGTCGGTTTGGCGATCCTGATCGTTGCCGTTGTCATGATGCATCTGTTCGTGTTTTGACCAGGGCCGGTATGAAACGCGATTACCGGATCGTGGATAGCAATCGGCTGGATGCCCTGACCAAAAAAGCGCGTCTTTCACCCCGCCTGCGAATGAATGACAACCTGCACGAACTTCCCGACAAGGTTCAGCGGTTTTTAAACGCCATCGAACCGCTTTCCTACGTTAGGCCGCACCGCCACCTGCACCCGCCCAAACACGAGTGTTTCGCGGTCCTGCGGGGGAGATTAGCCGTCATCCTGTTTGCCGACGGCGGCGCGGTTTCGGACATCATCCGCCTGGACGGCCAAAAAACCCCCGTGATCGATCTGGATCCCGCGGTCTGGCATACCATCGTGAGTCTCGAAAGCGGAAGCGTCATCTTGGAGGTGAAAGACGGGCCTTACGAACCCGCCTCCGACAAGGATTTCGCGCCCTGGTCGCCTGCGGAAGATGATCCCGGGGCAAAGGACTATCTGGAATTGCTGACCGTTCGGGTTCTGAAGGGATGAAATGGGTCAGGCCTTCCTGATGACAGATCGGAGGAATTTTATCATGATCGGGTCGAATATCTTCAGGCGAAAACCGCATTCCGGAAGGGGCATGACGCTTTTGATTCTGGCCGTTCTTCTCGGTTTGGCTGACGCGCGGGGTATACTGGCGCAAAGTGATACCGTGCGGCTGCCCAAGCCCGGGCCCGGCGGCGCGGTGTCCGTGGAACAGGCCATTCAAAACAGAAGGTCTGTCAGAAATTTCCGGAAGAAGAATCCCGGTCCGGGCGAAATCTCGCGGATCCTGTGGGCGGCGCAGGGAATCACCGATCCCGCGGATGCGTTGAGGGCGTCCCCGTCCGCAGGAGCGATCTATCCCGTGGAAATTTACCTGCTGGATGCCAACGGCCGCCATCTGTATCTTCCCGGGCCGCACAGCCTCAAGCGCCTGGGTTCTGCCGATATCAGGATTCCGCTCGCCGCCGCCGCCCTGGGCCAGTTGTCCGTGAGGGACGCTCCGTTCAGCATCGTGATCTGCGGCATTCCCGACAAAATCAGGTCAAAGTACGGAGACCGGGGCATGCGGTATCTGTTCATGGAAGCGGGTCATATCGCTCAGAACATCCATTTGCAGGCCGTGGCATTGGGGATGGGGTCGGTGCCCATCGGCGCCTTCGATGACGGAAAGGTGGGCGAGCTGTTGAAACTGCCCGGCGGGCAAATTCCCCTCTATATCATTCCGGTCGGGTACCCGGAATCAGGACGGCGGGAGAAATAATCGGGTTGTTCGCGACAGATCCCGAAGCCCCGCGTGGCCAGTGCCGTGAATCGTTCCAATGCGGCGGCACAACTTATAACCTGATGAACACGGCCGAATCGCAGGCATCATAAAAAAACGGACGCCGTTTCCGGCGTCCGTTGTCATTTCGCTGTTCTCTTTCTTACCGCTTTTCCATCGGGATATAACTCTGGTCGGCCAGCACGTGCTTGTAGGCGGGGCGGATGATGCGGCCGCCGCTCACCAGCTCCTCGATGCGGTGCGCGGCCCAGCCGGCCATACGCGCCATGGCGAAAATAGGCGTGTGGAGCTCCTGGGGGATGTTCAGCATGTCGTACACGAATCCGGAGAAGAAGTCCACGTTCGCGCAGATGATCTTGGACCCCTTTTCCTCGGTGAAAACTTCCTTGCCCAGACGCTCGATCGATTCGTAAAGATGGTATTCCTCCACGCGGTTCTTTTCCTTGGCGAGTTCCAGGGCCTGTTCCTTCAGGAGCTCCGCGCGCGGGTCCGAGAGGGAATACACCGCGTGACCCATGCCGTAAATGAGCCCGGAGCGGTCAAAGGCTTCCTTGCGGATGATTTTGCGGAGATATTCACGCAGTTCGGTTTCGTTGTCCCACTTTTTCACGTTGGCCTTGATGTCTTCCATCATCTGCATCACTTCGTGGTTCGCGCCGCCGTGCTTGGGGCCTTTCAGGGACCCGACCGCCGCGCCCACGGCGGAATAGGTGTCCGTGCCGGTGGAGGACACCACGTGAATGGTGAAGGTGGAGTTGTTTCCGCCGCCGTGCTCGGCGTGGAGAACGAGGGCCAGGTCCAGGATCTTCGCTTCGGAAGGCGTGAACTCCTTGTTCGGCCGCACGAGCGAGAGGAAGTTTTCCGCGGTGTTGAAGTTTTTGGACTGCTTGTGGAGGTAAAGGCTTGAGCCGTGGAAGTAGTGCTGTTTGGCCTGGTATCCGTAGGCCACCATGGCCGGAAAGCGGGCGATCAGCTGGACGCACTGCCGCAGGACGTTCGGGATGCGGTTGTCGTCCGGATTTTTGTCGTAGGAATAGCAGACATAAACGGAGCGCGCGAGCTTGTTCATGATGTCCTTGCTCGGGGCTTTGAGGATCATGTTTTCGGTGAAACCGTCCGGAAGATCCCGGTTCTGGGCCAGCAGTTCGCCGAACCGCGCCAGTTCGTCATTTTTCGGCAGCCGGCCGAACAGAAGCAGAAAAGCCGTTTCCTCGAAACCGGGCCGGTTTTCCTTCTGGAAACCGCCCACCAGGTCCTTGATGTCAATGCCCCGGTAGCGCAGGCGTCCCTTGACGGGGGAGGCCTCGCCTTCATCAATGATGTAACCGTGAACGTCGCCGATCGTGGTGAGTCCCACGAGCACGCCGCTGCCGTCCGCGTTGCGCAGACCGCGCTTCACGTTATACTTCGTGAACAACCCCGGTTCAATGGCGTTGTTCTTTTCGGCGATTACGCTCAGGTCGTTCACGAACGCCAGGTCTTCCATGCTCATGTCCATGCGGGTACCCTCAGGCGGTTTTTCGGCCGCTGATTATAACACGGCGGGGCCATCTCCGCCATTCGGACGGCCAATTGGGGACACCTTTTTCAGGCACCCGGAGTTTTCCGATTTTCGTCCTGATCCCCTATAATAAGAGGCCGGACTCGTCAGGAGGTCACAGCGTGGGGAAAGGAAAACAGAAAGGAACCGGGATGAAATGGCTCAAGGGCGTTCATGTGGCCCTGGTCGGGGCGGCCTTCGGCGGGATGGTGGCCACGACGGCCCTGCTGGCCGTGAAGGTGACCCTGAAAACGGAAGCTCATGCCGGCTTGGACCTGGCCGTGTACCGGCTCTTCAACGGTCCCGTGTCCTGGGCGTTTTTCGGCCTGATCGGGACATCATTTGTTTACGGTCTGTTCACGGAATGGGGGTTCGCCCGATTCTGGTGGGTCATCGTCAAATGGAAACTGCTGGTCCTGATGTTCGCGGTGTCCTGGCTGGCGCTGGGGCCGGCCGTCAACGGTCTGGCTTCGCTGTCCGACGCGGGTTATCATCTGGGGCGCGACGCCGTGTTGTACCGGGGTCTGGGGCAGGCGGCTCTTCTCTGGAGCGCGGTGACGGCCGTTCTCATGCTGGCCGCTCTTTTTGTTTCGGTCCTGAAACCCTGGGGCCGCTTCCCGTGGGCTGTCCCTGTCCGTCCCGCCGTGGTCCGGACCGTGGCGCTGGTCCTGACCGTTTTGGGGCTCGCGTTCGGGGTTTTCGGGCTGGTCATGCAGTCCCGCTATCGGGCCCGGCCGGTGAAGGATTCCCGCCTCGCGGGTATACGTGACGGCGTTTATCGCGGTTCGGCTGAAGTGGCCGGGTTCCGGTACGTGACGGAGGTCACGGTCCGCCGCGGGCGCATTGAGTCCGTCCGCGCCGTGGAGAACCGGGCAGTGTCCTACGCCTATTACGCCGAGGGGGTTTTCCGGAAGATCGTCCGCGACCAGAACGCGAACACCGACGCGGTGACCGGGGCCACCACCACCAGCCGCGCGCTCATGCTGAGCGTGGAAAACGCCCTGGACAAGGCGGGACAAAAAAATGAAAAATAACGAAGCGGCGGCCGGTCTGGCCGCGTCCCTGGCGGCGGGCGCCCTGACTTTCCTGTTCGCGGTGTTTCTGGTCCTCTCGCTCATGGACCCGGAAAACCTGTTTTGGCTGAATTCGTCCTTTCTGGTGTGTCTGATTCTGGCGCCCGCGTACGCGGTCTGGACGGCCTCCCTTCACGGGCGCGCCCCGGAGCGCGCGAAAATCTGGACGCGAGTCGCGCTCCTGTTCGCCGGGGTCTATGTTGTTTTGTGCGCGCTGTCCTATTTCGTGCAGCTGGTATTTGTCGCCCCCAACCGCGGTATCCTGCCCGTGGAACTGCTCCGTCTGTTCGAGTACACTCCCGGGACCTTTCTCTTCGCGGCGAATATGCTCGGTTACGGGTTTCTGTGCCTGTCCACGCTCGCGGCCGCCCAGGTGTTCGCGGAACGGGAAGACCGGGTTCTGAAGATCCTGTACCGGATCCACGGCGCTCTGGTTGTGCCCACGCTTGTTTTCCCCGGACTTTCTGTCGCGCAACATACGGGGGCGGCGGCCAAGCCGGACGCGTTCGGCGGGATTGTCCTTCTCGCGTGGTGCGTTCTCTTCATCCCGATCGCGCTGTTCACGGCGGATTGGTTCCGGAAAAGAATCTGACGCGGTTCACCGGGCCGCGTTCGTAAAACCGATCAGTTTCAGAGTATCCGGAGATTCCTTGAGGTATTTGTCCTTGTGGATCTCGTTGGTCCACTGTACCAGGACCGGCGGGTAATCCTGGATGCGGGTATTGCGCCAGTGGTCGTTCTTGAACTGTTCCACGAGGTCCCAGTCGCAGTTGATGTAGGAAAACGCCTTGATGTTTTTCCTGTGGATGTAATCGAAGTAAGGGACAAACCACCGGTTCCAGGTTTCATAGCCCTTTTTTGAAATCCCGCCGGAGGGACAGGATTCCGCGATCATGACCGGTTTTTTCCGAGCGCGGGCAAAATCGACAAACGGGTCCAGAAAGCGGCTGTACCGGCCGTAAAACACGTGGTCCCGGAACACGCTCATGCCGAACCAGTCCACGTAGTCGTCCCCGGGATACCAGTTGGTCACGTTCCATTTTTCATAGGGCGTCGAGATGTAGGAATGCCAGACAAAGGCCACGTTGGAGACACCGCGCGACCGGATGAAGTCAACAATGTACCGGTAGGCGGCCACGTATTCCTCCGGTTCCAGCATGTTGTGGCGGCCGTCAAATTCGTAACCGATGCGCAGGAAGATGGGACGCTTGACCGTTTTCGCGAAGAGACAGAAGGATTCGAAAGAGTCGTCAAAAACGCCGTTGACCGCATTCTCGGAGTAATTTCCCCAGCCCTTGGCGTAACCCACCATCCACATGGCCATCTGGAGAACGGCGTGGGGGTGCGTGTCCGCGATCCATTTGGAGTTCTGGATGTTGGCCGGGTCGCCGCCGTTGGTCTCGTCCGACCAGATGGAGTTGGAGGAAGAAACGGCGAAATAACTCGCGTAGCCGGCCGGCCGGACGCCCCAGGCGCCCGGGATTTCCGCGATGTTCACCTTGTCCTGCCCGCCGATCAGGAGGAACGTCCCGTCCGGCGGCACGAATTTGGGCCGGTCGTAGGCCATGCCCGCGTAGGCGGGGTCCGTGACGGCCGTGACCGACGACGGGACGAGATGGGGATGGGCCGTTTGCGGGTCCGTGTCCGCGTAAGACACGGATAAAAACCCGTGGGTGGAAAGCAATACCGCGGTCGCGAACAGGAAAAGTTTCATGACGGCCTCCGGATGAATGTCAGTTGGTCCAGCCCAGGAGCTGGAACAGTCCCGCCGATTCCTTGAGGTACTTGTCCTGGCTGATCTCGGCTTTCCACTGCGTCAGGATCAGGGGATAGTCCTGGATGCGGGTGTTGCCCCAGCCCCATGTCCCGAACAGGACGGTCTTGTCCCAGTCGCAGTTGATGTAGGAAAACGCCTTGATGTTCTTCTTGTGGATATAACTGAGGTAGGGCACGAACCAGCGGTTCCAGGTCTCGTAGTTGTTGTTGGTGATGCCGCCGTTGGGGCAGGATTCCGCGATCATGACCGGTTTGGAGCGCGATCGTGCCAGGTCCACAAAGGTTTCCAGATAACTGAAAATCACGTCATCCCACACATGGCCCCGGAACACGCTCAGACCGAACCAGTCCACGTAGTCGTCCCCGGGATACCAGCTCATGACCGGATGATTGCCGTAAGTTGTGTTGTTCAGGGAATGCCAGACGAACGCGACGTTGGTCACGCCGCGGGACCGTATAAAATCCACGATATAGCGGTAGGCGTTTGTGTATTCGCCGGGCTGGAGCTTGTTGTGCGGTCCGTCAAATTCGTATCCGATGCGCAGAAAGATGGGACGGTTGTACGTTTTGGCGAAGTCGCAGAAGGACTGGAAAGGAACGTCATAGTCCCCGTTGGTCGTTTTGGCGGGGTAATTATCCCACCCCATATCCGCTCCCACCATCCACATGGCCATCTGGAGGACGGCGTTCGGGTGCGTGTCCGCGATCCACTTGGCGTTCTGGAGGTTCATCGGGTCCCCTTCGTAGTTGAAGTCGGACCAGATGGAATTGGAGCTGTTTACGGCAAAATAGTGGGCGTAGCCGCCCGGGTCCAGCGACCATGCGGACGGGATCTGCCCGATGTTCGACTTGTCCTGTCCGCCGATGAGGAGATAAGTTCCGTCCGGCGGAACGAATTTGGTCTGGCTGTAAACGATGCCGGTATAGGCCGGGTCCGCCGAGGCGTTGACTGCCCGGGGGATGGAGTAGGGGCCGGACAGGCCGCCCGATTCTCCGATCACGCCCATGCCGGTATCGCAGGCCGGAAGGAAGAGCGTCAAAATGAACAGGAATAACAGCGGGCCCTTGCCGGACCGGAACGGTTGGTTTCTCATGGATTCCCTCAAAACGGTTTACCGGATAATGTAATCCGGTCCGGGCCTCTTTTCAAGCCGTTTGTCCTGGGGATCTATTCCATCTCGAATACCGCGCTGACCCGGGCGGTCACGCTGATCTGCCCCGGGGCGATCGTGTCCCCGCTTTCGGTCGGCTGGCCCCCGCCGGACCCCATGGCGTTTTGGGAAACGTTCTGCATCATGTTCGCGCGCCCCAGGGGCCCGCCCCACGGGGAGTTGGACCAGGACCACCAGCCGCCGTATTCCTCGTTCAGTGTCACGGCGCCCCGGACTTTCACGCCCAGTTCCCGGGCGTACAGTTCCGCTTTCTCGCGGGCGGCCTTGACGGCCATCACGCGGGCCGCGTCCCGGTGCTTGCGGAGTTCCGTGGTCCGGAAGCTGATGCCGTGGATATAATTCGCTCCGGATTCCAGCACGCCGCTGATCACGTCCTCGTATCGGGACAGGTCCTTCAGCGTGATGGACATGTTCTTGCGGACAAAATACCCGACGAACAGGTCGCGGTTCCGTTCCTCACGGCTGTCGTACCGTGTGTCGTAACGCGGTTCCACGGTGAAATAATCCGTCTGGATGTGTTTCTGGTCAATGCGGTTTTTCCGGGCCTTTTCGATGACGGCCCG
Organism: uncultured Brevinematales bacterium; assembly: GCA_964392785.1. GTDB lineage: Bacteria > Spirochaetota > Brevinematia > Brevinematales > JAOACQ01 > CAYMRH01. The sequence continues at coordinate 21,963 of CAYMRH010000016.1, forward strand.
GACAACGGCGTCGTTCGCCTTCTGGGCCAGGGAGAGGACCTTGTTGGACGTCTCCACGCCCAGCGTGATGACGACCTCGTCCGGAACCACGCGGATTTCCGCGTCCCCGCTGACGGTGATCAGGCGCGGCGGTTTTTCAGCGGACAGGGCGTAGGGGCCGGTAAACAGGGCGGAAAAGAACGCCAAAGTCAGGATCCAAGCGGCTTTTTTCATGTTGAACCTCCCGGTCGGGGAATTTACGGGGATTTCATACGGTTATCACCCCGTCTTGATACGGATATTCTATCATGAATGCGGAAAAACGGCACCGGAGGAACTTCGTGAAAACCGCCGTGTCCCTGTTCTGGAAACGCCTGCTGGTCAAGTGGACGGCGGTCCTGATCGTTTTCGCGATCGCCGCAGTCGTGGCCCTGATGGTTTTCCGTTAGACCGTCGTTCTGTCCGGCTTTCTTGCGGTTTCACTTTCAGAAAAGATCCCTTCATCCCTTCCCGTAGAACCTCCGTACCTGAGCGGGGGTTTTTTTTGGGAATGGTTCAGAATTCGATCCGGAATTCCGCTCCGCCGGGGATGTTGCGGGCCATGATACTGGCGCCCATGTTTTTTTCCAGGATCATCTTGGCCATAAAGAGCCCGATGCCGGTTCCCTTTTCCTTGGTGGTGAAATAGGGTTCGAAGATCTTGGGCAGGGCCTCTTCGGGAATTCCGCCGGCGTTGTCCGAAACCGTAATGACGGGACGGCCCCGTTCCGCGAAGATCCGCACGGTGAGGACCGGGTCCGGCGTGCGGCGTTCCAGAAACGCTTCCAGAGCGTTGTTCAGGATGTTCAACACGGCCTGGGAAAATTCGTTCGGATAACCCGAGACCGCCAGGTCCTCCCCGAATTCCGTGCGGGTTTCCACCCCGTTGTCATGGAATGAGGCGGATACGAACGAAAGCGCTTTCTGCACGGCCTCATTGAGGGGGATGTCCTTTTTTTCCTTGTCGGTGCGGAAGAAATTCCGGAAGTCGTCTATGGTGCGGGACATGTGCAGGACCAGTTTCATGACGTCGTTTACGGTTTGGTCAACGTAATCGGGGGTCAGGCGGCTTTCCCGGCTGTATTCCCCGATGTTCTGGACCATGATGCCGATGGCGTTCAGGGGCTGGCGCCACTGGTGGGCGATGTTGCCCAGCATTTCCCCCATGGCGGCCTGACGCGACTGCAGGACCATCAGGCGGTCCTTTTCGTGCAGCTGTTCCTCCGAACGCACGCGGTCCGTAATGTCGCGGAGGGTGCTGAGCACGCCGGTGAATTGGCCGTCGAGCATGACCGGTCTCGCGCTGTGGGAAATCCAGCGCACGCCGCCGCCGGAGTCCGTGATCCGGTAATCGATATTGACCGCCGACCTGTCCCGGAAGGCCCGTTCGTACGCGTCCCGGACATTGGCGAGGTCTTCCGGGTGGATAAAATCCGGAAGTTTTTGCGCCAGAACGGTGTCCCGCGGGTGGCCCAGAACTTTTTCCGCGTGATCGCTCAGAAACGCGACGCGACCGTCCGGGTCCTGGAGGCAGATCAGGTCCGGGGAATTCCGGATGAGCAGGCGGTATTTTTCCTCGCTTTCCCTCAGCGCGGTTTCCGTTTTTTTCCGGTCCGTGATGTCGAAGATCGCGCCCACCAGTCCGGCGACCTGGCCGTCCCCGTCATAGAACGCGGCTTTATGGAAAATCACGTCCCGGATCTCTCCGTCGGCATCCCGGACTTTCCAGTCGTAAACCTGGGTCCCGGGATTCCGGAACAGTTCAAGGTCTTTTTCATGATAGACTTTTGCCAGTTCGTGCGGGAACAGGTCCAGAACGCCTTTCCCGATCAGTTCCTCCCGGCTTTTGCCGTTGATTTTTTCGAACGCCGGGTTGACGTTGATGTAGAGACCGTTCACGTCCTTGAAAAAAACCGGGATGGGGATGGATTTCAGGAGGGAATCCAGCAGGGATTCGCGCTTTTTCAATTCCTCCTCGGCTTCGATAAGGCAGGTGATGTCTCTCACCAGGGCGATGAAGCGCCGGTTGGGATCCCGTGGATTTCCCTTCACGGAAACCGACATTTCGAACCATCTGGCGCCGCCCGAAAGGTCCAGTCTGTAAACGCACCCCGTGACAAGACCCGCCGAAGTGGCCGAATCCATGGCCCGGCTCAGGGCGGTCCGCGCCGGTTCGGGGATCACGTCACGGTAGTTTTTTCCCAGGAATTCGGGCGGCGGGACCAAAAGAAGTTCCGGGCTGGGCGCGCGGTAATCCACGAAGATGCCGTCCGCGTCCAGTTCGAAAAGCATGTCCGGCAGGGCGTTGAGCGTCGCGTCCAGCCGCATGGCCCGTTCACGGACGCGTTCCTCCAGGTTCTGGTTCGCCGCCTCCAGCATGCGGTTGGCTTCCAGCAGGTTGTCCTGGGCCTGGAGCCGGTATTCCATGAGCGAGCAGATCACGGACCCGGACAGGAAGGCGGACGCGGTCAGGACCAGAAGCGCCGTCACCTCCTGCGGATCGCTGATCCACAGGTTCACGCGGGGAAAATTCTTCAGGACCAATACGCTGTTGAGCGTGTTATAGACCGCCCAGAGCAGGGCGGTGCCCGAAACCGCAAGAGCCATGATCCGGCCGTTGTAGCGGGACGTCGCTTTGACGGGCAATCCCAAAAAGCGGCGGACGGACGGGATCCTGAGCAGCGCGCGCGCAATGATCACGATCAGAAACAGGTTGATGACGGCTTTGATGGCCATGCTGTGCAGGACCGCGTCCGGGATGGCGGGGGGCGCGTTCGGCGCCCAGAAGGGCGGGTTCAGGGTGTAGGCCGCAGGGTGCAGAAGAACAGTGGCCAGATAATTCAGGACCGCGTAGGGAACCTGGGCGGCGTAGGGATGGTTCCAGACCGCTTTCTTCCGGCGACGGACCGACGAACAGAAACCCTGCCATCCATACCAGAACAGGATCATGGCCGAGGACACCACGTTCGCCCAGCCGTTGTTCGGCCACAAAAAGAACGGGAACAGCGCGCCCAGCCCGACCGTGCCGGCCAGAACGCCGTAGCGGCCGCCGTAGGCCATGGCCGCCGTCAGGGGAAAGAGATAACTCCAGACAATGGACAGGTGCAAAGGCGGCACGCTGACATTCAGGGCTAAAAATGACCCCGCGAAACCCGCCAGGCCCAGAACGACGGATGTGAACAGTTTGCGGGTCACATGTTTCTGTGTCATGACGCAAGCCCCCGGCGGCTCATATTTCAAAGCGGAATTCCGCCCCGTCGCCGACATTCCGGGCCGTCAGTTTTCCGCCCATATTTTTTTCGATGATGGTTTTGGCCATAAAGAGCCCGATACCCGTGCCCATTTCCTTGGTGGTAAAGAACGGTTCGAACAGACGGTCCTCCGCGTCCTTCCGGATCCCTCCCGCGTTGTCCGTCACGGTCAGCACGGCCCTGTCCCTGTCGCGGCCAATCCGGACCGTAACCCGGGGGTTGGGCGTCTTGCGGTCCTTGATCATGTCCAGCGCGTTGTTCAGGATATTCAGAAGCGCCTGCGAGAACTCGTTCGGATAGCCGGAGACGGCAATATCCCCGGGACAGTCCAACGAAGATTCGATGCCGTTATCCTTGTAGGAAGCCGACACAAAAGAAAGAGCGCTTTCCGCGGCCTCCTTGAGACTGAAGGAGATTTTTTCCTTGTCGGGTTTGAAAAAATTCCGGAAGTCGTCTATGGTGCGGGACATGTGCAGGACCAGATCCATGGTCCTGGTCGCGGTCTTTTCCAGGTAGTCCCGGTCCAGGGACCCGGACTTCTCGCGCGCCATGATGTTCTGCACATGAATACCGATGGCGTTCAGGGGCTGGCGCCACTGGTGGGCGATGTTGCCCAGCATTTCTCCCATGGCGGCCTGTCGGGACTGGAGGATCATCATCTGGTCCTTCTCGCGCAACTCGGACACGGCGTGCGCCACCCGGTCCGCCAGTTCGATGTTGAATCTTTTCAGTTCTTCCTCGGCCTTTTTGCGCTCGGTTACGTCAAGCATGGCGCCGATCATGCGGGTGGCTTTGCCGGTCGCGTCGCGGATGACAAAGCCCCGGTCCATGACCTGAGCGAAAGTTCCGTCGGATTTCCGGAACCGGTATTCGTCGTGCCAGAAATTGAGCCGGGGATTGTTCACCACGGCGAAAAACCCGTCGTCCACCCGCTGGCGGTCTTCCGGGTGAACTCGTTCCACCCACCAGGATGCGGGGACAGGGCGCTCCACGATTTCCGTCCAGCCGAAGACATGGCGGCCGGCTTCATTCCAGCGCTGGGTGTCCTGGATTACGTCCCAGTCCCAGACCACGTCGTTTGTGGCCTTGTGGGCGAGCCGGAGGCGCTCTTCGCTTTCGCGCAGGGCTTCCTCAATGCGCTTTTGTTCCGCCAGCGTCTGGGCCAGGCGGATGTTTCCGTAACTCAGGGTGGACACGAGAAGAGCGAAACGGATATAGAAACCCATGGCCGAATCCACCGCTTCCTTTTCAAAAACCGGGACCTGTTCCAGGGCCTGCAGGAATCCGGATTCGTCAAAACCGTGCTGCCGGGCCAATTTCCGGAATTCCTCCCGGTCGGGTTTTTCACCGGCAAAGAAGAACTGGCCCAAAAACAGGTTCCCCATTTTTTGGCCGCCGATGACGATGGGGGTGGCGATGTCCCACATCAGGTTCTTGCATTTGTAGATTTTATAACGGCCCGGTTCCACGCTCGAAGACAGCTGCAGGTCGCTTTCCATGCAGTTGCGGCAGGTTTCCGCGTTTTTCCGGAAATATTTCGTGCAGATGTCCTGCCATCCGGTCTGGACCAGGACCCGGCCGTTCATGTCAACGATCCCGATCCCGATGCGGGTCAGTTTGTAGAAGTAATCCATGAGGGACTGGATGGATTGCGTGTCGATAATATCAGAAAGTTCCAGCCGGCCCATGTCGCCTTCCGGCGTCAGGATGGCGTCCAGCTTGGCTCGCACGCGCGACTCGCTTTCGCGCAGGGCTTCCTCGGCTTTATTTCTGTCCGTGATGTCCTGAAAATAGCCGTTGAAGACGGTCTCCGTTTCGCGCCGCGTGGGAACTGAGTCGCCCACAAACCAGATCGTTTCTCCGGCCGGTTTTTTTAACCGGCCCTCGAAATGCCAGGCGGTCATATCCCGGACTGATTCCCGGATCGATTGCAGGAGATCCTCGCGGTACTCGGGAAGGATCAATTCGACGAACCGTTCCAGGAACCCGTCCGGTTCGGGTTTGAGACCGGCAACGGCCTCGGACCGGGAGCTGATGTAGTAGAATCCCATCGTCCCGTCCGGCCGCGCGTAGAACTGGAAGGCCACGCCGGGGATCTGGCTGGTCATGCCGGAGAGCAGTTCGCGGCTCCGGATCAGTTCGTTTTCCGTTTTTTTGCGTTCCGTGATGTCGCTTCCGACGGACAATATGCCGGTGACGTTCCCGTTCGCGTCCTTTTCCGCCTTGTTGTTCCAACGGACCCAGACGCGACGGCCGTCCTTCGTGATGTTCTCGTTTTCGTTGACCATGAACCTGTCGGGATCGGCCTGGATCTGGTCCATGAGTCCGCTCAGGTCGCGGCCCGTCGTTTCGGACGGAGGAACGATGGTATCCATGACGCTGCGTCCCATGATTTCCGCGCCGGTATAACCGAAAAACTTCTCCGCAAACTCGTTGAAGAACGTCAGTCGGCCGTTGCGGTCCCACTTGATGATGACGGAGTTCGCGTTTTCCACCAGCTCCCGGTATTTCTCCTCGCTTTCCCGGACCGCCTGCTCGGCTTTTTCCCTTTCGGTTATGTCCGTCGCGATGCTGAGCATGACGGGCGTTCCGGACCAGTTCATTTTCTTGACGGTCACGGCCAGGGGGAAGCTGGTGCCGTCCTTGCGCCGGTGCCAGACCTCGAAAGCGGCCTCTCCGCGCGCGTTGATTTCACGCATCCGGCTCTCGATCAGGGCGGCGCTTTCCGGAACGTCTATGTCCTGGAGGCGCAGTTTCAGGAATTCTTCCAGGGTATAACCATGCCATTCGGTCGTGGCGCGATTGGCGTAAAGAAAACGGCCTTCAAAGTCATGGACGGAAATGGAACTCGGGGCGTTGTCCGCCATTTGGGCCAGAGTATTGATACGCTCCGCTGCGGCCTTTTGCGCCGTGATGTCGCGGAGAAACGCGAACATGAAACCGTTCCCGAACTCCGCTTTCTGAACGCTCACTTCCACGTGGATGATTTCGCCGTTTTTTCTCCGGTGGACCGTTTCAAACCGGTCCGATCCGGTTTCCAGGATTTTGCGGAAATGTTTCCGGGTGTCTTCCGCCGATTCCCGGGCTTCCAGGTCGGGAACTCGCATCCGGACCAGTTCCTCGCGGCTGTAGCCGCTCATCCGGCAGGCGGATTCGTTGACCTCGATGATCCGGGCGTCGTTTCCCACAATCCAGAACGCGTCCATGGCCGTTTCAATGATGCTGCGGACACGGATTTCCTGTTTCCGGATGGCTTCCTGCGCCTTCAGGCGCTCGGAAATGTCGCGGGACACGCCGAAAAACGCGGGCAGGCCGTTCCAGTTGCCCCGCGTGACCTTGGTTTCAACGGGGATCTTCTTTCCGTTTTTCGAGATCAGGGGAACGGGACAAAAATCGGTTTTTCCCCGCAATATTTCGCTGACGATCGACCGGACTTCTTTTGACCGTTCCGGTGGATGCACGACTGTGACCGGACGGCCCGCAATGTCCGGGAGCTTGTAGCCCAGTATGCGTTCCACGGCCGAATTGATTGCGAGGATGTTTCCGTCCTGATCCAGGATGAAGACCATGTCGGTGACGGATTGAAAAAGGGTGTCCAGGTTCTCCCGCTCCTGTCGGCTTTCCTCCTCGGCGTTCAGGCGGACCAGAAAACCGCCCACGAGCCCACCGGCCGTTTCCAGAATGTTCCGGACATGGGGAGGGAATTCGTCAACCGTGCGGGAAGAGATGTTCATGGAGGCCAGGATCCGGTTCTTATGCCGGACGGGAATGATCGCGATCGCTTTCAGGCCTTCCTGGATCCGTACGGGATCCCTGGCGGCGTTGGGAAAGGATTTGTATTTCATGAAAACCGGGACGCCCTTTTCCAGCAGGGCGACATTCGGGGACGTTCGGGGATAACGGGACACCCGGGAAACGAAATTTTCCGAAAGCCCCCTGTGGGCAACCAGGTCCAAACCGCCTCTGTCGGCGTCTGTCAGGTAGATGCCCCCGCTGTCCACGCCATCCAGCTTGAGAAGAATGTCCAGGATTCTGCGGAATCCCAGTTTTCGTTCCGAAACCGTGCCCAACGCAAGCGCGATCTCATGATGGACCTGGAGAATTTCCTGGGCATATTTCTGTTCTGTCACGTTCCGGAAATAGCCGATAATCCCGTCCGGTTGACCGTCGGGACCGGTCCGGGGAACGAAATAACCGTCATAATACTGGGGTTGTCCGTCCGGTCCCGGAAGTGTCGTCGCGAAATGCTTGCGCCGGCCTGTTTTCAGGACCCTTTTCTTGACGGCCGTGAGTTTTGCCGCGTTTTCATGGTCCAGAATGTCAAAATCCGTTTTTCCGAGATAATCTTTTTCCGAAAGGCCCAGCTGGGGGTTCATCACCAGTCTGTACCGCAGATCGCGGTCGTGCACCACGATGTGATTGGGCGTGAGCGTGGCAATGGAGCGGAAAAATTCACCTTTTTCCTGTAATTCCTTTTCGGCCTGTTTCAGTTTAGAAATGTTCCGCATGACATGCAGGCTGCCCAGGAAACGTCCTTTCGCGTTCCGGACCGGTTTTGTTGTGACCAGGAAATGGGCGCCCAGGAATCTTTCGTAAACTTCGGCCGTGTGTTCTTTGCCGTCCTTCATGGACATCTCGTGGGGACAGTTCTTATGCGGTTTGCCGGAACCATGCAGGCAGCGGTAACAGATCCGGTTTTCGAGTTTCCGGGGGCTTTTTTTCAGGAGTTTTTGGAGCGACTTGTTGGCGCGCAGGATTTTCCGGTCGGGGCCGATGATTGCGGCGGGATCTGGAAGAAAGTCCAGAAGGGCGGCCCAATTGGACGCGTCCAGTGACGCGTCAACCGGAATTGCGGTAGAACCGGTTTTTTTGGGACGCTTTCCGGTTTGTCTTTTTCCGGCAGGCATAAGGCCCTCCGAATTTCAATCAGGACGCGATGGCCTGATTATAGAAGGGAAACACCGGGAGGGCAATGGTTCTGTGGGGAAAAATCCTCAGTCAAACAGAGTGCTTTTTATGAATTGCGGACTTCTTTCTCAGGAAAAACGCGGCGGAATCGCCCTGGCCCCGGGCATTGAGTTCGCGGGACTGTTTGCGGTATTCCCGGATCTGCCGCGGCGTGAAGAGGGATTTGTCGGGATTCCGGGCGTAGGACCGTTCGTGGGTGAGGGGAATGTCCTGCCGGTACTGTTCGCTTCCCCAGAACTGGAATTCGCAGGAGTCATACACCGTGTCCGTAACCGCAAGCCCGGCACTTTCCGCCAGGATCGCTATGCTTTTGGGGGTGTGCAGGAACAGGTGGCGCGGAGCGTCCAGCTGGACCCAGTTTGTTCCGTAGTGTTCCCAGGCGAACGACGAAGCCACGGGCACGCGGATCAGGCAGACCCCGTTTTCCGGCAGGATCCGGGATACGGCCTGGAGGGTTTCAGCCGGGTCCGTGACGTGTTCGAAGGAATGGTGGAACATGACCAGGTCCCATTTCCCGGGCACTTCATGAACGGTTTTTTTCAGGATGGACAGCCCGTTCGGGTAATGGATATCGTCCTTATTGAAGGGGTCCGCGCCCAGCAGGTTCGTGAAACCGGCTTCGCGGAGATCGTAGAGGAGAGATCCGCTTCCGCAACCCGCGTCCAGAATGGCGGCGTTTTTTTTCAGGCGCAGGCGGGACAGCAGCCGGACGTGGGGGACCGGGAAGAACGCGTAGGCCAGACGGCCCAAAAGCCCCCGTCCGGTCACGGCGTAACGCGTCCTGAGATTGCGGACGGCCTGCATCAGCGCCTGTGCGGCTCCGGGCCGGCGGTTGGGCTGGTAGCTGTAGTAATCAACGGGATAGTAATCGCCCAGGTCCGCCGGGATTTCGGCGATCTGCAGGCACCCGCATTCCGCGCACTGGAAATACGTAAAGGCCGTCCGGTAGCCGAACATCATTTCCCTGGCCACGTGACGCGTGTTATCCCGCGCGTTGGAGCAGATCCGGCAGGTCATGCGAGCGCCTCCCCGGTTACGATTGTCAGATTCCCGGAATGCATTCTGACCCGTCAATACCGGTAATGCTCCGGTTTGTAGGGGCCTTCGGGTTTTACGCCGATATAGTCCGCCTGCTTTTTGCTGAGCTTTGTGAGCTTGGCGCCGATCTTGCCCAGGTGCAGGCGTGCCACTTCTTCGTCCAGCTCCTTGGGAAGGCGGTAAACTCCGATCTTGTAGTTCTCCCGGTTTTTCCAGAGGTCGATCTGCGCGAGCGTCTGGTTCGTGAAGGAGTTGGACATCACGAACGACGGATGCCCGGTGGCGCAGCCCAGGTTCACGAGCCGTCCTTCCGCCAGAAGGTAAATGGCATGGCCGTCGGGAAAGATGAATTTGTCCACCTGCGGCTTGATGTTCACGTGTTTGACGCCGGGGTAGTTTTTGAGCTGGTCCACCTGGATCTCGTTGTCAAAGTGCCCGATGTTGCAGACCACGGCCTGGTCTTTCATTTTGGCCATGTGTTCCGCGGTGATCACGTCGCAGTTGCCCGTGGCGGTCACGTAAATGTCCGCCGTCGGGAGCGCGTCCTCAACGGTCGTGACTTTGTAGCCCGCCATGGCCGCCTGCAGGGCGCAGATGGGGTCGATCTCCGTCACCCACACCCGGGCCTTCTGGCCGGCCAGGGACTCGGCGGAACCCTTGCCCACGTCGCCAAAACCGCACACCAGCGCCACCTTGCCCGCGATCATGACGTCCATGGCGCGGTTCAGGCCGTCAATGAGAGAATGCCGGCAGCCGTAGATGTTGTCGAACTTGGACTTGGTGACGGAATCGTTCACGTTGACGGCGGGCACCAGCAGTTCGCCCTTGTCCATCATCTGGTACAGACGGTGCACGCCGGTGGTGGTTTCCTCCGACACGCCCTTCCAGTCCGCCACCACGGTGTGCCATTTTTTCGCGTCTTTTTTGTGGATCTCTTTCAGCAGGTCCTTGATGACCTTTTCCTCATGGCTGCCGGAAGGGGAATCCACCCACTTGTCTCCCTTTTCCAGCTGGTAACCCTTGTGGATCAAAAGCGTGGCGTCGCCGCCGTCGTCCACGATCAGCTGCGGCCCCTCGTTGCCCGGGAAGGTCAGCGCCTGCTCGGTGCACCACCAGTATTCCTCCAGCGTTTCGCCCTTCCAGGCGAACACCGGCACGCCCGCCTTCGCGATGGCTGCCGCCGCGTGGTCCTGCGTGGAAAAAATGTTGCAGGACGCCCAGCGCACCTGCGCGCCCAGTTTCACGAGCGTTTCGATCAGCACGGCCGTCTGGATGGTCATGTGGAGCGAACCGGAAACGCGGACACCGTTCAAGGGCTTTTCCGCCGCGTATTTTTCCCGCACGGCCATGAGGCCGGGCATTTCCTGTTCGGCAATCTCGATTTCGCGGCGGCCCCAGTCGGCCAGCGCGATGTCTTTCACCCTGTAATCCATGTCTGTCCTCCAATAAAAAATACGGTCACGGTTTTTTCGCGATGATCACGGCGGCTTTGAGGTTTTTTTTCAGCGGGTGTTCGTCCCGGGATTCCACGGTAAAGCCCGCGTCTTTCAGCCATTTATCCAGCTCGGCCGGCTCAAAACCGAGCCAGCGGTCCCCGAACCGGGTGCGCAGGGTTTCGTTTTCGTGTTTGGAAAAATCCGCCACCACCAGCCGCGACTGGTTGCGCAGGACCCGGTGGGCTTCCTGCAGGGCGGCGTAAGGATGGCGGAGATGGTGCAGGACCATGTTCAGGACGGCCAGGTCCGCCTCGCCGTCGCGCAGGGGCAAATGCTCCAGTTCGCCGATCCGGAAACCCACTTTCGGGTCCCGGGCGTATTTGCGGCGGGATTCCTCCAGCATTTTCGGGGAATTATCGACGCCGATCACGGACGCGGCTTTTCCCAGGAGCGCCGGGATCAGGTCCCCCGTTCCGCAGCCCAGGTCCGCGGCCGTGCGCACGGGCCGGACACGGTTCAGGATGAAGCCCGGGAGGTCAAAATCCCCGATGACTTCCTTTTTCATGGCGCCCCAGTCCTCGGCCACGCTGTCGAAAAAGTCGCTGGTGGCGCGCGACCGGTCGCGGATGAATTTTTCCGCATTCTGCCGGTCCTGTTTCAGGCGGGCGTCGGTGCGCAAATATTCGCCGAGGGAGTCGAGAACTTTTTTTCCCCCGTCGGAGGCGGTGTAAAACATCCAGAGTCCGTCCCGGCGGGAAGCGAGGAGTCCCGCGTCGGAAAGGATTTTCAGGTGGCGGGAAACCCGGGACTGGCCCATGCCGAACAGCTTGACGGTCTCGTTCACGCTGAATTCGCGGTCTGACAGGACGGCCAGGATGCGCAGGCGGGTTTCGTCGGCCAGGGCCTTGAGAATATCACGAATATCCATAAATACAGTATATCAAGATATACTCATATAGTATATACCGCCGGGCCGGCTTCGTCAAGCCCCGGGCCGATCCGCCGGATGGATCAGTCCAATGGATGCGGGCGATCCGGATTTGTGATTCCGGGCCCGCCGGTTTATCATCTGGGCGTCCGGTTCCGGGAGCGTCCATGCTGAATTTGACCTACAATGTGTTCCTGTTTCTGCAATACGGGTTGGCGCTCCTGTCCTTTGTGGCCCTGTTTTTTGTCACGGCGCCGTACGGCCGGCATTCCCGCAAGGGCTGGGGCCCCCGCATGGGGGAGCGGTTCGCCTGGATCCTGATGGAATTCCCCGCCTTCTTCATGATCCTCCTGTTTTACGTTCTGGCGCGCGGCTGGACCCTGATCGTACCCACGGTATTCATCCTGTTCTGGGAACTGCACTACGTCCAGCGCACGTTCGTCTATCCCAACCTGATCCGCAAAAGCGACAGGAAAATTTTTCCGGTGACCGTCGCGCTCATGGGGTTTTCGTTCAACCTCCTGAACGGCGGCGTGAACGGATGGTACCTTTACCGCACGGCGTCCCAATACACCGTTGCGTGGCTGTGGGACATCCGCTTCATCCTGGGCGCGGCCGTGTTCCTGGCGGGTTACGGCATCAACCTGTACGCGGACCGGGAACTGCGCAAACTCCGCGACAAAAACCCGGACGAATATTCCGTCCCGCGCGGCGGGCTGTTCGAGCTGATATCCTGTCCCAATTACTTCGGGGAAATGATCGAATGGTTCGGGTGGGCTCTCATGACGTGGTCGTGGCCGGGGCTCGCGTTTGCCGTGTTCACCTTCGCGAACCTGTTTCCCCGCGCACTGGCCAACCACCGGTGGTATAAAAAGACGTTCAAGAATTACCCGAAAGACCGGAAGGCGATTATTCCGTTTGTGCTGTGAGATGAGCGGTAAGCTATCAGCAATTTGCGGTTATCTGTTGGAAGTGTTTAATATTTCTTGGTCATCCTGAGCGTGTCGAAGGATGACCAATTCCCCTTGATTCATCGACAGGCTCATGCTTCGACACGGCCGCCGCGGTGAGCGCGTCGAACCGTCAGCATGACCGGGGTTTATCCTACCTGATGCGAATCCCGATCAGCGTGACGTCGTCGTCCAGGCCCTTGCCCTGGCGGAAGTCCTCGAGCCGTTTCAGAATGGACGAGTTGATGTCCTCCACGCTCCGGTTGGCCATTCCCGCGGCCAGTTCCTCCCGGATCAGGTCCTGGAAGCGTTCTTCCCCGAATTCCTTTTCCTTGATGTCGAATTCCTCGTACACGCCGTCCGTAAAGAGAAGGAGTATGTCCCCCTTGCCGATCCGTTCGCGTTTCTCCTCGTAGGAGCAGTCCTCCAGCATGCCGATGATCTTTCCGCGCGTTTTCAGCGGGATCACCTCCATGGTGGAAGGACGGACCAGGTACTGGGGCGGGTGGGCCGCGCTCGAGTAATGGATCTCCCCGCCGTAGATGTTGATGAGGAAACAGGTGAAGAAATTCTTGCTGAACAGGCTTTTGGTCAGCAGGAGGTTCATGTACTCCAGCCGCTTGGAGGGCACGGTCAGCTGCACCGTTTCCTTGGACAGCACGTCGATCTGCATGGTGGACAGCGCGGCCTGGATCCCGTGGCCCGCCACGTCCGCGATCATGACGGATGCCAGACCGTCGGACAGGGCGGATATGTTGAAATAGTCGCCGCTGATTTTTCCGTTCATGGGGATGAACCGCGCGTCGATCTCCAGTCCCGAAAGCCGCCCGTACACGGCGCGCGGGGTGAGAATGGTGCGCTGGACCAGCGCGGCCTGTTCGAAATCCTTGTCGATCTCCTTCTGCTTGCGGGAGAGTTCCAGCTGCAGGGACCGGTTCTCCATGAGGTTGGAAATCCGCGCCAGAAGTTCCCGGGAATTGAAGGGCTTGGACAGGTAGTCGTCCGCGCGGTGCTCCAGCCCCTCGATCTTCATGGACACGTCCGCCTTGGCGGTGACCAGGATCACGGGAATGTTTTTGAGAATTTTGTTGTTTTTCACGCGCTGGGTCAGTTCGTAACCGTCCATTTCCGGCATCATGACGTCCGCCACGATCAGGTCCACCGGCTGGCTCAGGATCACGTCCAGGGCCGCGCGGCCGTGTTCGGCCGTGACCACGTTGTAGTCCCGCTCCAGGATGCTCTGCAGGAATTTCCGCATGTCGGAATTGTCTTCCACCACCAGCACGGTGCGGGCCCGGCGCGGGCCCTTGTCGCGGGACGAGCTTCCCGGGTCCTTTTCCTTCATCATGTCCGCCAGGAGGTAACTCTTCACGTCCCGGATGTCCTCGATCTGGGCGGAGAGATTGTCGCCCTCCTTCCCCAGCGGGATGGTCATGACGAACGTGGTCCCCTTGCCCACCTTGCTGTTTACGCGGATGGAACCTCCGTGCAGATCCACGATCTCCTTGGTGAACGCGAGGCCGATGCCCGTGCCCTCGTAGCGCTTGGACGACGAGGAATCCAGCTGGGTGAAACGCTCGAAGATTTTTTCCAGTTTGTCGGCCGGGATCCCGATGCCCGTGTCCTTGACGGTGATCTGGAAAGTGTCCCGGTCCCGGTCCAGCTCCACGGAAATTTTTCCGCCCGAGGGAGTGAATTTCAGCGCGTTGGAAATCAGGTTGAACACGGCCTTTTCCGCCAGGTCCCGGTCTATGAAGGCCGTGGTTTCGTCCGTGTTGTCGCGGAAGGTGATGGCCAGGCCCCGGCTGGCCGCGCTGGGCTTGACCGTGTCGATATAAAACCGGAGCATGTCGGAAATATTGACGCGCCGGCGGTTCACGGGCATTTTTCCCGCCTCCAGCCGCGAGAAATCCAGGAGGTTGTTGATGAGCTTCAGGAGACGCGCGCTGGACACGCGCATGGACTTGAAAATCTCGTCCCGGTAATGCAGGTTTTCGCCGAAATCGCCGGACAGGATGGATTCGATGGGGCCCAGGATGAGCGTGAGGGGCGTGCGCAGTTCGTGGGACACGTTGGCGAAAAAGTTCGTCTTGGTCTGGTCCAGCTCCTTGAGCTTCTCGTTGGTTTCCTGCAGTTTTTCGTTGGTGGCCAGGAGGTTTTCCTCCGCCTTCTGCTGCTTGCGGAACAGGAGAGACCCTTTCAGCGCGCTCGAAATCTGGACCCGCAGGGTCTCGTAGATGATGGCGTCGCGCCCGGACAGTTCGAACACCATGAATCCGAACTGGTCCTCGCGGAAAAACAGGGGCTTGAGCACCATGGTGAACCGGCGGCCCGAGGGGAGATAGCCTTCCGGCAGGATGTCGTGGGTGGGGAATTCCCGCTCCTCCGCGCCGATGGGGATTCGGCCGTTTTCGTTGTAGGCCATGATGAGTTCGGAGGTCTCCGGGAGTTTCCAGTCCGAATCCTCGCGGTGGCGCGTGGTTTCCGAAGGGTAGAGCGCCACGTAACAGCAGGGAATGCCGAGCGCGGGCAGGTCCTTGGCCACGGCGTTCATGAGTTCGTCCACGTAGAGCGTGGAAATGAGCTTGTGCGTGAAGTCGATCAGGCTCACGATGGATTTTTCGCGCTGCACGATGTAGAGCACCTGCTGGAGCTGCATTTCCTCGCCGATCAGGACGCGCGCCTCCTGGAAGAGCGCCTCCGCCCGGAGCGTGTTCGCGTTGTCCAGGCCGGACAGCACGTGATTGTGGATGATCGTGAGGACGTTCTGCCAGGGGGACACGCTGTTCCCGCGCTTGATCTGGTCGTCCAGGATCTCGTTCAGGCGTTTCAGGAACGTGTGGGAAACGCTTTCGTCCACCGTCTGCGCGGTGAAGATGTCCAGAAATTCCTTGATCCAGATGGAGAACCGCTTGCGTTCGCTTTCCGTGTCCCGCACGAAATCCCGGATTTCCGCGAAGATCTTTTCGTTCAGCGACTGCGTGGTTTCGCGTCCGGCCGTCGCGCCGCCTATGGGCACGGTGTTCCGGGAGTCCCGTTCCAGCATGAGGATGGACTGGGACAGGCACCCGCAGGACGTGCGGGTGACCAGCTTGGTGGGCAGGACCACCCGTTCGGGAACCTCTTCGCCGCGCACCATGGCCACGGCCATTTCCGTGGCCTTCTTGGCCTGCTCGTAAAGGGGCTGGCGCACGGTGGTCAGCGGCGTGGAATTGAACTGGACTTCGGGAATGTTGTCGAAACCCGTGACCACCACGTCCTGCGGCACGCGGATCTTGCGGCGCGCGAGCTCCTCCAGCACGCCCAGGGCCATGTCGTCGTTCGCGGCCACGATGGCGTCAAAATTCGCGTTGCGGCGGTCAATGAGCTGGCGGACGGCCTCGATGCCGGCGAAGGGAGAGAAGTCTCCCGCCACCGTGAGACGCGGGTCGGGAGCGATGCCGTGTTTGTGCAGGGCTTCCTGGTAGGCCTGGAAACGCTCAATGGCCTCCTGGTTGCCCTCCGGGCCCTGGATGAACGCGATGCGCTTCAGGCCGTGGTGTTCGATCAGGTGCAGGACGGCGTCCCGCATGCCCGCCTTGTTGTCCACCAGAACGCTGGGAATACCGGGGATCTGGATGCTGATGTTCACCATGGGCATGGGCTGGAAGCGGCCGTAATAGCTTTTCACCTTCTGGTCTTCTATATAATTGAAAAGCGTTCCGGTGGCCATGATGAGGCCGTCGATCTTGTTGCTGGAGATGAAATCGTAAATGACGTTGTGCTGGTATTCGTAGCCGTAGGGGGAATCGATGGTTTCCCCGGAAAAGATGAAGAGGTTGACGTCGTTTTCCGCGGCGGCGTCCGCCACGCCCGGCCACAGCAGGAACGAATAGCGGGCCTGGAGGTTGTTGATCTGGAAGCCCAGCGTGGGCCGCTTTCCGGGATCGGCGGTCCTGAATTTCGGCATAGCGCTCCCTGTCGGAAAAGTGCCCCCTGCCCCGGCGCTATTATAATCCATGGGGAATGTTTAGGCAAAAGATGGGGAAAGGGGCCCGCCCCTTTTGGAAACCCGTAGGGCGGGCGCGGCCTTTTTTCGCACCCGACCCTGCCCCGAGACCGTTCCCCGTGGTTCGACGATGCTCACCAACCGCGGCCGAGGCGATGTCCTGAGCCGTGCCGAAGGGGGCGGTCGAGGGCCCGAGAGGCGGCCGTGTCATGATTGACAAAAATGTATATTATGTCTACACTTATTGACAAGTGATGACGATATATACGATTATGAAAAAGATGATAAAGAACGATCTGATAGGGTTCATCGCGCAAAATGGTGGCGTGGTCCGCTTTTCAGGTGTCTTGAAAGCGGGATTTCATTCCGACCTTTTAAAAAAACTTCTGCTCGACGGGACCATCGTCAAGATGGAAAGGGGTTTTTACCGCCTGGCCAGGACCAAGCCCGGGTCGCAACCGGACATGGTTGCCGCATCGCTTCTGGTCCCCGGGGGCGTGTTCTGCCTGCTGACCGTCCTGTCCTATCATGAGGTCACGACCGAAATACCCGCGGCCGTTGATATCGCCATCCGGAGGGGTTCCAGGGCCAGGAAATACAAATATCCCCCCCTGCGCTTCTATCGCTTTTCCGAAAAAACATGGAAAGCAGGGGCTGAAACCGTTTCATTAGACGGACATGAAATCAAAATGTACAATTTGGCCAAGACGGCGGCAGACTGTTTCAAATTCCGCAACCGGATCGGGCTGGATACCGCGAAAGAGGCCCTGAAGCGAATCGTTCTGGAAAAACGCGTTTCCGCCGGCGAGATCATGCGTTTCGCTAAGATTTGCCGCGTATCCAGGATCATCAAACCTTATCTGGACGCCCTGCTATGACAAAGGAAAGAAAGAACATTCCCGCCTCGGTCCGGGACCGGCTGCAAAACCTGGCCCGTCAGCAAGGCCGGCCTTTCATGGAAGTCCTTCAGTATTTCGGTCTGGAACGTTTCCTCTATCGTCTGAGCCGCTCGGAATACGCGGACAATTTCATATTGAAAGGGGCGCTTTTGTTCAACGTCTGGGACGTTCCCGGCAGAAGGACGACGCTCGACATCGACTTTTTGGCCAGTACGGATAACCGGGTTCGATCGATCGAAAAGATCGTCAAGACCGTCTGCGCAGCGAAAGTCGAGCCGGACGGTCTCACTTTTCCTGCCGCTTCGGTCAAGGGTGTTCGCATCAGGGAAAACGCCGATTACGAAGGCGTTCGGGTTAAATTCATAGGAAACCTGGAAAAGGCGCGCATTCCCATGCAGATCGATATCGCGTTCGGCGACAGCGTTTATCCGAAAGCGAAAGAGCTGGATTACCCGGCGCTGCTGGACCTTCCCAAGGCCCGTCTGAGAACGTATCCGCCCGAATGCGTCATCAGCGAGAAATTCGAAGCGATGATCAAACTGGGTTCCGTCAACAGCCGGATGAAAGATTTTTACGACATCTGGCTGATGTTCCGCCGGTTGGACCTTCCGGTTGCCGGCATTTCTCGTGCGCTGAAATTGACGTTCGAACGGCGCGGCACATCGCTACCGACAAAACCGCCGTGCTTTCCGGAAGAATTCTATCAGGAACGGTCCGATCAGCAGGTGCTTTGGAAAGCGTTCTTGAAAAAGAACGGGATCGGTCAAGCCCCCGAGAAACTATGCGATTTGGTCGCAGAAATCGAGAAACATCTGGCAGGATCCCTTAAAAATACCTGAAGATGGTGCGGAGCGTTGTCCGCTCTATTGCCATCACACACCCATCGGCGTTATAATCATATCAGGAATGATTGCGAGGCCCCCATGACCGACGAAAAGGCGCGCGAAATACTGGAACAAGCCGACGCCGAGATCGGAGAACAGACCGGCTTCACGGTGGCGGTGACGAAACTGCTGGCCATCTGGGGTATTGAATCAATCGATGAAAAGGAACTGCGGCAGATCTGCGACGCGATAAAAGAAGAATACATCGCGAAAGCCAAGGCCCGCCCGGCCGGCGACACAAGCCATCTCGAACTTTTCGTCAGGTACGGTGACTAGCCATGGAGATCAATGATTACTCGGCCATTGTAGAAAAGTGCGACCAGGAGATCGGCGTTCCCTCGAACTTCAAGGAGTCGGTGATGTTCGTCATGGTGAGAAAGGCGATCGAAGCCATTTCTGAAGAAGAGTTCCGGGCGATGTGCGGGAAAGTGAAAGGGGCGTATATGAAAAAGGGAACGGGAGGCGTCTCATGACCCTCTTGAAAATCTGGCTTTCGGGTTATTACGACCCCGCTAAAATGGTCAAAGCCATCGCGGCGAAAAAAAGCCCCGCCGTGGGTTTCGCGGCCACGGTTATGCGCGGTCTTCTCCTGTCGCTCTTCACCTACCTGCCGCAAGCGCTGCTGAACAACAGGCCTTTTCCCGACAGCGCGCTTTCCTTTGTATCCAATGAACGCTACTTTCTGTTCCTGACAGCAGTCGCGCCGCTCTACGTGACGCTTTTGCTGTGCGTGGGGGCGGCTTACACGTACCTTGTCCTGCGGGCGCTCGGTTACAGGGCGGACATCGACTTTTTGTTCAACCTCTCGGGGCTGGTCGCGCTGGTGGTGGGCGCGTTCATAATCGTCTGGGACTGGCTGTGCCTGCTGTTGAAGTTCAATAACGTGTATTTCATGGGCGCGACGCACCTGGTCATCGACGTGTGGGCCATTACGTTGACGGTTTACGGTCTCTGGAAGGTGCTGAACGTGAAAGTGTGGCAGGGGATTTTGATCAACGTGGGGTGGTTCGCGATCGCGCTGCCGCTGGCCATGCTGATCATGCGGGCGCCGAGGTGAACCCCCGCCGGGCGGATATTTTCCATCCGTTTTGGAAAAAAGGCCGGTTTGTTCTATAATCACCCGGGGTTCAGATGAAGGACAAACTGGAAAAACTCCGGCCGCTGGTGGAGCAGTTCCGTTCGCACATCAAACAGTACAAAAGCGCGGGCTATGACGAAGCCAACGTGCGCGTGGATTTCATAGACAAATATTTCGAGATCCTGGACTGGGACGTGCGCAACACGCAGGGCTTTTCCGAGGACTACCGCGAGGTGGTGCGGGAAGACAGGGTGATCATAGCCGGGAAGCCCAAAGCCCCGGATTATTCCTTCCGCGTGGGCGGGCGGCGCAAGTTCTTCGTGGAAGCCAAAAAGCCGCTCATTTACATCAAGGAAGAACTGGAACCCGCCTATCAGGTGCGCCGCTACGGATACACCGCCAAACTGCCGCTCTCCGTCCTGACGGATTTTGAGGAATTCGCCGTTTACGACACGCGCATCAAGCCCTCCAAAAACGACAAGGCCAGCGTGGGCCGCCTTTACTACTGCACCTTCGAGGACTACCAAAAGAACTTTGAATTCCTTTACGAAACCTTCTCCAAGACCGCTGTTCTGAAGGGCAGTTTTGACCGGTACGTCAAGGAGAACAAGGTCAAGAAGGGGACTTCTGAAGTGGACCGGGAATTCCTGGAACTCATTTCCGAATGGCGGGAAAAACTGGCCAAAAACATAGCCGCGAACAACGCGCGGGCGGACATCACGCTCGTGAACACGGCGGTGCAGAAAATCATAGACCGCATCATTTTCCTGCGCATAGCCGAGGACCGGGGCACGGAACCCTACGGCAAACTGAAAGAATGCGGAGAAGCGAAAAAGGTTTACGGCGCGCTGGGCGAACTGTTCGAAAAAGCCCGCGCCAAATACAACGGCGACCTGTTCAAACCGGACGACGCGGTGAACAAGCTCCATATTGAAAACGACGCCCTGACCGGCATGTTCAACGAAATGTACTTTCCGGACTGCCCCTACGAATTTTCCGTTTTTCCCATTGAAGTGTTGGGCAACATTTACGAGCAGTTTCTGGGCAAGACTATCCGCCTTACGGAGGGCCACCGTGCCAAGATCGAGGAAAAGCCCGAAGTGCGCAAGGCCGGCGGGGTTTACTACACGCCGCAGTACATCGTGAATTATATTGTGGAGAATACGGTTGGGGCGGTGATTGGCGCTGCCTTCGACTCCCCCTCGACTCCGCTCGGGGACCGGTCTCGGGGAACAGCTCAGCCAATGGTTTCCAGAAATGAAACGGGCGACCGGGTGCGTGATCCGATGACCCCCGCCCAAATCTCCAAGCTGAAAATCCTGGACCCGGCGTGCGGGTCGGGGTCGTTTTTGATCGGCGCGTACGGCTACCTGCTGGACTATCATCTCAAATACTACATGGCCCCGGAAAACCGCGCCAAAGCCGTAAAAGAGGAAAAGATTTACCAGATAGACGAACATCACTTTCACCTCACCATCAAGGAAAAGCAGAACATTCTTTTAAACAACATCTACGGCGTGGACATTGACCCGCAGGCCGTGGAGGTGACCAAGCTGTCCCTGCTTCTGAAACTGATGGAAAACGAGACCAAGGAAAGCGAAGGAAAACTCTTCAAGCACAGCGACGAAAAATACCTGCCGAATTTGTCCAACAACATCAAGTGCGGTAATTCGCTCATCGGCAGCGATTTTTACGACGACAAGGACATGGGCCTGTTCGGGAAAGAAGAGATCAGGAAGGTGAATACTTTTGATTGGTCCGGCGAGGCCGGTTTTGCTGACATCATAAAAGCTGGCGGGTTTGACGTGGTGATCGGGAACCCGCCGTATGTAGATATAAAAGGATTACCTAACGATTATATAAATTATATTTATAAAGCATTTCAACACTCTAATAATCGCATAAATTTGTTTGCATCATTTATTGAAAAATCTTTATCATTGGTTAATAAGAACTTTAAATACTCTATGATTGTTCCAACTGCTTTATTGTCTCAAGATTCATATAAACAATTAAGACGATGGATTTCTGAATATACTAGTATTATTAGTCTTGTTAGACTTCCTAACGAATCATTTGGCTCTGTAGCAGGAGATGTAAAAGTTGATACGGTAATATTTGTTTTCTCTAATATTTGTAAATTATCTAAAACAAAGGTTATTAGCTATGAAGGTTATGATCGTATTGATACTATAAATGAAAATAATGCGTTTGTTAACACAACTATCGATCAAAATATATGGATGAAATCCGACGATTGTATTTGGTCAGTAAATACAAAGCCAATTGATATTAGTATATTAAGCAAATGTAAAAACGATTCAATTAAACTTGAAGATTGTGTTTCATTCTCTCTTGGATTAACACCATATGATAAATATAAAGGTCACACCGAAAAACAAATTCATAATAAAGTATTTCATTCAAATTATAAAAAGGATGATACATATAAGAAACTACTCGCTGGTAATGATGTGGAAAGGTACTTTATAAAATGGAATGGTGAGCAATATATAAGTTATGGACCTTGGTTAGGTGCATCCAGAGAACAAAAGTATTTTACCAGCAAAAGGATTCTCGTTAAGCAAATTATTGATTGGTCATCAAAAAGAATTTGGGCATCATTAACTGTAGAAGAATTATACAATACTCAAAACGCATTTAATCTTATAGAAATCTCAAGATATAAATTAGAATATGTTTTAGGGATTATAAATAGCAAATTAATAACATTTTATCATAAAAAAACATTCCTTGATGAATTTAAAATGCGTTTTCAAAAGATCTTAATCAAAGATTGCAAGCAATTTCCTATAAAATCTATTGATTTCAATGACAAATTTCAGCTTGATAAACATGACCAATTGGTATCTCTCGTCACTCAAATGCTCGATACCCAAAAACTCCTCCACAACTCCAAAACCGACCACGACCGCGAGACCTACCAAAAGAAAGCCGACCTGATTGACGGGCAGATTGACAGGTTGGTGTATGAGCTGTATGGGTTGACGGAGGAAGAGATTAAGATTGTGGAGGGGGAGGGGTGATATAATGATCGTATTATTTTCATTTTACATACTATTTAACATCATGATATTTGTTGTAAACAGTATTTTATTTAGGAAAGAGATTGATAATATTAAGAATAACAATATGAATGTAAAATGGAACTTATTTCTTGATGATTATAAAGAAAGAAAAGCTTTCTATTCAGATAATAACAGCGTTATAACATCTTTTGTAATCATTATTCTTGATCTTGCTTATTATTTACTTATAAATCCAATAATTAAATTAATTAGATCGCTTGTAAGTGTTGAATTAATACGAGATAGAAGAAAGCATAATGGCGATAAGTACAAGTATTCGGTCAAGAGTAAACATAATATTTCTTTCTATTCAAATATTATCTTGGATATAATTATCATAGCTGGACTTCTTGTAGAAATATTTATTTACCATTATGCCTTCTCTATTGTTAACACATCAGGTCATGATAATTTGTTAATACTATTTAGATTCGTTTTTATTTACAGAATATTAACGATATTTATTCTGAGAAGTTGCGAGATATTAAGATTCAATCAATCGAATTCAAGATACGAATCATATCCCAGGACGTTTTTAATATTCATTATTAATTTAATTGAAATATTTGTATCGTATGCCTACCTCTATAACGATAGCTCGATCAAAATATTTAAAAGAGAAAGAGGTATTGATGCAATATTATCTACAATAAATATTTCTTCAATAATCTCTCGAGAAATGAGTGTTGGTAATATCTCAATCGTTATATCGCAATATATAATGATGTTTATCTTAATATCATATTTTCTAACTAATATAAGACAATTAAAATATAAAAATTGAGGTTGTAATAATATATTGAACAGAGCTGGTAATCGGTCGCTTCCAATTATGTCTGCCATCTTGCCCCCGAACGGCCCGGCGGCGTACATTCGTGTAGTGTACAATCAAGTTCGCAATTTTAGATAAAAAAGTGGCCATCGAACTCCGATATGGAATTTACCACAAACACCATAGGGAGGAAAACGATGGCCGAGAAGAAAGATAAGACAAGTCTGGAGAAATTGCTAACAAAATTCATCATGGAAAAAGATCCCCTGTTGTCCATGCTGGAGTGGATCACGGCGGAAATGATGAAAATCGAGGC
>CAYMRH010000017.1:0-12992 GCA_964392785.1 uncultured Brevinematales bacterium
AAAGCGGATAGAACGGGGGCCGTTTTTCATCCCGGCCCCCGCGCGCCGGGCAGAATTGATTTTCCGCCGACCCTCCTTTATACTCCCACGGGGGCCTGGAATGACCGTTTCCCCGGAGACCATATCCCTACACCCGGAAAAATACGATTATCTGGTGAACCACGAGGACTACCGGAAGAACCTCATGCGGAAAATTTTCACCCGCCGGGACATCCGGGGCCTGGACATCGTCGAGATCGGAGCGGGGACCGGACGGCTCACGTTCCAGATCTGCCCTTTCGCGAAATACGTGACCGCGTACGAACCCGACGAAAACCTCCTGAAGGTGGCCCGCGCCAAGAAGGAAACCCGCAAGGTGACCAACTGCGTGTTTCTGCACGGGAGCCCGTACCAGATCCCGTTAAAAGACAAAACCATGGACGTGGCCATTGAGGGCTGGAATTTTCCCCAGATCATCGCCTCCAGCGAAGACGTCTGGCAGGCCACCATCAAAAGATCGCTGACCGAGATGCAGAGGGTGATCCGTCCGGGCGGGACCATTTTCCTGATCGAGTCCCTGGGCATTCTGGAAGAGGAACCCGTGGAACCGAAATTCTTCCACCGGCTCTACAAGGAATTCGAAAGCCAGTACGGTTTCCAGCGCGATTGGGTCCGGACGGATTACCAGTTTGAATCGGCGGCCCAGGCGGAATATTATATCGGTCTGTTCTGCGGCCCCGAAGCCGCCGCGAAGATCAGGGAACAGAACCTGTCCGTCATCCCGGCGTGCACCGGCATCTGGTACCTGACGCAAAAAAAACCCGACAAGGGAAACGGATAAAAGAGATGCGTATCGCCAAACTCAAGGGCACTTACGATATCCCGCCTCAAGAAGCGGGATTTTTCTCGGAGATTCTGGGAACCGTCTCCGGCGTGCTGGAACGCAACGGCTACCAGTCCGTCTCGTTTCCGGTGATCGAGAACGCCGGGCTCTTTTCCCGGAGCATCGGGGAATCTTCCGACATTGTCGTGAAGAAGGAAATGTACGTCTTCGAGGACCGCGGACACCGGATGGTGGCTCTCCGGCCGGAAGGCACGGCGTCGGCCGTGCGGCTCTACCTGGAAAACAGCCTGGCGATGCAGGGGCACGCCGCCAAACTGTATTACTCCGGCCCCATGTTCCGCGCCGAAAACCCCCAGGCCGGGCGTTTCCGGCAGTTCCTGCAGACCGGCGCCGAATACATCGGGGACGCCAACCCCTGGGTGGACGCGGAACTGATCCGCGTGAACCGGGATATTTTCGAAGCCCTCCGCGTGGCCGACATCCGGATTTTCATCAACTCCATCGGCTGCCGCGAATGCCGGCCCCGCCACCTGGAGGATCTGAAGAAATATTTTTCCGGCCGGCTGGTCTCGCTTTGCGGCGACTGCCGGACACGCTACCAGACGAACGTTTTGCGCATTCTGGACTGCAAAGAGGAACAGTGCGCCCCCGTCATCGCCGGCGCGCCGGTCATGGCGGACCTCCTATGCGGGGAATGCGAACCCCATTTCCGCGATGTGCAGTCGGGGCTGAAAGCCCTGGGCGTTCCGTTTGAGATCGATCCCCGGCTTGTCCGGGGGCTGGATTACTACAACCGGACCGTTTTCGAGATCAAATCGGATTCCCTCGGGGCGCTGTCCACCGTATCGGCCGGCGGCCGTTACGATTATCTGGTGAAGGAGCTGGGCGGCATGGACACGCCCGCCGCAGGATTCGCTTTGGGCATAGAGCGCCTGGCCATGGCCGTGGAAAAGGCGTCCGGGAAAAGCCGGACCGGCTCCTACAGGCCGCCGCACGTTTACATCGCCTTTATAGGCGCCCAGAACCGCCCGCGGGCCGCGGACATCCTGTTCCGGCTGACCCGCGCGGGGCTTTCCGCCGTTACGGAATACCGTTACGATTCCCTCAAGAAACATCTCAAGGCCGCGGACGCGCTGAAAACCCCTTTCGCCCTGTTCGTGGGCGACGACGAAGTGGCCGGCGGCCGCTATACGCTGCGGAACCTGTCCACGGGGGGCCAGTCTGACGGATCTCTGGAAGACATCATCGGGCAGATCCAAAAAGCGAGAGGTTGATCATGCAGCCGTTATTCAAAATCGATTACGAAAAGGATTACGCGGTCCTGTCCGTCGCGCGCAAGCTGGACCTGGGCTGTATAGCCGAATTCATGGCCAACTGGAAGGACGTCATCCAGCGCGGCCAGACCCGCATCATCCTGGATCTGCGGCAGGTCAGCCTCCTGGACAGCTCCGGCATCGGGGCCATCGTGACCCTGAGGAACGCGATGATCCAGAGCAACGGGAAGCTGGTGATCGTGAACGGGTCCAACAACATCTGCAAAGTTTTCGAGATAGCAGGTCTCAAGGCCAAGCTGGACATCGCGGACGACATGGAAGAGGCCGTTGAACGGGTGTTGTCGGGCCTGTAGTCCGGGATTATCCCGTCAGGATTTTTCGGATCACTCCACCGGCCAGGTGGCCGCCGGGTGAACGCCGCTTTCAGAACAAACCGAGTTCGCAGGCATATTCGCAGAACGAGCAGATGTCCCCTGTCCTGCCGGGAAATTTCACGCCTTTCCTTTCCATTTCCCGCCGGAATTTTCCCAATCCTTTGTCGAAAACCGTCCGGATCACGGACATCTTCCGGGCGCGTTTGATCACGGTTCCGGCATCGTCCTCGTAAATGGAACCGATGACCAGTTCCTTCCTTTCATTTGCGAACCCGCAGCAGGGAGCGATATTGCCGTCCGGGTGAACGTACAGAACCTGGCCCGGTCCCTCGCAGAAATCGTCCTTGAACCATTTATCATCCTTCCAGCGGTCCGCTTCCTCCCCCCCGGAAAGATCGATCCAATGAATGGGTATCGATAGCGTCTCGCCGTCCAGTCGGGAAACGGTCCTGCCCCGGACGCGCGCGGGGCGACCGGAACGGTCCTTCTCCAGGTTTCCCCCCAACCCTCGCGCGATGGTTTTGAAAAGCAGCCCGCTTTCGGCTCTCTTTTTCCTGTTAAGCGAACGGGGGATGACGGACGTGATGTCCAGACAGTCCTTTCTCCCGAACGCAAGGAAGACCTCCCGGATGAACGGCAGCAGTTTTTTTGCGGTACTGCCATGATAGCGGTCCGCGCTCAGACCGATCGTACCGTCAAACCCGGAAGCGGCAACGCGTTTCAGGACAGCGGAAAGTTTTTCCCGGTTATGATACCAGAGGCCGTTGGTCATGATCCGGCCGAAGAGCAGGTTCATCTTCAGCGCGGCCCGGCTGATTTCGGCGATGAAACCCGGGACGATGAACGGCTCTCCGCCCGAAAAGCCGACACGTTCAATTCCCGCCGCCGCCGCGGTTTTCAGGAATTTTACCGAGGCTTTGGGGTCGAGCACTCCCGTGCAGGAACGGCTGACCCGGCAATGGGCGCACTGTAGATTGCAGCTTGACGTCGGGGAAAAAATGATCTCTTGCGGGCGGAACATACGACTCCTGCTTCTGACCGGCCGGTCTGGACGATAAAAAAGCTTTTCTAAAACGGATGGAATGGCCGCCCCGAACCCTTCGACACACGGAAACGGCCGTGAGGCGCGTGATGACTATTCGATGGAATAATCCTGTCGGAAACTCCAACGGAATCTTTATTCCGGTTCCCGGGCGAAGCGCCGCGTTGAGCGGAGCATACCCTGATGCTTCGACCGGCCTGCCCAAGGGATCTCACCGCCGAGGGGTGGTCCCCGAGCCGTGTCGAGGGGCGGTCCCCGAGCCCTTCGACTCGAGTTTACCCCGAGCAGAGCCTGCCTCGAGCTTGTCGAGAGGTCGAGGGGCTCAGGATAAACTCCGCCGAGGGGTGGTCCCCGAGCCGTGTCGAGGGGCGGCCCCCGAGCCCTTCAACTCGAGTTTACCCCGAGCAGAGCCTGCCTCGAGCTTGTCGAGAGGTCGAGGGGCTCAGGATAAACTCCGCCGAGGGGTTACTTCACCTCGTACACCGCGCCCCTGTTGGCGGATGTGACGATCTTGGAATAGCGGGCCACATAGCCGCCCAGGATTTTGGGCGGGTGGGGTTTCCAGTTCTTGCGCCTCTTTTCGATCTCGGCCTCGTCCACCTTCAAATTGATGGTCTTTGCCGGGATATCGATCTCGATCGTGTCCCCTTCTTCAACAAGGCCGATCAGGCCGCCGGACGCGGCTTCCGGAGAAATATGCCCGATGGACGCGCCTTTGGTGGCGCCGGAAAACCGTCCGTCGGTAATGAGCGCCACGTCCTTGTCCATTCCCATGCCCGCGATCGAGGACGTGGGGGCAAGCATTTCCCGCATGCCGGGGCCGCCCTTGGGGCCTTCGTATCGGATCACGATCACGTCGCCCTTTTTGATCTTCTTGCCGAAAATGGCCTCCACGGCCGCTTCCTCGCTTTCAAACACGCGCGCAGGCCCCGAGTGCCTCATCATTTCAGGCGCGACGGCCGCCTGTTTCACGATACACCCGTCCGGAGCGATATTGCCTGTCAGAACCGCCAGTCCACCCGTTTCATGAACGGGTTTATCGATCGGACGGATCACGTCCGGGTCCTTCACGCGGGCGTTGTATTCCTTGAGCGTGTCCCCCAGGGATTTCCCGTTCACGGTCATGATATCCAGGTGGACCAGGTTTTTCCTGGAAAGTTCGGCCAGGATGGCCGGCACGCCTCCGGCATTGTAAAGATCCAGGATATGATGCGGACCCGCCGGGGCCATGGATGTGAGATGCGGCACCTTCTCCGTGAACGGCGCGAAATCCTTCAGCTCCAGCGCCACATCGCCGTAATACGCGATGGCCGGCAGGTGAAGAGCCGTATTGGTGGAGCCGCCCAGCGCCATGTCGGCCGCCACGGCGTTCTCAAACGCCTTGCGGGTCATGATGTCCCGGGCTTTGATGTCCTTTTCCACCAGTTCCACGATTTTCATGCCTGTTTTTTTCGCGATCCGGATGCGGTCCGCGTAAACGGCCGGCGCGCTGCCGTTGAACGGCAGGGCAATACCCAGCGCTTCCGCCAGGTTGGACATGGTATTGGCCGTGAACATGCCCGCGCAGCTGCCTTCGCCCGGGCAGGCGGCGCATTCCACTTCATACAGCTGTTCTTCGGTGATCGTTCCCTGGGCCTGCTGACCGACGCCCATGAAAACGGAATTCAGGTCCAGTTTTTCCTTTTTGCCGATATTGCCCGGCAGCATGGGACCGCCGGAAACAAAGATGGTCGGAATGTTCATGCGCTGGGCGGCAATGAGCATGCCGGGAATGATCTTGTCGCAGGACGCGACCAGCACCAGGCCGTCGAACTGGTAGGCCTGCACCACGGTCTCCACGGAATCGGCGATGAGTTCGCGGGACGGCAGGGAATACTTCATCCCGATATGCCCCATGGCGATGCCGTCGCAGACGCCGATGGTGTTGAATTCCACGGGCATGCCGCCCGCGGCGTAAATTCCGCGCTTGACGGCGTCGGCGATCTTGTTCAGATGGATGTGGCCGGGAATGACCTCGTTGAAGGAATTGGCAATCCCGATCAAAGGGCGTTTCAACTCCCAGTCGTCAAAACCCATGGCCCGAAAGAGGGACCGGTGGGGAGCCCTTTGGATGCCTTTCTTGGCCAGATCGCTGCGCATAACAACCTCCAATCCGCGGTCTGGATCCGTTCGGAACGGATCCGAATCGGTTATTATAGAAAAAAGGCGCCAATTTCACAATTCCTGGGAAGGCGGGAAATCTTTATAAAAAGCGGTTTCTGTTCTATAATCACTCCGGCCTGATTTTTCCTCTTGACGGGAGACCGTTTTATGAAATTCCACCATATCATAGAATCCCAGCAGTTTGACCGGGACGGACTGGAAGCGCTGTTCCGTCTGGCCCGGGAAATGGAAAAACGATCCAAAAAACGCACGACGCTCCAGAACAAGGTGCTCATCACGCTGTTCTACGAACCGTCCACCCGGACCCGGCTGTCTTTTGAGTCCGCCATGATCCGGCTGGGGGGCAGCGTCATATCGACGGAAAACGCCGCCAGTTTCTCTTCGGCCGCCAAGGGCGAAACTCTGGAGGACTCGATCCGCGTGGTCAGCGGCTACGGCGACGTGATCGTGATCCGCCACCCGGAGTCCGGCGCCGCGAAACGGGCCAGCATGGTTTCCGAAATTCCGGTGATCAACGCCGGAGACGGCACGGGCCAGCACCCCACGCAGTCGCTTTTGGACCTGTACACCATCCAGAAGGAACTCGGGTCCATAGACGGCATCACCGTCGCCATGGTCGGCGATCTCGCAAACGGCCGGACGGCCCGGTCCCTGTCTTACCTCCTGGCCAAGTACAAGGGTGTCCGGATCATATTTGTCTCTCCCCCCAACGTGCGGATGGGCAACGACATCAAGGAACACCTCTCCCGGCATGGCGTGTCTTTCGAGGAATCCGACAATCTGGAGGCGGTGGCCCGGAACGCGAACGTGATTTACCAGACCCGGATCCAGAAAGAGCGGTTCAGCGATCCGGCCGAATACGAAAAAGCCAAGGGCGTTTATATCATCAACAAAAAAATCATGGACGCGCTGCCGGCCGGTTCCATCGTGATGCACCCGCTGCCGCGCGTGGATGAAATCCACCCCGAAACGGACGCCGATCCCCGGGCCGCGTATTTCCGCCAGGCCCACAACGGGCTTTTTATCCGCATGGCCCTTCTG
The DNA here is from genome assembly GCA_964392785.1 of uncultured Brevinematales bacterium. GTDB lineage: Bacteria > Spirochaetota > Brevinematia > Brevinematales > JAOACQ01 > CAYMRH01. The sequence goes on from CAYMRH010000017.1 coordinate 6,718, forward strand.
TCCCTGGTCATTGATCGATGACGGAGCGCCCATGAGCCAGCAGATGGACCTGTTTTCCGTCCCGGCCGCCGGCACGGACCAAAAACCGCCCGCTCCCGCCGGTGTATTGGCGCCGGAAAAAGTCTGGAACATCCGGAAACCGGACCCCCAAACCGTGGCCAAGCTCTGCGAAGCGTTCCGTTTCCCGGATCTGATCGGCGCCATCCTGGTGAACCGGGGTATTGACACCTTCGAGAAAGTCCAGCAGTACACCAAACCGTCCGTGCTGAACCTGCATTCCCCGTATCATTTCCGGGACATGGAGAAGGCCGTGGAACGGGTTCAGACGGCCATCCGCAACGGGGAAGCGATCCTGATTTTCGGCGACAAGGACGTGGACGGCGTGACCGCCACGGCCATCCTCTACAAGTTCCTGGAACGGCAGGAAGCCAACGTGGTGTACCGCGTCCCGGAAGGGACCGACGACTACGGCCTGACCAAGGACGTGGTGCGCTGGGCTTCGCTGAACGAAATCCGCCTCATCATCACGGTGGATTGCGGCATCACGTCGCTGGACGAAATTGATTACGCGGCGGAGCAGGGCATTGACGTAATCGTGACCGACCACCACGAGCCGCGCGGGACCCTGCCCAAGGCGCTCGCCATCGTGAACCCCAAGGTCAAGGAAGACGGCTATCCGTTTTATTTTCTCTGCGGCGCGTCCGTCGCCTTCAAGCTGGTGTGCGGAATCGCGGAAAAACTGTTTTTGTCTGACACTTTCGGCCAGGAAATCGTGTTTTTCGACGTGGAAACCACGGGGCTCAATCCCGTCCGCGACGAGATCATCGAAATCGGGGCCGTTTGCGTGAAGAACGGGGTGACGACCGGAACATTCGAGGCCCTGATCCGGCCGTCCGCGCCGGTCAGCGCCGAAATCACGCGCATTACCGGCATCACGAACGACCTGCTGGAGCGGGAAGGCCTCCCGGCCCGGGACGTCTTGTCCCGGTTCTCGGATTTCATCGGAAACCGGAAACTGGTGGGTCACAACGCCATAGAATTCGACATGAAGTTCCTGGCCCAGGCGTTCCGCAAGCACCTGGACCGCACCGTTCCCAATCCCGTGGAAGACACCCTCAAGCTCTCCCACGTTCTGCTGAAAAAACTGAACGAACACCGGTTGAACTCCGTGGCCCAGCACCTGGGCGTTTTCGTGGACACGAAAACCCTGCACCGCGGCCTGGCGGACGCCGCGCTCTGCGCCGCCGTTTACCGCAACCTGGTGCTGCACCGGTCCAACCGCATGATGGAACTGTTCTCGGAAATGCTGCCTCTCGCCGCCGTCGGAACCGTGGCGGACATCATGCCGCTGATTGAGGAAAACCGGAATATCGTGAAAAACGGCCTGAAAACCGTTTCCCAATCCTCCATCGGGCTGATTTACCTGATCCGGGACTCGGGCCTCTCCCTGGACCGCGTCAGCGGCAAGGACGTGAGCTGGACCGTCGCCCCTCTTCTCAATTCGCCCGGACGCGTGGGCAACGCCAGTCTGAGCGTGGAACTTCTCATATCCGGCAAGATCAAGGAAGCCGAGGAGCTGGTCAGGGAAATCCTGGTCCGCGACACGGACCGCAAAAGCATCATGGACGACGGAGTCATTACGGCCAACAGCATGGTGAACGCCCAGGCCATCCGCGACAACAAGATCGCGTTTTTATCCTCTTCGGACTTTACGCGCGGCACGACGGGCCTCCTGGCCAACAAACTGTCCATGGAACACCGCGTCCCGGCCGTTGTCGTGTCCGTGGACGGGTCTACTTCCAGCGGGAGCGTCCGGTCGGTCCCGGGTTTCAACGTCGTGGAAATGCTGGAAAAAATTGGGGACGTGCTGATCCAGTACGGCGGCCATAAAGCCGCCGGCGGTTTTACGCTGAAAACGGAAAAACTGCCCCTCCTGGAAACCCAGCTGCGCCGGTACATGGAAAACGTGGACCTGTCCTCCCTTCGGGAGGAGATCGCCATCGACACGGTCCTGGAATCGCTGGCGGACCTGAACCTGAACATGGTCCGGTACATCGAAAACGTTCTGGAACCCGCCGGAAACTCGAACGAACACACGAAACTCCTGGTCCGCAAAGTGCGCGTGACCGGATACCGTGAAATCGGAAAGGAAGGCGCTCACGTGCTCCTCACCGTTTCCAAGGACGGGACGGAGCGGACCGTGGTCGGATGGAACTGGACCGAACGGCTCAAGGCGGCGTTCGGACGGAACGGGCTGCTGACCGGGTGTTTCGACGTGGTCGGGATCCCGGAAATCAACAAATTCCAGGGGCTGGACGAACTGCGGTTAAACCTGCTGGACATCCGGCCTTCCGAAAACGGCAAGGGATAAACCCCGTGCTTCCGGAAATCCTGGGACAGCCGGGGGCGCTTTCGCTCCTGGAAAATTTTCTTGACCCGCAGAGTCCCGGAGACAAATCCGGCGGTGAACAGAACGCCCAAGAAATCCGTTCCGCGCCCCCAGGCCGGACCGTCCTGCTTCAGGGTGAAAAAGGTACGGGAAAATTCACGGCCGCCGTCCGTTTCGCGCGCTCCGTCCTGGGCATGAATCCGTTTTTTTCTCCCGATTTTCTTTTCTACCGGAACGACGACTATTTTCTGAAAACCCGTTTTTTCCTGAGAAACCTGAAAAACCAGGCCCTTCAACCCCGTCTGGCGGAATATTTCTCCGGTGTCCTGGGACGGTTGTCGCAGGCCGTGGCTCTGGGTGAAGTCGGTAAAAGCGGCCTGAAATTCAGGAAAAACCCGGCGGCGAAATCCGAATCCTACCAGCTCCCGGATTTCCAGACGGACCTGGAGCGAATCCTGCTGTCCGAAAACCCCGTGTCGGTCCTGCAGGACATGGACGCCGCGATGAAGGAGAACCTTTCCTCCGTATCCGAGGAAATATCGAAAAAAAAGAGAGTGCCGATCGATTTCATCAGGTCCGTCATCGCCTTCCACTCCCTGAAAAGTTCCTCGGGCCGCAGGATCACCGTCATCGGCGATTTTGACAACGCCACCGAGGAAGCCCAGAACGCCGCTTTGAAACTGTTCGAAGAGCCGGCGCCGGGAAGCTGGATCCTGCTCACCAGCGCCCGGCCGGATTCGCTTCTGCCAACCATCCTGTCGCGGTGCGTCCGCATTTCCTTCCAGGCCCTCACGCCGCGCCTGCTGGAATCCGTTTTGGGTATTCCGGCCCCGGAAAGGGCCCGCACCACCGCGGACGTTCTGGAGGACACCGTCCATCAGTACACCCGCAAGGCTCGCGAAAAAGTGGCTGAATTCTTCACCCAAATCGCGCCGCGCATCCAGTATGAAAACCGGGTCTTCGAATTCATCGAGTCCGTTTCCGACTCCGGCGCCCTGCAGTTGCGTTTCCTGGACGAACTCGCGGAATTTCTGCGCGGCGTATTCCTGGCGCGGCAATCGAGGATCCGGGGTTCGGATTTGACCGGATTCCTGGCGCCGGAATACCGGGAGGCCTGCGCCCGGGCGGCCGGCGCATCCCTGACGGCGGAATTGAAGGAACTGTCCGCGTCCGTGGCCGACGCCGCCGAAGGCATCAGGCACAGGAACCTGAGCGGCGCCGCCGTTCTCCCGGCCGTGCTGATCGACGCCGCCCGCTGGTACCAGAAAAGAACAAAATCTCCCGCCTGATTTGATTTTGAAGCACGCTGTTATATAATGATCCCGGAGAGGGGAGCATGAAAAGTTTTCTGGTGTACGCCGTTTCCGCGCTGTTTGTTTTCCTGGTCTATTCCTTCGCCGAGGAATTCAGTCCGCGGGAGGTCCGTGACCCGAATCTCCGCATGGCGCTCCGGGCCTACGGAACCAACGATATCAACCGGACCACCAACCTCGCGCTGAACGGGAGCGGAATTACGGACATCCGCCCGCTGGGCCGGTTCACCCAGCTGACGCGCCTGGAACTTTACAACAACAGGATCGCGGACATTTCTCCTCTGTCCAATCTGGTCCGTCTGACCAGACTGTCCCTCGGGAAAAACCGGATCAGAAACATCAATCCCCTGCGCGCCCTCCAGAACCTGGAAACCCTGGAGCTTCAGAAAACCGAGGTCAGGGACCTGTCTCCGCTGGCCGATCTTCCCAAACTGCGCGAACTCGACATCCGCGACACCTCCGTCATGCTGGAAAGTTTCTCCGGCTGGGCATTCGCTGACGCGCTGCAGATTTACGACCGGACTGGCAAGTGGTTCGAGGTGCGGTCCGACGAGAAGGACAAGTGGGGACTCTACGCGGGTGTGGTTGTCCCTTACGCCCCGGCTCCCGCCCGGACACCCGCGCCAGGGACCAATGAGCCCGGTTCAACCCGACAACCCGTAACGGAATGATTGAAGCTCGTTCTTGAAATCATTCTTCCTAATGCCGGGGGCAGACCCGACGGTCCCGCCCCCGCCGGCGTTTTTAACTCCTCTTTGGATTTTCACTGTTCAGGCATTTTTCATTGATCATATTTTACGGAAACGGCGGGACACCGGTCAATATGATTTCGGGTACAATTATCAGGTTCGGGATGTGATTTCGGATATAATCGGAGCCGTGATCAGTTGAATTCCTTGATCTGGCGGGCCAGGTCAATGCGGTTTTTCGCCCCGGTTTTCGTGTAAATATTATGCATATGGTTCTTCACCGTTCCGGGAGAAATAAACAGCTTTTCCGCGATCTGCGGGTTGGCCATGCCGTTTAAGGCCATGACCAGGACGGTCTTTTCCTGGGGGGAAATGCCGTGTTCCCGGATAAATCCTTCCGGCAGGTCCAACCCCGGAACGTCCAGCGGGCGCAGGGTTCCGTTTGGCGCGTGGACAGGCGTCAGGAACCCGGCGAGAGCGACCAAACTCAGGACGTTCCAGACCAGGTAGAACAGGGGCGTGAAATTAAAGCCCATGGGCAGCACACGCCAGGCCAGCTGCAGCGTCCTCCAGTTCGCGTCCAGGATAAACCCCGGGAAGAACAGGATCGTCATCACGAACGCGGCTCCGATCAGCCGGCGGCGTTCGCGCTGTTTTTCGTTCAGCAGACGGACCAGAAGATAAACCAGGCAGACGATCACCACCGCGAAGAGGGCGTTGATCTGGAACCCGTAAAGCCAGCACATCTCCGCGCTCAAACGGGACGGCGCGTCGGGATTGGCGACGTACAATCCCGCGGTCACAAGGACAGAGATCACGGAAGCCGCGACCGCCGCCGCGGCCAGGGGCCGGGGCATTTTCCGGCCCGCGAAGTCAAACGTCAGCGCGGGGACCAGGGTCGTCATCGCCGCGAAAGTGACGGAAAAGACACCGTGGACGAAAAACCGGGCATACCCCAGGTCGAACGCGGAAATGTGGTACCGGTAGAACTGGTAGGCGTTCAGGATCACCAGCACGGTGAGAGACAGCAGGAACAGGAGGTAGCGCAGGAAACGGACGTCCCGGCGTTTGAACAGGTTGATGAGGACAAACGCGACGGACACAGCGCCCGAAGTAAAGGAGAGGATGTAATAGACCAGGATAAAATGCTTCATGAAGCGCCCGACCAAATCCGGCTACGGTATCGGGAAATCTTCAGATCTGATATTCGCATTCCGACGCCGCCGTCTTCGCGATCTTCTGCGCAAAATACAGATAACCCGTATGGCCGATCATGCGGTCAAAAGGGCGGGTGAGATTGCGCTTGATGCGGATGCCGCGCGAAAGCATTTCGAAACAGCGCACGCGCACGAACCCGGTCGCGTTCAACCGGTCCACCGTGGTCTGGACCTGCTCGATGTTGGGGGAAAGAAAACCCGCGTGCGCGCCCGGCGCCAGCGCTTCGTAAACGGCCTTCACCAGCGTCCACGGGGCCGGTACGTCCACAAAAACCGCGTCTGCGCCCGTCACGCCGAAACCGCCGTCCTCCGCCGGATCGCGGAGGGAATAATCCACGTTGGTCCCGAACCCGAACCGGCGTACGTTCTTCATGGCGTTCTCCAGATGCTCTTCGCGCCGTTCAAAGGAATAGACATGCCCCTGCTCGCCCACGATTCCGGACAACAAAAGGGTCAACGACCCGGAACCCGTCCCGATCTCGATCACGCGCGACCCGTTGCGGATGCCCAGTTCCAGCAGAATCGCTCCGGCTTCCTTGGGATAGATGATGGTCGTCCTTCTCTTGACCTTCATCATGTAATCGGCCGTCGTAGGACGGAGAATGTGGAAAATCTCGCCGATGTTCGTGGGGATCGCGTCTCCGTAATCCATCCCCTCCTCCAGCCT
>CAYMRH010000017.1:13002-15974 GCA_964392785.1 uncultured Brevinematales bacterium
GAGATGGTGCTCCCTTTTTTAAACGGGACCAGATAAGACGCCTTTTCCTGGTAGAGATAGACGTAATCGCCGTCTTTCAGCATAAAACCGCCGGTGAGAATTTCAGATATTATAAGACCGCCGGTGGAATCTGTAAAGGCGGGCCGGAAGCGTCAGCCCCGAAAAGCAATCGGGTCCGCCGAACCGATTGCGAAAAGCGTTCACGCGATGTAAAATAGGCCATGAGAACGAATCTGGACTTCCGTTTCCGTGCCGCGCTGCCGGAACCGCTTTTGGTCATACTCTGGATCGCGGCGGCCGCCGCGATCGCCGCCGTCGATTATCTGACGGGGGCTTTCTCAGTCTTTTTTCTCTATGCGCTCCTGGTGGTTGCCGTGAGTCTCTTCCTGGGGGTCTGGAACGGCGTGGCCGCCGCTTCGGTTTGTTCGATGGCCCTGTTCGCCGTGAACCGCCAGTCGGCCGGCGGCGCTCTCTCGGGCGCCGATTATTTCAACGCCCTGGGGAATATGGCCGTTTTCCTGATGCTTGTCGCGATGGCCGCCGAACTGAAAAACCTGATCTCGCGCAACCAGGCCCTATCCCGGGAGGACCCTCTGACCGGCGTCCTCAACCTGCACAGTTTCCGGACGCTTCTGGACCTGGAAACGGCGCGGTTCAGAAGAAGGAAAAAACCTTTCTCCGTCGCTTATATCGACCTGGATAATTTCCGGAGCGTCAACAGCGCCTCCGGCCACTCTTCGGGAGACGACGCGCTCCGCGAAGCGGCTGACGTCATGAAAAAAACAGTCCGTTTTCTGGACGGCGTTGGCCGGGTTGGAGGCGACGAGTTCGCCGTCCTGTTGCCGGAAACCGGGGCCCCAGAGGCGTTGGTGGCCGTGGAACGCCTGCGAAAGGCCTGCCTGTCCGCGTTTGCGAGAAAAAAACGCAAGGTCACCTTTTCCGCCGGACTCGCCACTTTCCACCGCAGTCCGCGGAATACGGACGAGATCTTCCGGAAGGCGGACAACCTGATGGTCCGGGCCAAGAAATCAGGCAAGGGCCGCGTGGTCCGGGAATCGTACTGATTATGGACAGCAATAAAACATCAGACAAGGCCGGACCGGTCAGGACGCCATGCGGCGCATCATAAAATCCCTCCTGACCCTGCTTCCGGCGGTGGTGGGAACCGTCTGGCTCGCCTTCAAATCGTTCGGAGTGAACATTCTCGAACAGGACGAGCTTTCGGTCCTGCCGCTGGTATCGCTCTTCGTCCTGTTTACCGTTCTGGGCATTCTGGACATCACCGTCCGCGGCTATGCCAGGGATTTCACGGAACTGCTGATCCTGACGCCCTGCATTCTGGCGCCTTTGGCGGTGGCCGGTCACTGGACTCTCGCCCCCACGCCGGTCGGCATGGGCAGCGGCGGTTTCTCCTATTTCCTTCAATGGCTGACACGGTACCCGAATTTCGGGCCGGTCAACTGGGAAGTGCTCCTCGGCATGATCTGCGTCCTGGCCCTGCATTTCCTCCCCGCGTTCTTTGCGGCGTATTCCGTCCTCTCGGACAAGCCGCGCTTTGCCGTCCTGTTTTTCATTTTCCTATTTCAGCTCACTTTCTACCTGCCGGTGCTGATCCGCCTGGATGCCGACACCTGGAGAGTATTCGCGTCGCAGGCAAACAATCCCTGGTCCGTTCACCTGGTCGGCGGCCCGCTGTTCCGGTTCCTGCCGCTGATCTTCATGCCGTTTTACTCTTTCTTCAATCTCTTCATGCGCTCAGGGGACTGAATCAGGACAGGCAATAATACGGAGGCGAACATGAAAAAAACCACTGCGGTCATAGTGGTTGTGATCGCGCTTGCGCTCGGAATGTTTGCGATGCTTTATCTGACCCGTCCCGGAACAAAGGGTTTGGAATTTCTCCGGGAGCCCCGCATCGTCCAAAAAGACGCGCAGCGGATGCTGGCGGTGATCATACCCGGAGACCCTGCCGTCGCGTCCGGCAAAGCCTTCGGCAAACTGTTCGGCGCGTTCTTCACGCTCAAGAAAAGCCGTCCCGGCCTGAAACTGGCCGCCCCCCGGGCCAGATGGCCGGTGGACCCCGGCACTTAAAAATCCGGCTGGAAAGGCGTTTTTGGCCTTCCGGTGGACGAAACCGTGACCGAAGCCGATCTTCCGAAACCGACAGACGACAGCGCCACAATTTTTCTGACAACGTGGCCATACGGCACGGTTGCGGAAATCCTTCACGTGGGCCCTTACAGCGAGGAAACCCCGACCATTGAACGGCTCAAGAAACATATTCGGGAGAGCGGATACAGGATCACAGGCGATCATGAGGAAGAATACGTCCGGGGTCCGGGGCCGTTTTCGTTCAATCCCAAAAATTACCTGACCGTGATCCGCTACCGGGTGAAAAAATAAGCCGCCCCGCGCCAGCGGAATCAACGACCCGTGACCCAGACGCCGTTTTTTAACAGTTCGTACGGCCGGAAACGGGTCTTGTATTCCATTTTCCGGCATCCGGCCACCACGTACCCCAGATAATAATACCGTCGGCCTTCCCGCAGACAGTGTTCGATTTCCCTGAGAACCGAATACGTGCCCAGACCGCGTTCTCTCAAAGCCGGATCGTGATAGAAATACACGGAGGAAACTCCGTCTCCGCAAACATCCAGAACGCCCACACCCGCCAGACGGCCGTCCAGCCAGAGATCCATTTCGAAAGTCCCGGGAAAGCCGCAGTGAATATGTCGCAATTCTTCGGCCTTGTCCTCCAGGGGGTTCCGGCCGTGAAACGCCTCGGAATACCGGGAGAACATCTCGATTTTTTCGTCCGTCACCCCGGAGGGTCCCCATTCGGCACGGATGCCGCCGTTCTCCCGAAGATTTCTCGCCTGGGATTTTGACGGCCGGAACCGGGACGGTTCCAGGCGGATCGGAACGCATTCCGAGCAACGGTCGCATATGGTATGGTAAAACAGAAAACCCGT
>CAYMRH010000017.1:15984-44739 GCA_964392785.1 uncultured Brevinematales bacterium
CGGCCCCCTCCGGTATGCCCCCCCAGACCCCCCCGTCCGCGCAAGCCCGCCGGCCCCAGGTGTTCCTAGGCCGTCTGCGGGTTTTCCCGGACCGGATAAATAAATTCCATCCGGAACAGGCGTTCAGCCAGGTAGGGACACTCCATCTCCTCCCGGCCGCTTAAAAAAAGCATGTCCTCATGAACGCTGATCTCCAGGCCGGCGGCCATTCCGTCGCTCTTCATGGTGTCGGTTCCAAAATACGCTCTCCTGGCAACCGGTTCAGTCCGTGCCGTAATTTACAATCAGTGACCGATACCGCCCGCGAGATTTGTTCCGGTCCGGCTTTCAGAGTATAATGAATTTTACGGGGGACCGCAATGCCGCAGATGCCCGTGATATTTATCGGGCACGGTTCTCCCGTGAGCATGATTCGCGAAAATTCCCGCACCCGCCCAACTGAAAAATCCGGCGGTCACCCTGCCCCGCCCGGAAGCCGTCGCGGTCGTATCGGCCCATGGGCAGACGAACGGACGATTTTTACCCATCAGCGCATTCAGAAAGCGTCCGTATCCATACGCTCCTTCCGGATCGGATAACCGGCCCGCCAGGGCAAAACGATGTTGTGATAAACCAGCGCTTCATATTATAATAGTCGCGCTGACGGCCGGATTGTTTGTAAATACGGCCCGCATGCGGCCCGCCGCGGGAACGCACAAGCGGCCTGTCGTCAGAACGGGAGGGAATCATGAAAATCGGCGTTCTGATCGGGAATATTTTTTCCGATCTCGTTCTTTTTCTTAAAAAAAAGGAGAACCGGCTGCCCGCGGGGCTTTTTTTGGCGGCTTTCGCGGGACTGGCCGTCTATACCGTGATCCGCGCCGCGGATCCAGTCAACCCCACGGATTTCGGCAACCATTTCTATAACGCGACGCGGGAAATCCTGTACCGCTATGAATCGATCTTCGGGAAATACAACTACAATTCCTACCCGCCCCTGTTTTACTGCCTGATCGCGCCGTTCGCGATTTTCACCAAGCCCGTGGCGGCGTTTTTGTGGTACCTGGTCAGTTTTGCCGGCCTTGTCCTGACCGTGGGACTGGCGGCGGACATGCTGAAAAAAGACCTGGTTTCCCGCCGCGTCAACATTCTGATCCCGGTCCTGCTCCTCGGATTCGTGATCGCCGACAACCTCTATCTCGGACAAAGCAACTTTCTGCCGCTGGCGCTCATGACGGCTTCGATCTGGTTCGACCAGAATAAAAAGGAACTGCCCGCGGGAGTCATGCTGGGGCTGGCCATTGCCGTCAAGATCACCCCCGCGCTCCTGCTTGTTTATTTCCTGGTGGAAAGGAAATGGATCACCCTGCTGTTCGCTTTTCTCGCCTTTTTCCTTTCGGTCTATCTAGTGCCCATGCTTTTTTTCGGCATCGGCGACGCGTCCCGGCTCACGACGGAATGGTTCAACCGGGTCATTTTCCCCTTTCTGACGGGCCAGAAGCTCCAGACCGACACGATCACCTACTCCTCCATTAACCAGTCCCTGGAAGGCGTTCTGGCGCGGTATCTCACCCCGTTCGGCCGCGACACCTACGGCGGCCTGTTCGCCGTCATCAACCCGGGTTGGAGCGATTTTCAGCTGGGCATTCTGGTCAAGACACTGAAGGCGGTGTTCCTGGGACTGACGGTCCTGCTGCACCTTCTGTATTCCGACCGGAAGCTCGTCCCCCTGTCGTTTTACATATACGCCCTGCTCCTGATCTCGCCGGTCAGCTGGACCAATCATTATTATCTGCTGGCGGTGCCCTACATCGTTCTGTTCAACTTCGTGCTGGTGAAATGGAAGGGGAAAATGCGGACGGCGGGTTTCGTCGCGTTCGGAACAGGAACCGCGCTGACGCTGTTTTCCGTCACGCCGGCGCTTCAGGCTTACGGGTTCCTGTTCATCGGGAATTTCCTGATTTTCGCGACTCTCTACGCGCTGTTCATCGCGCAGAAAATCCCCCAGATCAGGATGAAGTTTTCGAAAAAGTTCTGAAGAACGGACCGGGAAACGGGACGCGGACAAAATTCCCGTCTATTTCCTGTGAAGGTTGTATTCCTTGACCCGCGCGGAGTCTATGGACGCGGCTTTTTCCGGACCCGGCTGGACGGAGTTGGCTTTTTCATAGGCGGAAATGGCCTGCTTGTAACTCTTCGCGCTTTCATAGGACCGGCCCTGCTTGAAGTACCATTCGGCAAAGTCCTGGATCATTTCGCGGGTCACGTTGCGGGGCAGGCTCACGCTCTTGCCTTCTCCCTGTTTGACGGAGAGATAGTTCGAGAAGTCTTTATTCGGACGATCGGGCGCGCCCGCCTGGGTTTTGGTCACAGCATTGGAGTGCGGTACGTTGGGGATCCCTTCGATCTTCATAAAAACCTCCTGTTCTCACCGGCCCTCCTTCCGGTGTCGCATCCTGCGTCTGTGATGATCGGGGTCACGATTGGAGGCGGTGGGAATCGAACCCACGTCCTGAAACCGAAACCTCAAGGCTTTATTCACAGGCTTAGTTCTATTTCAAGCTCAGAAGCCGCGGGAAATAAAACAAACCCGCGACCCCAGTAGCCGGTTGGTTTCGGTCGCGGTTACCGGCGTGACGCGACCTATCTATCTGTCTGACCAGCTGGGGCCCCCCGATAGAATGAGGACCGGCTGGACGGCTAGCCCTTAGGCAGCCATTGCGTAAGAATAATCTTCCGCAGTTACAGTTGTCGGGCATTATAAGGGATACCCAGCCCTGCCTGAAGCCCGGAGGCACCGAAGTATCAGTCGAAATCCGGACGCCCCCGTAACAACAATAGAGTAATCCGGCACCTTGAAAAAATCAAGGGGGCCGGCTTTGGCATTCATCAAGATTTTTCCATATCTATTATCGACAGGGATTTAACAATTCATTAGTTTAAGGAAGAATAATTCACCCGATTCCTAACTCTATATATGAGAATGGGTTAGAATAACCGAAAACTGATATCCAGATTTTGAACGGTATGGGTCAACGATCCCATAGACACGAAATCGACCCCCGTTTTGGCCAATTCCACAAGTCTTTTCCCGTCCACATTTCCGGAAACTTCCAGGTATTTTCTGCCGGCCACGGTTTTGACGGCCTGACGGACTTGGGCGTTGGTCATGTTGTCCAGCATCAGGATATCGGCATCCGTTTCCAGGGCATCCCGAACTTCTTCAGGCGTTTCCACCTCCACCTCAATCGGGATATCCGGAAAATTTCTCCGCGCTTTCGCCACGGCCGGCTGGACCCCGCCCGCGGCTTTTACGTGGTTTTCCTTGATCAGGATCATGTCGTATAGCCCGTAGCGGTGGTTGAAGCCTCCCCCCACGGACACGGCGTATTTCTGGAATTCCCTCAGCCCCGGAAGTGTCTTTCGCGTATCCAGCAGTTTGACGGGGTATTTGCTGACCGACCGCGCCAGTTCCCGGGTGCGCGTCGCGATGCCCGAAAGAAGCCCGATGAAATTCAGCGCCGTTCTTTCGCCGGACAGGACAGCGAGAGGCTTTCCTTCCACCTCGAAAATCGCGTCTCCGGCCCGGACGCTGTCCCCGTCGTCCTTGAGGAAACGGATCCGGACATTCGGGTCGATGCGCCGGTAAACCGCGCGGGCCAATGAACAACCGCAGAGAACGCCGGGCGCTTTGGCCGTCAGCCGGCCCCGCACGGCTCTGGATTCCGGGGGAAACAGCGCGATGGACGTAATGTCACCGGCTGATCGCAGGTCCTCCGAAAGCGCGCGGTTGACCCCGTCCTGGACCGCCTCGGGGGGCAGTTCCGTCATTTTTTTCGGAAAATCGATTTGCCGTCGGACAGTCATGGCGGGGCGCCTAGTTCATTCCGGACAGGCGCTCGAAAATGAAATGGGCGATCGTTTCGCGCACGGGCGGGGACATGTTCGTGAACCGGAAGGCGCAGAAATTTTTCTGGACGGCCACCACGACACCGTCCAGCACGATGTCCTTGCCGTCCAGGATGAACTGGACGTTTTTCACCTCGATGCCCAGGGCCACCGATTCCGGCGAAAAAGTCCCGACCAGCTCGGCCGCCATGCCGCCGAACGACAGATCCTGCATCACGCCGATGATCATCTGGTTTGTGACGGGTGACTGGAACTTGATGCCGACCCGTTCGCTGGTGTTCGTGGCGCCGATGGTGATGCGGGCGAACTTCCGCTCCGCCGGGACGCCCTTGACTTTCTGGTAGATTTCCATCACGTAATTGGCTATGAAATCCTCCGTCGCGCTGCTCTTGATGAAACCGATCACGCCGGACTGGACGGCGGCGGTAATGGATTCGCGGTCTATGGAACCGATGATGAGGATGACGGCGATCTTCTTGATTTCTTCCTTGTCGCTGCCCTTGATGATCCTGACCAGGTTGAAAACGGAATCGAAATTGCCCTGGATCACGTCGATGGCGATCGCGTCAATGGGATGGGAGTTCAGCTTGTCGATCAGGCTGTCCGCGTGCTCGGCGTGGTAGAGATCGATCCCCTTGGGGATGAGCGCGTTGACAAAGGTATTGCGCACGTAATAGGACTGCGTGAAAATGAGGACGTTCATGTCTTATCCTTCTCCGCCCCGCCGGCTTTGTCCGGAAAACGCCTGCGGATCTCCGCCAACGCCAGCGCGGCCGTCTTTTTCGGGAAACCGATGTCTCGGAGTTTTTCCTCGCTCAAGTTCCGAAGGACCTCCCGGTCCATCAGTTTGGCCAGGAGCGCCCGGCGGCGTTTCTCGCCGATGCCGCCGATCCGGTCAAACACGGACGACACCAGATCCCGCCCCTTGATACGGTTGTAAAAGGCGTTGGCAAACCGGTGCGACTCGTCGCGGACCTGCTGGAGCACGTGCAGGGCGGGCGAATTCTTGCGCAGGACCAGCGGTTTGCCGTCATAGGGATTATATATTTCCTCGTTCTTCTTGGCAAGGGAAATCACGTTGAGAGACACCCCCAGCCCGGCCAAGGCCTCCAGCGCCGCGTTCAGATGCCCCTTGCCGCCGTCAATCAGGACCAGGTCGGGCAGTTCCGCGTTCTCGTCCCGCAGGCGACGGTATCTCCGGGTCACGGCTTCCGCGATCATTGCGAAGTCGTCCGGCGCGGACCGGGTCTTGATCCGGAAATGGCGGTAATTCGATTTGTCCGGTTTCCCGGCGTAAAAGGACACCATCGAGGCGACGGGATAAGTGCCCAGGATATTGGCCACGTCGAACCCTTCGATCCGCATGGGCAACGTGTCCAGTTTGAGCGTGTCCTGAAGCATCTTCAGGCTCTCGGACCGTTCCACTTTGCTCAGGACCTGGACCAGGTGGAGACCGGCATTCTCCCGGGCGATATTCACAAGGGCTTTGTGTTTATCCTCCCGTGCAATCTGGACCCGTACTCCCGGCGCTCCGGCAGTTTCGAAATAGCCGGCCAGTTCCCCGACAATGCCTTCATAATCGGGTTCCAGGAAGAACACCGACTGCTTCCGGTCAGAATTTTTCCAGTATTCCAGGATAAAACCCGCCAGAACGTCGGACAGGTCCTCCTCGACCTGCAGGGAGGCGGTATAACTGCGCTTGCCCACCATCCTCCCGTTCCGGACAATCACAGCAACGAAATTGACCTTGCCCATCCGCGATGCCAGCCCGATGAAATCGGCGTTGATGCCCGAAGGCAGATATACGTTCTGGCCGGCTTCAAACAGGCGGATGGCGTCTATCTTGTTCTTGACGATCTGGGCTTTTTCGTACAGTCGGGCCGCGGACGCTTCGCGCATCTGCTGGTCCAGTTCCCGGATCAGGTCCCCCGTTTCCCCGTCCAGGAGACGGGACGCCAGGCGGACCTGTTCGCGGTATTCTTCCCGGGTTATTTTCCCGATGCAGGGCCCCGTACACCTTTTGATATGGTAATTGAGGCACTCCTTCCGCGGCATTTCCACGCAGGTCCTGATCTGGAAGATCCTCTGCACCACGTCAATGTAGGACCGGACTGCCCGCGCGCTCGTGAAGGGGCCGAAATAGCGCGCCCCGTCCTTCCTGGTTTCCCTCGTAAACACGATCCGGGGGAAATCCTCGCGGGCCGTCACCTTCACGAACGGATAGAACTTGTTGTCCTTGTACTGGATGTTGTAGCGGGGCCGGTATTCCTTGATGAGGTTGGCTTCCAGGATCAGCGCCTCGGTTTCGCTACCCACGCGGACATAGTCGATGATCGCGACGTTCCCGACCATGAGGCGCGTCTTGAGTTCCGAATCGGCGTTATGGGACTTCTGAAAATAGGACGACACCCGTTTCTTCAGGTTTTTGGCCTTGCCGACGTAGATCACCGTCCCCCGGGCGTCTTTCATGAGATAGACACCGGGTTCTTCGGTCAGCGTACCGGCTTCTTCCGGCGTTACGTATCCCGTGTTCTCCCTGAGAGCGGGGGTGGAAACGGAGACAGGGCTGCGGTCAGGATTAGTCCGGCTCATGGCGTTTCATGTTACGGCGGGCCGGACCGTTAGGCAAATCCAGGCGGAGTTTGACTCCGGCTTCACCGCCGGGATAATATCCGGGCAGAACGCGGACGGCGCGAAAACCCAGAGAACGGTATAAACGCAGCGCCCGCGAGTTGGACCGGCGCACTTCCAGAACGAGGGCGGAAAAACCGCCGGAAAGCCTGCGAGAAAAATGTTGAATGCAGGCTTTTGCCAGGCCGCGACCGGAGAAATCCGGATGGACCGCGATGGAATAAAGTCTCGCGACCCGGCTTCCCCGTCTGGTGAACAAGACAGCCCAACCGGCCGGAATTCCGCCGTCCGTAAGGATTACCACCCGGATGGATTGACAGGGGTTTTTGAGAAAACGCCTGACTTGTCTCCCGGAAAACCGGTCGGCCATCCGGAAACAGGCCGATTCAACGGTTAAAATGAAGGGGAGATCAGAAATCGAGGCGTTGCGGAAAGCGGGGGTCATAAAGTCCTTCGAATTCTTCGCCCACAAGATAACGGATGATCCATTTGTAGATGTCCGGCGATTTCTGGTCTTCCAGACCTTCGTCAATATTGGGGTTGTCGTTGACTTCTATCACGCAATAATTGCCGTCCGCTTCCTTCATGTCCACTCCGTAAAGGCCGTTCCCGATCGCCGCGCCGGCCGCCAGGGCCGTTTCCAGCAGTTTCCGGTCCGCGTCCCGGATATCGACGCCGGCCGTGTCGCACATCAGCAGTTTGCCCTCGTGGTCGTGGTCCATGATCTTCCAGGCGTTTTCCTTCATGATATATTTGACGATGGAGATGACTTTGCCGTCCAGGAGCACCACGCGCCAGTCAAACCGGCTGGGAACGTACCGCTGGACCACGATGATGTCCGCGCGCCGGAAAAATTTCTTCCCCACCCTCACGAATTCCTCCGGAGTGGACACGCGCTCCACGTAGGAGGAAAAACTGGAATTCGGGGCCTTCAGCACGAGCGGAATGCCCATGGACTCCAGGAAGTCCCGCGCGTTTTCAACCGTCAATTCCTCGTGGTCCAGAAATTCCGTGGCGGGGATGGGCACTCCCGCGCGCTTCAGGTGCAGGTACATGTTGATCTTGTCGGAACAGACGCGGATGTCGTCGGAACGGTCCAGGACCCGGATACCGGAGAGTTCCGCCGTACGCGAGACGATATAACTGGAATTCAGGGGGTCCGTCAACGCGCGGATAAACAGCGCGTCGTAATTTTTCAGGTACTTGACGTCGTTCTTGAAAATGAAATCCAGCTGGTGCCCCATGTCCATGGCCGTCTGCCGGAAATTGAAAAGCGAATTCAGGTCCGCGCCCATGCGGAGGGTGGAACGCTCGGTAAAGATCGCTATTTTTGCCATTCGCCCATCCCGTCCACCATCTTTTTTTCGTTGATGGTGAGCGCGTCGTAATCCAGCGGCTCGATGGCGGACAGATAGTGGCGGTCCAGCGTCACCAGGGTCTTGATCCTCATCAGGGGAAGCCGGAACGTCCGGAAAACCTTCATCGCGAAATCGGCATACTCAGGCAAAGACACCCGCCCCATGATGCACCGGAGGGTGTCCAGACGGTAATTGCCGTCCGGAATCTTCTGGACAAGCGCCAGGTATTTGCCGGACAGGGTCAGCGACTTGATTTTATGCTCGTAGAATTTCGCGTCGTTGATGATGTAGGAGTTGTTGGAAAACGGGTTCATGGCGTAGCCGATCACGGGGAACGAATCGATCTTGGTTCTTTCCGTGGCGATCCGGAATTCGGGCACGGGAATCCCGGCTCGTTGCGCTTTCTCCATGGCTATCGCGACAATATACGCGTCCAGGCTTTCCTGGGAGGTGGGGTGGATGTTGACGCCGGACAACTGGGACTGCAGCGTCTCGTAATACCCCTCCCGCATATAGGTATAATCTCCGTAAAAGTTGAAAACGGGATTGTCTTCTTCCAGGGGGTTCACGCGGGGTTTGAGGAGCCAGATTTCATGCATGGATTGATATTTCCGGTTTTCCGGCCGGGATCACCGCGGAAAACCGGCTTGAGACCTCCTCCCGTGAACAGGCTCGCCTGCCCCGGGACACCAGATATTATAATCCAGGGAAATGCGCTCTGCAATATTTGGGGGTTTATCCCTATCCCGGCAGAAGCCCATTCGCAAAAGGATCTCCCGGCTCGCCTTCTCAATACCGGTTGCGGCCGCGTTGAGAAAAATTCCCGCCACGATTATAATGTCCCCATGAAGATACTGCACACCGCGGACCTCCACCTGAACGCCCGGGAAGACCTGAAAACCCTCCAGGTCCTGGTGGATACCGCCCGGCGCGAAAATTGCGGCATGATCCTGGTCTGCGGCGACCTCTTCGACAGCGACAATTCTTATCTTTCCGTTGAACAGTCCATCCCGGCCGTTCTGGACAGTTTCGACGGAGAGATCCTGATCCTGCCGGGCAATCACGACGCGGATTTTTTGTCCCGTCGCAAGGGCTTTTCATCCAACTCCCGGGTCCTCCGGTCAGAAGAACCCTTCATCCTGGAAGAAAGACCGGATTTCCAGATTGTGGCCGTCCCTTACCGCGACGGCTTCGGCATGAAGGACGCGGGCGACACCGGCGCGGACCCGGACAGGTCCATCCTGATGGCCCACGGGAATTACTACGCCAACGAATTTTTCTACGAGTCCGATTCAAAAAAGTATTTTCCGATATTCGAAGACGATCTGCGCGACCGTTTCGCCTACGCGGCCCTGGGACATTATCACCGCCGGATCGAACTCCGCCTGGGACGCACACAAGTGGTCAACCCCGGGTCCCCCCGCGTGACGCGGGACAGCGATACGGGAAAACGCGCGGCGAGCGTTCTGGACACCGCGACGTGGAAATACCGGATGATCGACCTGCCCTCGGATTACCTGGATGACCGGGTTCTCGCGGTGAGCGTGTTCGACACGCCGGAAGACATTTCCGCCCGTTTGAACGCCGAATTGAATCCCCTGAAGGATCCTTTCCTGAAGAAACTCATCCTGAGAGTGTCCGGAACGTTGTCCTCCGGCATCCAACCCGCGGAACTGCGCGAGCTGCTGACCCAAACCGGAAAAACCGCCCTGGGATTCGCGCCCGATATTGTCATGGACACCCTGAAGCTCGTGAAAAGCGACCTTTTGACCAATCCCTTTGTCCGCAACCTCCTGAAGGAAACGGAGGGGAAAGCCGCATCGCCCGGAGATGCGGAAGCCCTGCGGCTGTTTGCCATTGAGCGATTGAATTCCCTGTTCGATTGAAAAAAAAGAATTCCGAGTTTCAGGAAAATCCGGATTATGACGTATATTCAGGGATGAACCTGCGCAGGTTCAAAGTCAGTGAATCATGGAGGATATGGAAATGAAAAAACTAGTCATTCCGGCCATTCTTGCAGGATGTCTTGCCACGGCCTGTCCCGCCGCGCCGGCCGCCAACGTGACCCTCAATGTGACGCACAGTTCCTGGGCGGCGGAAACAAACAGCTCCCTTGGTTATGTCTACCTGACCCTGGCCGGACAGACCACCGGGGCCAAGGTCTGCGTCCGGACCTACGGCGACGGACTGGTGTATGACCAGGCCCTGGCCCTGAATTCCGGCGGGGAATTCAGCAACCGGGTCTGCATCCGGTTCACCCATAGCCCGCATACCAACGAGTTTACCTGTGACACGACGGTTTTTGCCTATGAAAAGTCCGACCCGCCTGCCGTAACCGGAACCGGGGACGCGGGAACCGGCGTCAGCGTTTCAACCAACCTCGCCAGCGGAAACCTGCAGTATTACCAGTGACGACATCGGGCTTCGCGGGCCGTCAGGCATTTTAATAATCTCGCCCCTATGCTATAATGATTCCGGCCGGCGGGATCCAGACCCGCGATCTCGCCGGAATCCTGATGCAAGAGGCCCCTATGTTCCTGCAAGCGATCCTGCCGGATATTCTCGAAAAATCCTTGCTTTTCAGACTCGTCTTTGCCAGCTTCCTGGGCGCCGTGATCGGCCTGGAGCGGGACATCCACGGACGGCCGGCCGGCTTACGAACCAACCTTCTGGTCAGCCTGGGATCCGCGGTTTTCACAATCCTTTCCGAATCGGTTGCCGTGTCGTTTTCCAGGACCATAACCGAAGCGGCCCTGAGGGCGGACCCGAGCCGCATTTCCGCCCAGATCATAACGGGAATCGGCTTTCTGGGCGCCGGCGCCATCATCAAATCCGGTTTTTCCGTGCGGGGGCTCACCACCGCCGCGTCATTATGGATTTCCGCCGGGATCGGCATGAGTGTGGGCGCCGGGTATTTTGACCTGGGCGTGGCCACGACGCTCCTGAGCCTCTTTGCCCTGAGCGTCCTGAACAAGTTCGAGAAATACTATTCCAGGGATTCCTACCGGGTCCTGCAGATCCGGACATCGGACCAGGCTGTCGTCACCGGGCTGACCGACGCCGTCCGGAGGAAAAACGTTAAGATACTTTTCATGGACACGGAAACCGACTACATGAACAAAACCACAACCCTCACTCTCACGCTGAAAATCCGACACCGGGACATCACGGACAAGGTCTCCCGAGATATCGTTTCTGACCTGGAGAAAACGGGATTGCCCCTCTACAGCGTCAAGTGGAGCCACCACAGCTAATTCCGCGTCCAAACCTGTCATCTTTTCATCAGCGCCGCGCACAGCCGCAGGGCCGCGTAGCGTCTGAGCACTTCCTTGTTTTCCTTTTTGGGAACCAGTTTCCTGAGGACCGTCTCGATTTCCTTGAAATCCGCGATCTCCGCGGCGCGCTCCAGGATCTGATCCTCCGAGACATTTTTCAGGGACAGGTTCTGAGTATTGTTGCGGATTATGGAGTTGACCAAGACCAGGTTTTCCCTTTTGACGGCCTCGTGTTCTTCCTTCTTGATGGTTTTGGGATCGTTCCAGAGTTCCGCCAGGGCACCGATCGCCTCCTCCAGGGACAGGTCCTTCGATCCGGTAAATTCCTCGATCAGCGTTTTGGCAACGGCTTCCAGGGACAGGCGCGCATTGTCCTTTTCCGTCCCGGATGCGGCGATCTTCCGGCGTAAATTCGAGCCGACCCGGTTCACCGCGGCCTGGACACGGGCCGCGTCCGTCCTGATTTTTTCACGGCGGTCCAGGTCTTTCTCCATGGACCGGACCAGAGATTCCCGAACACCCCGGAACAGGTTGCGGAAAGCCCGGCCGATCTTGCGGAACAGAATCACGATCATTTCGAAAATGTCCGCTGAACCGTCTTCCCCGGTTTCAAAGTCATCCCCGCCAGAAGCGCGCGAATTTTTTCCCGCGGGAATCCGGTTGGCCGGTTGAGCGCGAGGACCCTCCGCGTCTTGCGTTTTGCCCGGCCCGCCGCTTTCCGCAACGGCCGCCGATTGGCCCGGGGAAGAAACCGGACGGCCGGACGGCCGGACGGCCGAACGACCGGTCGTATCCGCCATTCCGTCAGCCGGAATCACGGTCTCAATCACGGTTTTCAAGTCCTCGTAATGGACACCCAGCAGTTCCGGCAAAGGCAGAAATTCCGGCTCCCGCGTGCCGGCGATCAGCAGCTGCCGCCTGTATCTGGCCGCCACATCCTCCCCGGCCTGTTCCAGCGATCGGGCCAGAAAACCCGCGAAATCCTTGCGGACGTAGAGCTGGTAGAATATGGGGTGGGACGCGCTCACTGTTTTTTCAATATCCAGACGGAACTCCTGTTCGCTTGCGGGCCGTTGCCGGGCGTACTGCGCGAGAAGAGAATTCCGGATCGTCTCGATCCGGGAATAGAACATGGTCAGGATGTTCCGGGTCACGAT
Source organism: uncultured Brevinematales bacterium (assembly GCA_964392785.1). Lineage (GTDB taxonomy): Bacteria > Spirochaetota > Brevinematia > Brevinematales > JAOACQ01 > CAYMRH01. The sequence goes on from CAYMRH010000017.1 coordinate 28,294, forward strand.
GAAATGGGAAATATTGACCGGGTGGGGCTCCCGGAGTTTGGTCACCTGGCGGTCCCGGATCAGGATTTCAAGACACTGTTCCAGGAATTCCTTCTCCATGCCCCGGTAACGCTCCGCGCATGGCAGGTCCGGAAGGATCTCCAGGAACGTCGCGAAGGTGTAGTCGGCCGTCCGGTCCTCGGCAATGCGGCTGAAAAACGCGACAACATCCTGTTTGCGGACGCGGGACTTGACGAGTTGTTCCGCGTGGCTCTGCTCCGCCGCTTCGGACGGTTCGGGCATCACCGCGCCCAGGAGAAAAGCGTAGAGCAGGAGATTCCCGGCGCCCTCCGTTTCGTTGGGCGTGAGACCCGTCACCGATTCCAGGAACAGCGTCCAGAAACCGCGCTCGGTTTCCAGGGAATCGCGGTCCAGCATGAGAAAGCGGGCCTCTTCGGGGGAGATTTTCTTTTCCCGTCCCGGATTCACGCGGTCCAGGAGGATTTTCAGGAGTTCCGTGTTCCGGAGGGTCCCGTCGGTTTCCAGGAAGACCTGCGTCAGCTTGAGAAAACTCACCCGGTTCAATTGGGAGAGGTATTCCGGGGGGAGGACGATATTCTGCTTGGTGGGGACCTTGATCACGGCAAACCGGGGATGGGACAGGACGTCCTGGATATTTTCAGGGGTCAGCTCGTAGAGAAAAAATTCCCGGATGTATGTCTGGTAGATGTCGGCATCGGCCAGTGACACGGAAAATTCCGGGTCGATCTCGCGGAGGTCCAGGACGCCCAGAAAATCCCTCTCCCGGTCCTCCCCGATCCGCGCATAGCGCCTCTGCAGTTCCAGCTTGACCGCCATGTAATCGCTGATGCCGGCGTTTTTGCCCATCAGGCTCACGGCGTAGATTTCCCCGTCGGGTGAAAAGAGGTCTATGGAGAGGTAGTCGGATTTGTCCAGGATCCGGTACACCAGCGCCTCGTAGGCGGAACGCCGTTTGTCAGGGTCCGAAAGACCCTGGAGCCGCTTCATTTTCTCGGTGTACCACCAGACAAAGCCCAGGAAATCCCGGGTGTCGTCGATCCGGTTGTCGTGTCCCGCCGCGTAGTTCAACAGACAGAGCAGGAGATGGCAGGTTTCCAGGTCCGAGGCAGAGTTGATGTTCAGGCCCAGATTGAACACCCATTCCGAAAAAGGCCCGTAGGGCTTGCCGGCCGGATTTTTTTCCTTGAGTTCCTCGTCCACCCCGGCATAGGGCCAGTTCTTGCTGTCGTAGACAGACTGGATCAGCACATCGTCCGGCAATTTGCGGATTCCAAAGGCGATGGATCGTCTCCCGTTTGAATATCCGATAGTGTAAAACAACCGGCGGAAAACGGCAACGCGGAGAGGCTTGAAAAATCCGTGTCGCATCCTATAATGCTTCATGATTCCTTACTCATCCCTCTACGACATCCTGTCCATACATCCGGAAGCTTCCCCGGAAGACATCAAGACCGCCTTCCGGCGGGAAGCCATGACACGTCACCCGGATAAAAACGCGAACTCGCCCGAATCGCAGGCGGATTTCATCCTTCTCTACAACGCCTACAGCGTTCTCTCGGATCCCGGGAAGCGCCATGAGTACGACGCGTACCTGAAAAGCAGCGCGGGAATTCGGCGTCCGTCCGGAAAAGCGAAACGCGGCACATCGGTCACGGCCGTCCGTCGGCCGGCACAAAAACACCCGACGCTGGAAAAAATCCTCGGCCAGCTCAACGTCATCCTCTGGGACATCGAAGACATTCTTCAGGCAACGGATCCCGCCTTTCTGGACCGGGATGCCGGCGGTCAGACAGTCCGGGAATCCCTTCTGGATCTCCTGGTCTTTTTCGACCGATGGGTCATCACTCCCGGCGGATATCCCGATTATTTTTTCCAGGCCCGCAAGATGGAAAAACCGGATATCGATGATTACACCAAACCTCTGGCCCGGGAAGGCCATCGCGAGGCGCATCGCCCCTTTGCCGACATCGGGGACTACTTCTATAATATCCGCAGGCGGACGGACAGTTTTTTGGACCGCGTCCGATTGAGCGAACTGATGGCCACGATACCGGGAACCGGCTTACGGATCCTGGACTGCGCCGTCGAGGCGGTAAATTATTCCGTCCATATTCTGACCGGATTGAAGACGGTCCTGTCCGGTGAAGCGGAAAATATCCCGCCGTTTGTCCACTCGAACGGCTGTTATCGGAAGCCGGGAGGAAAACCATGATCAAGGACATGCTGCTTTTCGGCAAGTTGGACAACATGAGCATCCAGAAAGTGCTGATCGGATTCGGGAACAATCCCGATGTCGTGGCCCGGGCGCTTTTGGACGCGCCCGAAGCGATCCGGAGCAGGATCTTTTCGAATATGACGGTCACGGCGTCCGCGGCCCTGAAAGCGGAAATGGTAAAATTGGCCGGCACCAGCGAGGCCGATATCGAGGCCAGCCAGGCGCAGATGTGCGAGGCCTACCGGAAAATGATCGGATAAGCGAATACCCTGACCTTCCTGACCCACAGCTTGACACGACCGCGCCCGTTTCTTATTATTAGCATATGCTAAATAATACTCATTACGGAGCCTGATCCATGAATCCGCCTGAAAAAAAACCGGTTGAGCACAAAATCAAGAACATTATTGGAGTCATGAGCGGCAAGGGCGGCGTCGGAAAATCCACCGTCGCTTACCTGATTGCAAACGCCCTGAAACTGAAAGGCCAGACCGTCGGTGTCCTGGATTCCGACATCACCGGACCCAGCATCCCGCGCCTGTTCAACCTGAAAGGTGGGGAAATCCTTTCGGACGGGAAAAAACTCATTCCTTTCGAGACGCAGCAGGGCATCAAGGTCGTTTCCATGAACCTGCTTCTGGAACACGACGAGCAGCCCGTGATCTGGCGCGGCCCGCTTCTCTCCAAGGCCGTATCCCAGTTCTGGGAAGACGTCAGCTGGGGCGAGCTCGATTTTCTTGTGGTGGACATGCCGCCCGGAACGGCAGACGTCGCGCTCACCGTCATGCAGACCATCCCGCTTTCCGGGCTGGTGATCGTCACCACGCCGCACGACCTGGTGGGCATGATCGTTAACAAGTCCGTCCTGATGGCCCGCGCCATGAAGATTCCCGTTTACGGCGTGATCGAAAACATGAGCCACATTGTCTGCCCGGACTGCGGAAAAACAATCGATATGTTCGGTTCCGACGCGGGCGGCGCCGAAGCGACCGGACTGAAAGTCCTCGCGAAGATTCCGATGATCCGCGAACTCTCCAACATCTCCCGGGAGGGTCTTTCCTTCGAATCGGAAACCGTATCCGCCCTGCTGAAAGATTTGGCCGATTCGCTGGCCGGCGCGTTGCCGCCCGTATCCGCGACGGCGTCCTGAGGTTTTTTATGCCGCGTCCCTTCAAATGCCGCCGCGTCGGTTTCAGCCCCGAAACGCGTTTCTTCAAACCCGCGGGTATCCCGGTGAGCGAACTGGAAACCATCGCCCTCACGCTGGACGAGCTGGAATCCGTCCGGCTGGCGGATCTGGGAGGAGACTACCAGGAAGACGCGGCCAAAAAAATGAACGTCTCCCGCCAGACGTTCGGCAATATTGTTTCATCCGCCCGTAAAAAGATCGCGGACGCGCTCATCAACGGCAAAGCCATCCGCATCGAGGGCGGCGTGGTGAATCTGGGCGAACGGACTTTTATTTGCGCCGAATGCGCGAACGAGTGGAAACTCCCCGGCGGAACGGGACACCCGGAAACATGCCCGAAATGCGGAAGCGGAAGGATCATCAGACAGCACGAACACCCCGGTTGCCGGAGGGGTCATGGCCGTCACGGTCGCGGACGTGGAAATCCGGAAATCTGAAGACGGCGGTCACGACCAATGGGATTATATGAAGACATCACACGGGCCCGGGACATTCTCGGAATCCCCGAACGGGCGAGTTATTCCTCCATCCTGGAAAAATACCGTTCGGAACTCCGGCGCTGGCATCCGGACCACTGTGAAGGCGACAAGGCGGCCTGCGAAGAAAAAACCCGCAACATCCTGTTCGCGGGGAAAATCCTCCTGAAATACTGCCGGGACTATCCCGTCCCGTTCACCAAAGAGGACATCACCGCCCATCTGCCCGCCGATGAATTCTGGATGAAAAAATTCGGCAACGATCCCATGTGGGGGAACCCCGATGCCCGGCGTTGACGTCTTCGACCGTCATACGGCCGAGTACGAGGACTGGTTTGTCCGGAACCGAGGCGTCTATATTTCGGAAATTGAGCTTCTGAAAACCTTCATACCGGCCGGACTTCGGGGCGTTGAAATCGGCATCGGAACCGGATTATTCGCCCAGCCGCTGGGTATTTCTTTCGGCCTGGAGCCTTCCGAATCCATGGCCCGGGTCGCGGAATCCCGGAGGCTCACAGTGGCGCTCGGTTTCGCCGAAAACATGCCCTTGCCGGATGCCGCTTACGATTTTGCCCTGATGGTCACCACCATCTGTTTTCTGGACGACCCGAAAACCGCGCTGAAGGAAACCCTAAGGATTCTGAAACCCGGCGGGTTTATCCTGATCGGCTTCGTCCCTGCCGAAAGCGCTTTGGGCCGCCGCTACCTCCAAAAAAAAGATCAAAGCCTCTTTTACGGGCCCGCCCGCTTTTTCAGTACAACGGAGGTTCTCGAACTGCTCCGGGATTCCGGATTCCGCAATCCTGAAACAGCCCAGACCCTGCTGGATCCCGACAACCGGGACATTCAGCTCCCCGTAGCCGGACATGACCGCGGCGGTTTCGTGGGTATCAAGGCCTGGAAAACCTCTTTATAAAACCGGTTCAACCATGTGAAAAACACCCATCTCATTAACTGGCAATATGATAGAGCGCGCAAAATATTTTCATTATTAGCATTTGACAATAACCACCAAGAGGACTATAATTATCATATGCCAACAATCGGAGGCCAACCATGAAAATCGCGATTCCCTCTGAAAACACCAACGGTCTGGAATCCCGCCTGTCCGGGCATTTCGGCAGCGCCCCCTTCTTCGCCATCTATGACGCGGAAAAGGACGCGGTCGACTTCCGGGAAAACCATCACGAGGAGCATATCCACGGAAACTGCCAACCGACGGCGGAACTTTCCGCTTTGGGAGTGGGCGCCATTGTCTGCGGCGGCATGGGCATCCGCGCCATCAACCGGTTTCATGAGCTGAACATCAAGGTTTACCATATCGGGAACGCAACGGCAGTCATCGACGTGGTCCGGATGTGGAAGAGCAGAACGCTCGCGGAACTGACGGCGGAAAATGCCTGTCACGGGCATCATTAGTACGAATTTTTTGACGGCCGTTTTGTCTCGCGACGGCCCGGTCGTCAATATAGGAGGCATATATGCCTAATCGAAACGGAACCGGACCCGAAGGTCTGGGACCCCGCACAGGGTGGGGAATGGGCAACTGCGCCGGCGGACCCGCATACGGCTACGGACGCGGCGGCGGACGGGGAAGAGGCCGCGGATTCGGCCCGGGCCGGGGACGCGGACGGGGTTGGTTCGGCAGCGGATCGTATTCCCCTCGTCCCTTAACTGTGGAAGAAGAAAAAGCGGAACTGCAGGCCCAAGCCGAGGATCTCCGTCAGGAACTGGATTATATTGAGAAACGACTGAAAGGCGCTGACAAGCAATCTTGACGCTGTCCCATCCCGAGCGGGCGGCGAAAACGCCGCCCGCTGTTTTTTTTATCCATCCGGAGGCGGACAGTGATTTTCCCGGAACACCGGCGCAAACCGCAGTCCATGCGGCGTTTTTACGACTGGTTCCATGTCTTTTACGGACTGATAGAACGAACCCTGGGCGGGAATCTCGATGCGGTCCTCTCGGAAAAGGTTTCGGTTCAACCCGATATCCGGAAAATGACCGCGCTGGAATACGCATGCGGTTCGGGACTTTTGACCCGGAAACTCGCCCGCATTTTCCATTCGGTTGAAGGCCGGGACCTGTCGGTCGGCATGATGGGCCGGGCCCGGAAAAAGAACGACCGGAAAAACCTGAACATCACCTGCCGGGAAGGAAACCTCCTGGATATCCGCGAAGATCCGAAATCTTTCGACTTTGTTTTCATCTCATTCGCCCTGCACCTGTTCTCCCCCGAAGACGAGACGGTGATCCTGAAAAACCTGTTATCCGTAGCTCGGGAAGCGATCATCATTATCGACCACTCAAAAAACTGGAACCCGTTTCTCGCGCTCATCGAATGGTTTGAGGGCAGTCATTACGACCGGTTCATCCGAATTGACTTTGCGGAAACCGCCAGACGGATCGGCGCCGCGGAGTTTGAAGAAACGGAAATCCGGGGATGCCGGGTGCTGACCTTCCGACCCGGCAGCGGGAGGATTGCATGACGACGATTACCGTCATCAGCGGCAAGGGCGGAACGGGGAAAACGTTCGTTTCCAGCAACCTGGCGCTCGTGGCGTCCCGCGAGCAGGCCGTCACACTTCTGGATTGCGACGTGGAGGAACCCAACGCGCACCTGTTTCTTAAACCCCGGCACTGGACGGAAGAACCGGTCGGCCAGTTCCGCCCGGTAGTGGCGGACGACCTGTGCCGGCATTGCGGCAAATGTGCCGCCGCCTGCCGGTTCGGCGCCATTCTCAGTTTCAAAAATGCCACCCGCGTCGTTTCCGAACTCTGCCACGGTTGCGGAACCTGCCAGCTGGCCTGTCCGCACGGGGCGATCCGGGAATCGCAAATTCCGGTAGGCGTTCTCCGCGCGGGCGCAGTGGACGCCAATCTGGATTTAGCCATGGGACTGTTGAACGTGGGACGCATGTCCGGAGTCCGGTTGATCCGCGAACTGAAAAGGCAATTTTTAAAAAAGGACCGCATGGCCATCCTGGACGCACCGCCCGGCACGTCGTGCCCCGTGGTCGCGTCCCTGCGCAGCGCTGACTTTGTCCTGGCCGTGACCGAACCCACGCCCATGGGACTTCACGATCTCCGGATGGCCGTGAGCGTCGTGAAACAGATGAACCTGCCCTTCGGAATCGTCGTCAACCGCGCGGGGGTGTCCTATCCCGAGCTGGACGCTTTTATCGCCGGATCCGGCGCACGGACTGTTTTTGCCCTGCCGTTTGAACGCATGGTTGCCGAGACCACGGCGTCGGGACTGTTGGTTGCGGAGCACTCGAAACAATGGAAGGACCTGTTTTGCGGTTTATGGGACCGTGTCCGGGCGGTGTGCGCATGAAACAGCTGGTCGTCTTGAGCGGCAAGGGCGGAACGGGCAAGACCACGGTCACCGCGTCCCTGCGCCGCATTTTACCCGGCGTCATGGCCGCCGACTGCGACGTGGACGCCGCCAATCTTCTATTACTATCTCCCGGGCATCGTGTGCTGGAAAGTCATGATTACCAGGGAGGGCTGAAGGCGTCTGTCAGGGATTCCCTATGCCTGTCCTGCGGAAAATGCCGGGACGTTTGCCGGTTCGACGCCGTGACCACGCGCAACGGCAAATGGATCATCGATCCCTTCGCCTGCGAGGGGTGCGGCGCCTGCGAACTGGTCTGCCCCGCCGGGGCGATTGCGCTCACTCGCTCGACGGCCGGCCATTATACCTACGGGGAATCGGAGGGTTCCGGACTTTCATCCGGAGACCTCTATCCCGGCGAGGAAACCTCCGGCGGCCTGGTCATGAAGGTCAAGGAACTGGCCGTCAAAAAAGCGCTGGAGAAAAAAAACCCGCTGGTACTGGCTGACGGCGCGCCGGGCATCGCCTGCCCCGCAATTTCCTCGCTGTCCGGCGCCGATTACGCCCTTCTGGTGACGGAACCGGGCGTCTCCGGTCTGCACGACCTGACCCGGGCCCTGGAACTGATGCGGGGTTTCCGTATCCGCTGCGGAATCGTGGTGAACAAATCCGACATCCTTCAGGAAATCACGGAGCGGATCCTGTCGGTTTGCCGGGAGCGCGGGTGCGACATCCTGGGCACCGTCCCGTTTGACCCGTCCGTGGCCGATTCCGCCCGTCGCGGCGTTCCGGTCATCGACAGCCCCGAAAGTCCCGCGGCCCGGGCCATCCTTCTTGTGGCCGCCGCGCTGGAACGCATTCTTGAAGAAATCAATCAGGAGGACCATCATGTCCCTTCTCGCAATCCCCGCGCTGGAGAAAAGTCCGCAGTCCCGAATCAGTGACCGGTTCGCCCGCGCGCCCTATTTTTACATCTACGACTCCGAACAGGGCACCGGAACCTGGATGGACAACGGCATCATGGACGCCCACGGCGCCGGAACCAAAGCCGTCCAGGCGCTCGCGTCCGCGGGTGTAAAAACCGTGGCGGCCGTAAACCTGGGCGACAACGCGGCGCGGGCGCTGGAACAGGCCGGCATCGGCGTCTTTTTCGCCGACCGGGAACTCACCGTGGACAGCGTGGCCCGCACCATACCTGTCGGGAAGGCCTGAGATGCGGTACCGAATCCTGAAATCCCAGATCTGCGGCGCGACGCTGACGGACGCGAACCTGGAATACATCGGCAGCATCACCGTCGATCAAAACCACCTGGAATCGTGCGGCATCCTTCCGAACGAACAGGTACATGTCTGGAACAACACCTCCGGAACGCGCCTGGTGACATACGCCCTGGAGGGTCCTGCCGGCAGCGGCGTGTTCTGCATCAACGGCGCCGGCGCGCATCTTTTTTCCGTGGGCGACAACATCACCGTATCGGCTTTTCTGGAAACCGAAAAGATTCCGGCGGGGTACCGGCCCCGGATCGTCTTTCTATCCCGAACAAAAACGGAACAGGATTGCGGTCATGTCTGCGATCCTGTGGAAGAGGTGAGCGGATGATCCACACGACCATCCTCCGCGCCCGCTACGGCGAGAGCGACCAGATGGGTTTTATCCATCACGCCAACCACGTGGTCTGGATGGAACTCTCCCGGATCAACCTGCTCCGGGAATGCGGCGTCAACTGCCGCGAACTGGAAATCGCGGGCATCCTTGTCCCGGTCGTCAGCGTCGCCGTCAAATACGTTTCTCCCGCTTTTTTCGACGACGAAATCTCGGTCCAGGCGGCCGTGACCCGGAAAACCCGGGCCAGGTTCAGGGTGGATTACCTGGTGTGCCGTAAAAACGGAGACCTGCTCTGCCACGGTCACACGGACCACTGCCTGCTGGATAAAAGCAGCCGCAAACCGATTCCGATTCCGGAAAGCATATACTTTAGTCTGCGGATTGACGAACCCGCGCAGGCCTGGCCATCCTGGAGGAATCCATGACAACCATCACCGCCCTGATCGAGAACACGGTTTCCCGGGGAGGACTCGCGGCCGAGCACGGCCTGTCGCTCCTCGTCGAAACGGACGGCCAGAGGATTCTATTCGACACCGGCCAGGGCCCGAATTTTTATGCCAACGCAAAGAACCTGGGACACGACCTGTCCCGGGTGGATGCCGTCGTGCTCAGCCACGGTCATTACGATCACGCCGGGGGGCTGGAGACTTTCTGCCGCGCCAATTCCCGGGCCCCGATCTACGCCAAGCCGGACCTGTTCCGTCCCAAATACCACGGCGCCGGCCGCTTCATCGGTGTCCCGGACCGTCCCGATCTTTTCGGCTCCCGCATCCGTTTCGTGAACGGGACCACGGAGATCGCCCCGGATTTTTTTCTTGTTCCCGACATCCCCCTGAAATATCCGCATGACGCGCACCTGGACGGTTTCACCGTCCGGGATGGCGACGCCGGCCGTCCGGACGACTTTTCCGACGAACTGTTCGCGGCCGTGGTGGCCGACGGGAATCTGTCAGTGATCAGCGGGTGTTCCCACCGGGGCATCACGAACATCCTGGCCGCTGCGCGCGCCCGTTTCACGGAACCGCTGGATCTGGTCCTGGGAGGTTTTCACCTGGGCGGCGATACGGACGCCAAAGCCCTTCAAACGCTGAACAAACTGAAATCATTCCGTCCGCGACGGATCGGGGTCTGTCATTGCACCGGTGTGGAAAAGTATCCGCTGGTGAAAAAAGTTTTCGGGGACAGGGCATTCTATTTTCAGACAGGCCAGAGCGTGAAAGTGTCCGGATGAGTGAACACCCCACAGACCTGGAATTGTCGTAATTTATTTCAAACGCCTAACAGCTGCCAGCTGACAGCTGGCAGCATCCTTGATAATTCCCCTGTTTTCTCCTATACTTTTTGTGCAAAAAAAGAAGGTTGATAACCATGATCTACAAAAAATCCTCCAAGCTGGACAACGTGTTTTATGACATCCGGGGACCCGTTCTCGAGGAGGCCAAGAGGCTCGAGGAAGAGGGTTTTTCCATCATCAAGCTCAACACAGGGAACCCCCCGGCGTTCGACATCAACGCTCCCGACGAGATCATCCGCGACGTCATTTTGAACATCAAGAGCGCCGAGGCCTATTGCGACTCCAAGGGGCTGTTCCCCGCCCGCAAGGCCATCATGCAGTACTGCCAGCTGAAAAACATCTCCGACGTGGGGATTGACGACATCTACATCGGCAACGGCGTGAGCGAGATGATCGTCATGGCCATGCAGGGGCTCCTGAATAACGGCGACGAAGTTCTGATCCCCGCCCCGGATTACCCGCTCTGGACGGGCGCCGCCAACCTGGCCGGGGGGAAACCGGTCCACTACCTCTGCGACGAATCGCAGGGCTGGATCCCCGACGTGGAGGACATCCGCAAGAAAATCACCTCCCGCACCAAGGGCATCGTGATCATCAACCCGAACAACCCCACGGGCGCCGTCTATCCCGTGGAGGTCGTGAAAAAGATCGTGGACATGGCCGTGGAGAAGAAGCTGATCGTCTTTTCCGACGAAATTTACGACAAGATCCTCTACGACGGCGCCACCCACACCGCCACGGCCTCGCTTTCCAACGAAACGCTGTTCGTGACGTTCAACGGGCTGTCCAAGTCCCATCGCGTCCCGGGCTTCCGGGCCGGGTGGATGATCGTGAGCGGGAAGAAAGACATGGCGCTGGACTATATTGAAGGGCTCAACATGCTGGCCTCCATGCGGCTGTGTTCCAACGTCCCGGCCCAGCTCACCATCCAGACGGCCCTCTTCGGGCACCAGAGCCTCACGGCCCTGATCCAGCCCGGCGGCCGGCTTTACGAGCAGCGCAATTTTGCCTGGAAAACATTCAACGAGATCCCCGGCCTATCCGCCGTGAAACCCATGGGCGCGCTCTACCTGTTCCCGAAGATCGACGTCAATAAATTCAACGTCACGGACGACGAGAAATTCGTCCTGGATTTCCTGCGGGACAAGAAGGTGCTTCTCGTGCGCGGGAAGGGCTTCAACTGGCCGCACCCGGACCACTTCCGCGTGGTGTTCCTCCCCAACCTGGAGGAAATGAAGGAAGTGGCGGACCGGATGGCCGACTTCCTGAAAGATTACCGGCAATCCTGAACCACCCTGACCGTATAAATTATAGGAGAAAAACCCATGGCTGATAAAAGCAAGAAAAAATCCCAGTTCGCCTACGAACGGAAAAACGTCTGGACCTCCGTGACCGACACGGAGAAAAACCTGATTTTCGATTTTGCCGAGGACTACAAGGCGTTCATCAACGCCTGCAAGACCGAGCGCGAATGCGTGCGTTTCTTCGAGACCGAGGCGAAAAAGCTCGGCTTCCGGGACCCGGCCTCCGCGTCGTACAAGCCGGGCGAGAAAATCTTCGTCAAGAACGGGGACAAGAACGCGATCCTGGCCGTCATCGGCAAGCGGGACATCGCGGAAGGGGTGAACCTGATCGCCTCCCACATCGACGCGCCCCGTCTGGATCTGAAACCCCTGCCGCTCGTCGAGGACAGCGACATGGCGCTCCTCAAAACCCACTACTACGGCGGGATCAAGAAATACCAGTGGGTGAACATTCCCCTGGCCATCCACGGCACCATCGTCAGGGCCGACGGTTCCTCGGTGGACATTGCCGTGGGAGAAAACGAGAAGGACCCCGTTTTCACCATCAACGACATCCTCCCCCACCTGTCCCACAAGGTCCAGGGCGAGAAAAAGCTCCTGGAGGGCATCGAGGGCGAAAACCTGCGGCTGGTGATCGGCAGCATCCCGGTGGCCGACGAGGACATGCCGGACCGCGTCAAGGAAATGACGCTGAAAATCCTGAACGAACAGTACGGCATCAGCGAGGAGGATTTCATTTCCGCGGAAATCGAGATCGTGCCCGCGTTCCCGGCCCGGGACATCGGCTTTGACCGGAGCCTGGTGGGCGCGTACGGCCATGACGACCGCGTCTGCTCCTACTGCAACTACCGGTCCATCGCGGACCTGGACGGGATCCCCGAACGGACCTCCGTCGCGTTCCTGGTGGAGAAAGAGGAGATCGGATCCTACGGAGTGTCCGGCATCCGGTCCAAATTCCTCTACAACACGATCGGAAACCTGCTGGGCATGAAAAATCCGGATTACCGCGAATCGGACCTGCGGAAAATGATGGAGAAGTCCATCTGCATTTCCGCGGACGTAGGCGCCGTGGTGAACCCCATGTTCAAGGACGTGTTCGACAGCACCAACGCCCCCCGCCTGGGCCACGGCATGCTGCTGGAAAAGTATACCGGCTCCCGGGGAAAATACGGCGCCAGCGACGCCTCCGCGGAAACCATGGGACGCGTCCGGAAGATCCTGAACGACAACAAGGTGATCTGGCAGCCCAGCACGCTGGGCAAGGTGGACGAGGGCGGCGGCGGCACCGTGGCGCTCTACATCGCGGACCTGGGTATGCCCGTGGTGGACAGCGGCGTGGGGGTGGACGGCATGCATTCGCCGTTCGAGGTGGTCAGCAAAGCCGACGTGTACGAAACCTACAAGGGCTACAAGGCCTTCCTGAAAAACGCCTGAGGGATCACGCCCTTTGATCCGGAGCCGATCATGAAACGTTTTCCGCTTCTGGCCCTGATCCTGTTGGTGCAGGCGCCCCTTGCGGCGGCGGACAAGCCGGGGCAGGCTGCCCCCGTCAAACTGGCCGTTCTGGGCATCGTGTCCCGCGCCACCAATTCGTCCATCGACGCGTCATCCCTCACCGAACTGCTCCAGAAAAGCCTGAGTGAAAAGAAGCCCTTCGTCATCGTGGAACGATCCGCATTGTCCAACATCATCGCGGAATACCGGCTGGACCTCACGGGTCTGACCGAATCCGACCGTCCCAAAATCGGAACCATCAAGGAGGCCGACAAGCTGGCCGTGGGCTCCGTCTCGCGCGTGGGTACAAATTACCTGCTCATCGTGAAAATCCTGGACGTCCGCACGGGCGTGATGGACCTGAGCGTGACCGCCGAAAGCCCCACGGAATCCGGGCTCTACGCCCTGGTGGCGTCCCTCGCCGACCGGATCGCCGACCGCGGGTTCGGCGGTCATGCGCCCGCGGCAGAAACAAAAAAATTACCGGTCACGGGTCCGGCCCTGCCGAAAGACGGACTGGTTTCGTATTTTCCCTTTACCAAAAACGCCCGCGACGCCGGGCCGACCAAAAACGACGGCACGGTCCAGGGCGCCGTTCTCACCAATGACCGCTGGGGCGCACCCCGGTCCGCCTACGCCATCCCGGCGGACTTCGGGAGAATCACCCTCTCCGGTCCAGCGGCCGCGCCCGCGGAATTCACGGCCGTTGTCTGGTTCGCGACGGACTCCCGCGACGGCGGACGGATCCTCGGTTTCGGAGACTCGAAATACCGGGGCGGTTCGGTGAGCGAAATAAAAGACCGGCACGTCCTCATGCACGAGAGCGGCCGCGTTTCGTTTGGCGTGCTGGGCGCCGCCACCAACCAGGTTCTCATCACCACAAAAAACACCTACAACGACGGAACCTGGCACTGCGCCGCTGCCGTCTTTTCGCCCGCCTCCGGCATGAAACTTTTCATGGACGGCGAACTCGAAGCGGACACCAACGGTTTCACGCCGCTTGTTTACGACGGTTACTGGCGCCTGGGCTACGACCAGCTTTCCGACTGGGCCTATCAGCCCCGGCTTTTCACGCTGACCGGAATGTTCGACGACGCGCGGATCTACTCGCGCGCCCTGAACGCGGAAGAGATCATGGCTTTGTATCGGGAAAGCGGCTGGGAACAGCCCTGACGCCCGGGTTTCTTCCTAAAATTTCCGTTCAAAGATTTCCATTTTTTCCGTATGACCGAAATCCGCGGCGTCCTCGATACCCAGACGCTTCAGGATCGCCAGCATGCAGTCGCTGTCCAGAGAAACCGCGATTTTCGATTCCATCGCCGTGCGGTCCACTTCCTCGCGGCCCCGCTCCTTCGGCAGGACGGCCCGGGGGCCGCCCACGCATCCGCCCACACATCCCATTCCCTCGACAAACGTCTCCTGGATGACACCCTTCTGCGCTTTTTCCAGAAGATCCCGGCAGGCCGGAACGCCGTCGGCCTTGACGGTGGCGAGCCGCACGGACTTTTCCGGAAAAAGCCGGGTCACGGCCTCCTCCACGGCCTGCGCCACGCCGCCCGCCCGGGCATAGAGCCGGCCGCCGCGGGACGCGTATTCGAATGACGGGGACGGCTCGAGCTCACCGGGGCGGATGCCCAACGCGGAAAACACGTCCGCAAGCTCGGTAAACGTCAGCACGGCGTCGATGCTCCCGGCCAGATCGGCTTCCCTGGCTTCCGACTTTTTGGCGATGCAGGGGCCGATGAACACCACGCGCACGCCGGGATAGAGTTTTTTCAGGACCCGTCCCGCCGCGGCCATGGGAGACACCGAAGGCGAGACGTGCGGCACCAGATTGTGGTAAACCTTCCTGAGCATCCCCACCCAGATGGGGCAGCAGCAGGACGTGATCATGAAATCTCCCCGGTCCTTCACGAGCCGGTCAAATTCGAACGCTTCCTTGAGCGTCAGCATGTCCGCGAAGAAAGCCACTTCCACCATATCGGTCAGGCCCAGGCGGCGAAAAGCCGTGCGGAGCTGTTCGAGTGACGCGCCGCCGAACTGGCCCGTGATGGCGGGCGCCACGGCGGCGATCACGCCGTGCCCGGACTTGAGCATGTTAGCGACCGGAAGCCACTCGGCCACGTCGGTCATGACCCCCTCCGGGCAGGCGTCCACGCACAGCCCGCAGCCCGTGCATTTGTCCCCGTCAATGGCGGCCTCTCCGGTTTGCGCGTCTATTGAAATGGCGTGAAACGGGCAGGCTTTCTCGCACTGGGAGATGCCGGCGTCCCGCCGGCAGCGGCCAAAGCAGGACCCTGTCTTGACCACCACGCGGTGCCGTTCGCCCGCGCGCGCCAGGGCGTCCCGGACCCGGGCGCTGAACCCCTCGCCGGGTTCCACCTCCACCCCGCAGAGCGCGGATATGACGCGGGCCGCTTCCCCGGCCGATCCGGCCGTTTTCACGGCATCGTCCAGGGCTTCTTCCAGCCTGTCTTCCTGGTAAGCCCTGACTATTCTTCTGAACAGCGCCCTGTGGTCAGGCACGGTTTGCCTCCTGAACCGATCGTCGTTTCCCGCGACGATGAGGAATGCCGAATCGGCGCGTCAATGACGCCCGTTATCCTAAAGCAAAAACGGCAGGAAGGCAACGGAGCGGGATCATCCCGGACAGGCCGACTCAATCATATTGATTAAATCATCAGATCAGGATATGATCATATCTCAACGGGAGGCGCTTATGCAGGTCAAAGGTTCCGCCATTGAAACCCTACCTCTCTACATCAAGAAGAAATTCGGAGACGAGGCCTATGGAAAATGGCTTTCCGTCCTGGGAACGAACGCCCGGAAGGAATTTGAATCCCTGATACTGGCCACCAAATGGTATCCCCTTCAGGAAATGTTCATAGAACCCACGGAGGCGTTCTGCAAGATGTTTTACAACGGGGACGTGTCCGGCGCCGTGGAACTGGGCCGTTTCAGCGCGGAACACAGCCTGAAGGGAATCTATAAGATCTTCGTCAAGTTCGGGTCCCCCGATTTTATCGTAAGCCGGGCGCCCGGTATCCTGCCCACGTTTTACAGCGACTCGGCCATGGACGTGGTGGACCGGGAGGACAAGAAAGTCACCATCCGCTTCACGAAATTCGAGGGAAGCCATACTCTGGTGGAACACCGGATCAGGGGCTGGATGGAGAAAGCCCTGGAAATTTCCGGCGCCAAAAACGTGAGCGTCACCATCGTCAAGTCCATAGCCAAAGGGGACGTCACGACCGATTACGCGATCAAATGGGAATAACCGGCTAAATACCCTTATATAACCTTGTCTTTCTGTCACACGGTCTTTCATAGCCACTCTTCTGACTGTATCTTTTTTTTAACATCCACGCCCTGCTGACAGGTCAGTTTTAATCTTTTCCGAAAGCTCTATCTCTTTAAACAACAATAAGATAACACAACACGCGATGTGTTTGTCGCATAATTGGCACATCTTTTGCCCTTAATTGAGTAGTGAAACAGTGAAAAGTGACT
>CAYMRH010000018.1:0-10496 GCA_964392785.1 uncultured Brevinematales bacterium
TGTTTGACAGATAGGGATGAACCGGTTCCAGGGTCGGGAAATAATCCCGCGTTCCATCCTTCCGTTGGCCGCTCGCGATGAGAGACGGGCTGGGGAAAAAGTCGCCCACCGTGGCCATCCGGACGGATTGGGCGGAAAGCGGGGAACGGATCAGAACGCAGAAAACCGCGCAGAGCAGGCCCGACCGTAAAACGGAAGCAAGGAGAGGCATCAAGCGGGACGGCTACAATCCGTAGGCGAACGCCACGCTGAAACGGATGCCCATGGTTTCGTTTGCCCCGCCGGTGAAGGCCGTGGGCGTGAAGCCGTAAACGAACCGCAGGCCCACCTTGGCGAAGAGGTCCGTGGAAATCTGGGCGGTGACTTCCGGTCCGGTATAGACGGAGAAGAAGTTGTATTCCGAATCCGGCAGCTGGACGTAGGTGCTGGTGGCGGATTCCACGATATAGCCGGACGTAAAGTCGTTATAGGCCAGGCCGAGGGCGAAAGAGAAATTCGCGATATAGAACTTGACCCCGCCGCCGATCTCCACGTAATCCTTGACGCCTTTTCCGGCGAAGGACAGGCCCAGCGACGTATAGTCGTAATTCGTGATGGGAATTTTCGCGCTGGCCATTTCGATCTCCAGACCGATGAACGGGGCCAGGACCGTTTCAAAAAACACGCCCGTGCTCCATTCGGCGGCGGCGGTGGAAATGAAATACTGGCCGCCTCCCTTGAATCCGATCAGCTGGGAGAAATAATTCGGTTTGGAGGACGGGGGAACGGTGACCGCGTCCTGCGCGAGCGCCGACACGGCGAAAACCGCCGTCAGGAGAATGGCGGCAAGAATTCCTTTCATAAGGCCTCCCGGGATGGTGTTGTCTCTACTATATAATCGGTCCCGCCAAATCACAACTTAATGACGATGAGCGTCATGTCGTCAAAACGCCCGTTTTTGTCGGCAAAATCCTTCACGCCGTCCAGGACCGCCGAGACGATTGTTTCGGCGGGTTTTTTCGCGTTGGAGCGGATCACCGCCTGGAGCCGGTCCAGGCCGAATTCCTCCTCCTGCGGGTTGATGGCTTCGGTCACGCCGTCGGAATACAGGGTCAGGATCTGGCCCGGCTTGAGCCGGTAGGTGCGGGACACATAATCCTGTTCGGGGAATATGCCGGGCGGCTTGGCGTTGGACCGGATCGATTCAAAACCGTCCGTGTCGGGGTCGTAAACCAGGGCCGGATTATGGCCGGCGTTGGTGTAAAAAAGCGTCTGCACGGACCGGTCCAGGAAAGCGCAGAACACGGTCGCGAAACTGAGGGTGCGGGTGAGCCGGCTCATTTCCTGGCCGGACGTGAGGAGGTCGTTCACCTTGGCGACTATGGCGTTGGTGGTCACGGAGGAAAATTCGCTGGTTTTGGCGATGGTGTGGATCATCATGGCCACCAGGGCGGCCGGGAAACCTTTGCCCGCCACGTCCGCAATCAGGATGCCCATGGCGTTGTTGTTGGCCTTGTGGATGAAAAAATAGTCCCCGCTCACGCCCTGCGCCGGTTCCAGCGCGGCGGCCACGTCCATGCCCGAGAATGCGGGGATATCCCGTTGAAAAATGGATTCCTGGATGACGGAAGCCAGGCTCAGGTCCCGCTTGGTCAAGCGCGACTGCTGTTCCAGGTCGAACAGGATGATGGAGGAAAGCGTCATCTGCGCGATCTTGCGGATTTTCGCGATCAGGTCCAGTTCCTTGCGGGTGTAGGACGAATTGTCCAGTTTGTCAGTCAGGTGCATCAGCGCGGTTACGTGGCCTTCGTAAAGAACGGGGACGATCAGCGCCGCGCCGTACCGGTCAAAATAGCGTCCGGCCGTATCGCGCAAATGGCTGTAACGGGGGTCGAACAGGACCACTTCCCGGTCCAGGACTTCCGTCTGGTCCGCGAGATGGCGGAACACCGGCTCGATCGCCGGCACCGACAGCGCGGATTGGGACGAGGAATAAAGCGTGCGGTAGGATTCCCGTTCCCGGTCAAACAGCAGAAAGTCGGCCGAACGGCTGTTGACGTTTTCCGTCACGGTCTCGATCACGTTTTTGGCCAGTTCCTCCACGGTCCGGGAACGGCCGATGCGGTCCAGAAGCTTTTCCGTCATGTCCTGGGCGGCGGTGCGCAGGTTGAGAAGCCGTTTGACCAGGTCCTTGGACAGGTCGAACAGCCAGAAAAAAAGCAGGAACACCGGCGGCATGACCAGCACGTACACCAGAACGCCGATCGTGGCGAGCCACGGCCGCAGAACAAACAGCAGGACCACCAGGGGCAACGCGATCACGAGTCCGATGGCGTTTTCCCTCAGGAAGGACAGGAGCCCGCGCCGGATGTTCGTGAACCGGAACGCTACCACGGTAAACAGGAGCGCGCCCGCCGCGACGAGCGTTCCGCCCGCGACCAGGGCGTGGGAGACGGTGGTGGGCAGTTTCAGGATCCGGACGGCCCAAGCCGCGGACAACGTCAGGATCAGGACCACCATGCCGGCCAGGAAATAGCGGATCTGTTTTTTCTGGTACTGCAGCGCGGAACGGGGGTATTTCCAGGCGATCAGTCCCGTGGAGAACGCCGCCAGAGAACCGGAAAGACCCAGGATGATCCAATGGAGCGTGTTGTAGAGCACGCGCACGCTGAACACCTCCGGGTCCGCGGACGTGGAGCTGGAAACGAAAAACACGCGGGAAATGTCCAGGCCCAGCGCGGTGACGGCCGCCAGAACCGCGCTGACCGCCAGGGCGGGCAACAGGAACACGCGCATGTTCTGCGGCTTCGGGTCCCGGGGAAACAGAAGAGAAAGCGTGAAAAACGAAAACCCGAGAAGGGCGCCCGCCGCGTTCTGCACTTTCATCATGGTCAGGGACACCCACTGGGCGTGACCCAGAAGAAAAAATTCCGACAACCCGCCCGCGCCCAGAATGACGGACGCGTTCAGCAGCAGGAGGGCGGCGGCCAGGTTCAGCAGCGTGGAACTGCGCAGGACGGCTTCGATGGCCATGGCCAGAAGCGCGCACGCGGCGGCGACCAGAATCAGGTACCCGATGGGCATTTTTTCACTCCGGGGTCATTATAAACGATTTTCCGGAAAAAAGCACCGCCTCCGTTTCCGCGCGGACTGTCGGAGAACGGCCCGGGAATTGGAATTCCCGGCCGTTTTCATTATAATAATCCCTGATCGTTCCGGATCCGGACGCTGTCGTGTCCGCATATCGTTTCTATGGGCAGGGGATCTATGCCGCAACCCGCGAAGAACGTTTTTTTTGAGGCGCAAGTCAACGACGACCAGTGCAAATACTCCCGCTATGTCTGCGACTCGCGGGCCATCCCGAACGAGATCGACGGCCTGAAACCCGTGCAGCGCCGCATTCTCTGGACCATGTGGAATTCGGGAGCCCGGAATTCCTTCACCAAGACGGTCAAGGTGGCGGGGCTCGTGATGGGCTACCATCCGCACGGGGACCGGTCCATCCAGGACGCGATCTCGGCCATGGCGCAGGAATTCCCCTTCGCGAACAACTACGCGCTCGTGGCCGGGGAAGGAACGTTCGGGGACGTGCTGGACCCCGGGGCCGTCGCTTCTCCCCGCTACACGGAAGTCCGGCTGTCCGATTTCGCGAAGGACGTGGGCCTTTTCGAGGGGCTGGACGACATTGAATACCTGCCCAACTATGACGATACGGACCGCGAGCCCGTGTTCTTCGTGGCCAAGGTGCCGCTCGTTCTCGTCAATCCCGCGCAGGGAATCGCCACGGGTTTCCGGTGCCTGATCCCGTCCTTCCGGCTGGGCGAAGTGGCCGACGCGATGATCTCCTGGATGAAAAAGAAAAAAGTCCCGAAGCTCACGCCCTGGGTCCGGGGCTACCGCGGAGCGATCCGGTACGGCAAAAACGACAACGGGGTCCTGACGGTGGGGACGACATTCGCTTTTGCCGTCGAGCAGGGGCGCGTGTTCCTGACGGACGCGCCGCAGGGATGGAACCGGGAAAAAGTGGTCCTGCTCCTGGACCGGCTTCTGGACAACAAGTCGGACTGGCTTTCGGGCTACACCGATTATTCCAGCCAGCATTTCCGGGTGGAACTGCACCTGAAGCGGGGCGTGAAGCCCCTGGCCGAAAACATGCCGGGGCTCATGGATGTTGTGAACAACGAAACCTGCGCCTACAACATGATCACTTCGGAAGGCAAGCTGGAAGAGATCCTGCCCGAAGACGTGATCCGGCATTTCACGGATTTCCGCAGGAAACACCTGGTGCGGCGGTTCAAGCGGTTGTCCCTCATCGAGAAGGAAAAAATTGACCGCAATACCGAGCTGATCCGGTTCCTGAAGGAAGGATGGAACCAGAAAGTGGTCAGGATCAGGAGCAAGTCCGAGCTGGAAAAAACGCTGAAGAAAAACGATTTCGTCTATTACGAGTGGCTGGCTTCCCTGCCCATCTACCGGCTCACGCTGGACGAAGTGGACAAGTGCCTGGCGCTGATCGCGGAATCGAAAAGTGCGATGGCCGCGTTCAACCTGCTCGTGAAATCGGAAGACAAGCTGACGGAATTCATGACGGACGAACTGAGAGACCTTAAAAAGAAATGGGACCCGGACGTTCCCCCCGCTCCGCCGAAAACGGCGGCGAAAACCGCCCCGAAAGCGGACAGGAGCCGGAAGGTGCCGGCGGAAGAATACGGGGACCTCTTCGGCGGGAGCGACCATGCCTGAGCAGAAGAAACGCGTTTTCCAGAAACTGTCCAACGTGGAGCACGTGCGCCTGAGGACGGGCATGTGGCTGGGGCAGAACTCGCTGTCCACCTACGAACAGCATTTCTTCCAGTACGACGGCCGGGCCAAAAAGTTCGCCATCGAACACCGGGAGATCGAGGAGATCCCGGCCAAGATGAAGTGCCTGGACGAGGCCTGCATGAACAGCGTGGACGAGTACCGCCGCAACCAGGCGGACACGAACCTGCCCGCGCGCAACCGGATGAAACTTCTGTCCGTGACGCTGTCGGACGACCGGCGGCGCGTGACCGTGACCGACGACGGCCGCGGCATTCCCGTGGATAACGCGGAAGGCGTGTTCCTCCACCTGATGTACGGCGAGAATTTTGACGACAAGGCGCGCGAGGAGCACGTGGCCGGCCAGAACGGAGTGGGGATATCGCTGGTGCGGATCGTCTCGAAATACTTCCGCGTGCACACCGAATGCCAGGGGAAAAGCTATTCCAAACTCTTCACGCTGAACGACGCGGCGCTCGAGGCCCTGAAATCCTGCGGGCTGACCAAAGAGGGAATGGAGGCGGCCGCCAAATATTTTGACGAGCATTCCCATTTCGAGAAATTTGAACTGCTGACGGACCGGCAGAAGAAAAGGATCGAACCGGTCCTGAAGCGCTGCCAGCTGATTCCTTCCGTGAAAAAGGCGTCCGGCAAAAGCCACGGCACCGAGGTGGAATTCGAACTGGACCCCAAATATTTCAACAATTTGGACGTGCGGTTTGATCTGGAACTGACCCGTCAGTACCTGATGGACATTGCGCTGACCAACCCCGGGCTGGACGTGCGTCTGGTTCACAAGGGGAAGTCCCAGTCGTTCCTGTTCAGAAAGGGCATGGACGAGCTCTTTGAAAATACGGAAACCTCCTACTGCAAGATGGATTATTCGAACCCGGCTTCGCCGTCGCGCATCGCACTTTCGGCGTACGTGATCATGGGAGAGGGTAAGCACCTGACCTGGGTCAATTCCAATTTCGCGTCCCTGGGCGGGTCCGCCATCGAGTACCTGGAGAACCGGCTGTGCGACGAGGTCCGCCAGAAGGGCGCCATTACGGCCCTGGAGAAAAAACTCAAGACGCAGTCCACGCGTAACGACGTGCGGTCCTGCTTCCACATGCTGGTGAATCTCAAGATATTGAACCCGCGCTTCAAGTCCCAGGACAAGTCCTACCTGATCAACGACCTGAACGCGGAGATCCGCGAAGCGGTGGAAAAAAACCTGGACAAAATTCTGCGAAAGACCACGCTCATCGAGGACATCAAGGCCCAGATGGAGCGCCGCACTCACCTGAAGGCGCTGGAAGACGCCGCCAAGGGGCTTCGCAAAGCGTCCCGAGTGAATATCCCCAAACTGATCCCGCCCACGGGCGGCGAGGGAGACCCCGGCCGGGTCCTGTTCGTGGCCGAAGGGGATTCCGCCATTGCCGGCCTGAGGCCGGTCCGCAACCCCAAGCTCCACGGATTGTTCCCGCTGCGCGGCAAACCCATGAACGTGCAGGGCATGTCCCTTCCCAAGGCCATGGCCAACGAGGAAATCAAGAACATCGTGGCGATCCTCGGGCTGCCGCTGGACCGGAAGGTGAAGACCCTTCGCGAACTCAATTACGACAAGGTGAGCATCATCACGGACGCGGATTTTGACGGTTACGCCATCCGCAGCCTCATGCTCTCGTTCTTCTATGAATATTGGCCCGAACTCTTCGACCTGGGGCTCATCCACATTTCCAGCGCGCCGCTGTATGAGGTGGAAGTGAAGGACAGGGACAAAACCTCCCTTCATTTCTGCATTGACGACTCCGATTACGCTAAGCTGGAAGCGCAGGTGAAAAAAAGCGGCGGGACGATCGTGCGCAAGAAGCGCAACAAGGGCCTGGGAGAAACGGGCAAGGAAGCCATGAAGTTCGCCATTGAGAACAATATGACGGCCATCCGCGTGAAGCAGACCGCCAGCGCGAACAAGATCCAGCGCCTCTGGTTCCACAAGGACTGCGCCGAGGACCGCCGGCGGGTGATCTCCGAGTACAGCATGATGTTCTACGAGGAGTGATGGGGTTAACCACAAAGGCACTAAGGGCACAAAGCGGGGAAATTCATTAGGGCGGGCTGTTGAAACGAAAAGAGTTCTTGGTCTTCGTGACTTTGTGTCTTTGTGGTTGAAAGAGTTGTTATGTAACCACGAAGGCACGAAGGACACCAAGAGGAACGGTGGTCGGGGTGCTTCTCGTAAATTTCAAATAATAATTTTTGTGTTCTTTGTGACTTTGTGGTTAAAAATATCTTAATAGAAGGAAATTAATATGGAATACGCACCCATCCCCCGGGAAACGGAAGATGTCGCCAGAGCGGTTGTCGATGCGGCGTTCCGCGTGCATACGGCACTCGGGCCGGGGCTCCTGGAATCGGTTTATGAAGAATGTCTGGCTCATGAGCTTTCAAAGCGGAAGTTGAATTACCGGAAACAGGATTCTTTTCCAGTCATATACGATGGCGTGCGTATTGGATCAGATCTCCGGCTGGATCTTCTGGTGGAGAACCGAGTGATCGTGGAACTGAAGGCGGTGGAGCAGATAGCTCCCGTCCATATGTCGCAGATGTTGACTTACTT
The DNA here is from genome assembly GCA_964392785.1 of uncultured Brevinematales bacterium. Taxonomy (GTDB): domain Bacteria; phylum Spirochaetota; class Brevinematia; order Brevinematales; family JAOACQ01; genus CAYMRH01. The sequence goes on from CAYMRH010000018.1 coordinate 7,382, forward strand.
GAAGTTGACGGGCAAACGACTGGGACTGTTAATCAATTTCAACACGGTTCAGATTAAAGATGGCATCAAGAGAGTCGTATTATAAAGTTTTTACCGCAGAATAAAAATCGTAATAACGCGTAGCGCTCACTCCAATGCCCCGTCTTCGTGTCCTTTGTGATCTTTGTGACTTTGTGGTTATAATATTTATTGTTGCGGTTGAATTCCCCCTCATTCCCCGGTAAAATAACCCCATGAAGCCGCCGCTGAAAACCATTCTTGTTTCCCTCATCATTGTCTTATCCATTACCGCCCTTTCCGCGCAGGAAACGCCCGTAACCGAAAAGCCACCCGATTACCGGTCCATGATGACGCTGAATTCCCTCATGCCGGGATACGCCCAGTTCGCGATGGGCTATGACGCGCAGGGGTGGCTTTGCGCTCCCGCCCTTCCGCTGAGCATTGCCGGGAACGTTCTGGTGCTGTGGTATCTGATCGGGGAACTGGATTACCTGAACAGGTTTTCCCATACCCGCGCAGAAAACAAAACCTACTTCTATTACCACCCGGACGCCTGGACCAATTCACGGCAATGGATATTTTTTACCGGGAACCTGATGGTCCTGTCCGGAACGCTGCTCAGCGTGTACAGCCAGTATTCCGCGCGGTGGATGTACGTGGACAAATACGGCGCGTCAGCCGGGCTGGAGAACCGGGGATTCCGGCGGGACTCCCTTTGGGACCTGGTCCTGGCGCCCTGGGTGCCGGACAACGTGTTCAACTGGGACGTGTTCCCGTTTTTTCCCATGACCGTGGTGGCGGGCATCGCCGGGACGGATTTTGCCCGTATCGGGAGCTATTTTAACCGCGAGAGCGTGGATTTTCTGGGGCTGAAGGTGAACCCCTGGGCGGGGCTGGGGCTGGTGCTCGCGTCTTCCATTGTGATGGTGAGCGCGAACGCGGCGTGGGAGGAAATCGAGTTCCGTGGCATTGCCCTGGAAAATTCGGGTATCGTGTGGTCGTCGGTGTCTTTCGGGCTGGCGCATGTGCCCAACATGCTCATGCCCAATACCAGCGTGGAGGACACCCTGCTCCAGACGGCCTACGCCACGCTCTACGGGTTCTACGCGGCGTTCAAGAGCCGGGAGGCCGGGTTTGACTTCCGCCGGATGATCGCCCTCCATTTCTGGAACAACGTGCTGGCGTTTACGCTCAATTACCTCATCAATCCCGACGAGCAGCTGTATTTCCAGATCCGCGTGCCGGTGGTGTTTTGAGGGATAGTTTGCCGCAGAGACGCAGAGGACACAAAGGCAAAGCAAAGGGGAGCTTCAGGCGGGGCGTCGTCAGGTCTGCGAAAGATTACGGTAAGAATGTTGTCTTGATCTGAAAGGAGCCGGGTTTGAAAATGAGGGCCGATGGCGGATAGAAGTTGTCTTTACTGGTCTCCTGTAAAACTCAACTGCACCGACTGACCGTCGCGGGTCAGTGTGACGGAGTTCTCCCTGATCCGCGAGACGGTCTCGCCCAAGACGGTTTCTCCTTCCGTGACAACATGCGTCCGGTTTTCCTGGGGCAGGGTTGAACCGAAGCGGATGTTCGCGGTTCCCGGTCCGGAACCATAGTGGGGCATTTCTTCCAAGGTCGCGAAATATTTTCCGCCCAGGAGAACCACGGACCTTAAACGGAATTGCGATTCATATTTTTTGACGGTTGATCCCGCCGACGGCGCCGAAGATGATGTCTGGGCTGCCGGACGCGTGTCACGGATTGTTGTTTTGACCGGCCGGGTATTGACACCCGCTCCGAAAGAAAACGGGTCACGGATACCGGGATTAATGGGGACACGGACGGCGCGGGTATCTGTTACGGGCCGATATGCGTGTGACCCGGAACCTGCAGCCGTTCTGGGTCCGGCCGCAGATAAAGTGATCAGGGCGGGTATGATCCAGAACGGCCAGATGGCGGCGTTGACGGCAACCAGCACCACTGTCAGAAATTTTCTGAATGTCGGGTTCATGGTTTCCTCGCCGGTTTGGCCAGTCCGGTGAGATCGGCCGTCAGTATGACGTCCAAACCCTGCTGGCCGGACATCATGTCCAGATTGGCGATGCGTGCCTGCAAGGGGCCGTTTTCCAGGGCGTCCAGGAACAGGATGGCCGGCCTGAAAGCCGACTGGAACCGGATCCGCAACCGGGCCGTATCGCCGTCCGGTTTTCCACCACCCGTGTTTTCCACGCGGGCGTTGCGGATGCCGGAACGCGAGGCCAGATTCGGGATCTCGGTCAGAAGTTCCGGGGCTTCCATCCGGCCCGGATCGTGATTCTTCATTTCCCGCTCCGCTTTGCGCAAGTCTTCCAGGCGTTTGGCATGGAACGCCGCGTCATTTGAATTGTTGATCAAACGCCTCACTTCCGCGTTCTGGTCGCGCCAGTTGTCAAACACCGGGCGGGCCAGGAAAAGATAAACCGCGAACACCGCCAGGGAAACGGCGGGGTAAAAAAGAACCGTCGGGTTTTTTTTCATGGCGCAGTCTCCCAGCGAATATGAAACTGGACGGCCCGGGACGGGCCGTGGGGAACCATGTCGGCCCGGTCCAGCAGAACATTCCGGTAAGCGGGGTCGTCGCCAATCGTCTTCACCCATTTTTCCAGACTGCCTACGTCCAGAGCGAGCCCGTCGGCATCCGTCCGGGTACCCGAAACGGTCAACCGGTCCAGTCTGACCGCGGATGGCAGCGTGCGGGACACGGACAGGATCAGGGAAGTGACTGTTCCGGAAGATTGCCCGGACAATTTAACGCGACCGGATTGGAGAATTCTGGACTCGAGCGCATCCGCTTCCAGGATGATCCGACGGAGTTCGGCCGCTTGCCGTACGGCGCTGTCCGTGTTGTCCGGCAGAGACTGCGGGAGACCGTTCAGAATCCTGTTTCTCGTTTGACGGCCGGAAAAGTATTCTGTCATCCCGGACGCCAAACCCGCCAGGACCGCAAAATTCAGGACTGTTGTCGCCCAGAATGCCGCTCGGAGAGCCAATACGGCCAGCCGGCGTGAAACAGGAGATGTTGCGGGAACAGCGGTCTCCGGGGCGTGGCCTGAAAAATGATGCGTGAGATCGGGCGTTTCATCCGGTC
>CAYMRH010000018.1:10506-30540 GCA_964392785.1 uncultured Brevinematales bacterium
CCGGTCCTTCGGGGCAGTTCGGTGACAGAACGGGGATGCGGCGGCCGTGATTTTCTTCCCGGGACTTCAGGAGGGCGGGAGGCAGTTTCCGGGCGCCGGCGCAGCCGGCGACGACACGGTCCAGGGCAACGGCCCGGTCATGGAAGTAATTGGTCACGGAACGGATCGTCACGGCGGACCAGGCGGAAAAATTCCCCGCGGACTGGCTGAAGTGCTCCAGGCGGCCGTTGTTCAGCACGGCGAGGATCAGGCGCCGGGTGCCTGCGTAAAGAACTCCCGTGCGACCCGGTAAAAAAGGTCGGGCGGAACAGAGGGCGGTCCGGATGGGGAGGTAGCTGATTCGTTCAACGAAAACCCCTCCGGCATTGAGGACATCCAGGACGGTGCTGAGATCCTCCCGCTTCCAGCAATACGCCAGATGGTTTTCCCGGGCGGTTTGGGAGGACTGTTTGCCGAGGAGTCTGGACAGGACGGTCACGCTTTCGGGAGGAAGCGGCAGGAGGTTCTCCATTTCCGAACGGATGACAGACGCAAGCCGGTCTTTGGGAAGGAGGGGAAGCGACAGGCAGACGGGCGTGATCATGGCTCCGGAAAAAGAAAGATCGGTCCGCGCCGGTATGCCGGACGCCTCCAGACAATCCCTGAGCGCCGCGCCGGTTCCGCGTTTTCCAATTTTACATTCGCGCGAGTCCAGGGTCCGGAGCCGGCCCGGCAAAGGAACCGCCGTGAGCAGACGAACGGCATCGGGGCCGATATCGATCACGGTCCGCGCGATTCCCAGGTATTCCAGCAGGGTAATCCAGAACGGTTTTTTACGGAACGGCATGGGTTCCGCCTTTCCGGTAATTCAAAAGGTGCGTCTGTTCTACGGAATAATTCCGGCCCCGGGAATCGGCGCCGCTCGCGTTGAGGATCACGGCTTTGCGCCCTCCGCTGCCGGTCAGCGTCAGTGAAAGAGTCCGGGGATTCGGGAACGGGAAATCCCGGCTTGAACGGCCGGGCGTTTCGCTGACGGTAAAACCGGAATCGGTCCGGTTGAACAGGAAGGCGCGGCCGTCGGGATAGCGAAACAGGATTCCGTCCTTTTCCGCGGCGGCTTCCAGGCAATCCCGGCAGGCCAGGGCCAGTTTTTTCTGGAACAACCGGATCTGAAGAAAACCCCCGTCCAGGACGCGCGCGGAATCCGTCAAACGCGCGGCAAAAAGAAACAGGGACAGCACGGCCGTGAACGCGACGGAAAAGACGGACAGGGTGACGAGAAGTTCGGGCAGGGAGAAAGCGGGAATGCGCCGCGCTGTCATCGGTGTCAATCCTCCAGCCGTTCCAGGACGCTTTCCGAAACGGTCGTGTCCAGGCGCGCGAGCGGTTTTCCGTTGCGGAGGGTTTCCACGGTCAGGTCGATCAGAAACGGCCGGTGGCGGCGGACCGTCCGCGCCATGATGACGGTGAGTCCGTCCGTCCTGTCCAGACTCAAGACGGGCAGCCGGACCGGGAAGACCGATGCCCCGGCGAGGGCGGTTTCGTCTTCCGGTGACAAAAGGGCCTTGCGGGGAGAGGAAGACGCGTAGATTCCGGCCAGATAAGCGTGGGCGATCCCGGCGGGACTGGCGGCCAGACGCCCTCCCGCGATGGCTGTCCGGGCGTACAACAACGCGGCCAGCGCGCCGGTGATCCCGACCGACAGTACGGCCAGGGCGACCAGCAGTTCCGTCAGCGTGAAAGCCGGGAGGCCGCTTTCAGATGTTTTCCTCGATTGACAGGTCATCTTTCGTCCCGATTTTTTTATCCGGTCCCGCGGAAAGGACGCGGACCGTCCGTCCGTCCTCCCCGTATTCCAGTCGGTAATCATTGCCCCAGGGGTCTGTGGCCAGTTCGCGCGTGATGAATCCGCCGTCCAGAAGTTCCGAAGGGGATGCCGGGTTTTCCTGATAGTCAAGGCGGTAGCTCAGGATGGCCAGGGGAAACTGCTTCATTTCGATCTGCGCGGCTTTCTTCAGGGCCGAGAGCTGGATCCGGGAATACACGACCATGCCCGTGGCCATGAGAACGCCGATGATGGTCAGAACCATGAGCAGTTCCAGAAGGGTGTAGGCGGGAAGCCGTTTCTCTTTCATGCGATGATTATATGAACTGGGTTCGGAAAACTCAAGCGGGGACGGGCGGGGCCGGAATTTTTACGGTACGGCGGCGTTTTCAGAACGACAGGATGAATCCGATGACCCGGTCCTGTAAAGGATAATAGAAGAAGAATGAAAGCGATATCAGCGGTATGAACGGCAGGGGGGCCGCTCTCCGGCCGGTGATTCGGCGGATGGCCGCCGCGACAAAACCGGATAAGGCCGCTCCCAGCAGGACAAACGGAACTCCGACCGGTTCCAGAACCACGGCCAATGCCGCGGTAAAAAGAACGTCTCCGGAACCCAGCCAGCGGCCGCGGGTCAACAGCCACGGGATTCCGAGCGCGGCTAAAACCAGCGCCACGGACACCGGCGACGACAAAAGCGGCATCGGGACCATGGTCCGCGTGAGAACGGCCGCGGAAGCGGTCAGGACCAGTTCCGCTGGATGAATGGTTTGGGTCAGGATGTCAGACCGGCTGGCGATACCCGCGCACAGACAGAGAAGACCCAGCGACGCGAATACGACGGGAGAAAAACCGGGATACAGGATGCAAAAGAGCGCGCCGAACACTCCGCTCAAGACCGGCGCAAAGACGGAGAACCTGCGGGCGGCGATCAAATCGTAAAGAGAAAACAGAACAAAAAACAGAAGGACGGCGAGCGCTCGGATCATCACAGGCGGATTTCCCCGGAACGGCGGTTCGTGGTATAATAGGCCGCCATGGGAAATCTGTCAAAACCTGTCCGCAAACTGAAGGCGTCCGTCACGGCCAGCGCTCTGGTGGCCGTTTCACTGTTGTTCATCCTGTCCGTTTCGCTCGTCCAGGTGGCCCAGCTTTTCGTTCTGGACGAGGAACGGGAACGCGAGAAAACCCGCGCCGGATGGTTCCTGGAAGGCCGCCTGCACGAAAATCTGGACGGCCTGCTGACGGGAAGCGAGCCGCTCCGGGAAGGACGGACCGAAATGACGGCCCGGGACGGTGACCGGGAACAATTCTTCGCAACCGAGACGACCCGGGACTCAGGCGGTTCCGGATTCGTTTTGCGCCTGAGCGCGCTGTGGAAGGACCGCTTCCCGGCGGCGCGCAAGGCCGTGTTCTCGACCATCGATCCGTTCCGCTATGTCCTGTTCTTTAACGGGGACGCCTCGAGAGCCGGTCCGGGCCGGACGCTGGTGCAGGGTGGGCTGGCGTTCCGGAAAACGGCCGCCGGAGAATTCGCCCTGAGGCGGCCGCCGTCTGCGGCGGCGGCGGTCGAGACGGCGGAAGGAAATGCGGCCCCGCAGATCCGCCTGTTTACCAACGACATTGCCGAGGAATCGTCCTTGTTCGGAAACACGAAAATCGCTTTTGCACCGGCCGGCCGCGCGGAAGTACGCGCCAATCCCCTCCTGCGCGGCCTGGAATTTCCGGGTCCCGACATGGTCTGGAACGCGTTCCGCAACCTGACCGATCCGTCCTGGGAACTGAAAAGCGCCGCGTATTTTCCCCGCCTGACGGTGTTGAACCCGCTGGATCCCGAAAAGGAATTCGTGTCCGCGGGAAACGGCGTCACGGGCCGGTTCCGGGCGCGCGGCAGAAAGGTTGGCCGGATCTATGTGAGGGACTTAAACCAGGGCGGAGTCATGGGGCCGGAATACGCGACAGCATACGGTGCGGGAATGCCGTTCATGACGGCCGCCGCCGGTGAAATCGAAATTCCCGGTGTGTCCGGCGCCGTGCCGCTTTCCCTTCCGGAAGAGGCCTTTGAGGAATGGGGGACCATCCGGCTTTCGGGTTCGGGCTGGTCCGCCCTGTCGCGGGACCAGTCGCTATCGGAAATATACATTAACGAGGTCAGTCCCTACCAAAAACTGCGCGAGGGTCCGGATTACCTTTACGACCGGGAAGATAAAAAAATAAAAATCCGGTCCGCCGCCTTTTTCCGCGACCAGACGGTTCTTTTGGGGCGCGGAGACGGCCGCCGGAAAAGTTTCCCGGCGGATTCGTTCGGACTGTATTCGGGCCGGGGAAACATGATTTTTTCCGGAGGGCGGCGTGCCGCGTCCGTCACGTGGTCGGAAGGCGGCGTTCATTTTTCCGCGCCTCCGAAACCGGGGGACGAGATTGTCTGCCTGAAAATTCCGAGGATCCATATCCGCGTAGCGCCGCCGGGCCGTTCGCAGGGTGTGTATGTGGACCGGAACGACGAGTCCGCGGTCCTGGATCTGGGACGGATCCGGAATTTTCCGAGATGGGGCGTCATCCGTTCCGGCGTTCCGCTGGTCGTCAGGGGAGCCGTCCCAAGACCGATGGTCATCCTGTCGCGCGAGAATGTCTATCTGCAGGATATCAACAGGGACGGCGGCGGCGCGCCGCTGTTGGTCTGGTCGGCCAAAGGCGTCTGGATCTATCAGGACGCCGGGTCGGACGGGACCGTGCTGAACAAATGCCTGATCCAGTCTCCGCTGCCGGCCGTCTGGGTGCTGAGGGAAGGGGGGGTGAATCCGGGACCCGTGAGGATCCTGGGCGGAGCGGTCCTGACGTTCGCCCGGGACCTGAAAAAGCCCGTGGATTCCGCGCAGCCGGACATGGAGATTGTCCGGCCGGCTTCGGTTTCCAACTGGACGGTTGTTGCGCCGCTGTCCGCTTTCCCCCGGCCGTTCGTAATCCGGGAAGTCCGGAGGGAATAGATCCGGGATTTCGTTCGCAACCCCCTCCAGCGGAACGCGATGTGCCTTTTCCGCTGAAATGATGTACAATACACGCGACAGGAGCGCGACATGCCCAATCCGGAAAACCTGACTCTCGGCGAACTCCTTCTGAAAAAAGGCCTGATCACCGGGAAAAAACTCCAGGAAGCGGCGGACCTCCAGAAAAAAACGGGCGAACGGATAGGCCGCATTCTTTTGCAGAAAGGGTTCGTGACGCCGCGTGTCCTTTACGCCGCGCTGGAAGAGCAGCTGGGCGTGGAGTTTGCGCGGAGCATTGCGGGCAAGCCCGACCCGGGCGTGTTCCGCGACCTGCCGGAGGATTTTTGCCGCGCCAACCAGGTGGTTGCCGTCCGGATGCCCGGAGGAAAACTGCGGGTGTTCGTGAGCGATCCCATGAACCAGGCTTTGATCAACCAGCTGGCTTTCCTGACGGGAGGAGAGGCGGCCGTAGAATACGCGACAGAGGAGGCGGTGGCGGCCTGTCTGGAGCGGGGGGCGTCCCGGAAAGCGGGCGGAAATAAAACCGCATCTTCTTCTGCCGTGCGCTATCTCCAGGACCTTCTTTCGGAAGCCCTGCGCCTGAAGGTGTCTGACGTCCACCTGGAGTCGCTGGACAAGAGCGCCCGCGCGCTGTTCCGGAAGGACGGCGTGCTCAAGGAAGAAGATACCGTGCCCCGCGACCTGTTTCCGTCCGTCATCTCCCGGATCAAGATTCTCTCCGAACTGGATATTTCCGAAAAACGCCTTCCCCAGGACGGCCGGTTCACGTTTGCGTCCGGACACCGGACGGCGGATATCCGCGTCTCGATCCTGCCGTCCGTTCACGGAGAAAACGCGGTGCTGCGCGTTCTGGACCAGGGCGGTGAATTCCTGACCCTGGACCGGATCGGCTTTCCGCCCGCCCTGCTGGATTTGCTCCGAAAAGAATCCCGAAAACCGCAGGGCATGATTCTGGTGACCGGACCCACCGGCAGCGGCAAGACCACTTCGCTTTACGCCCTGCTGGACCACGTGCGCCGCGCGGGCAACCGGAAAATCCTCGCGATCGAGGATCCCGTCGAATACCGGATAGACGGAATCACCCAGGTCCAGGCGCATCCGGATATCGGTCTTTCTTTCGCGGCGGGACTCCGGTCTTTCCTGCGTCACGATCCGGACGTCATGCTGGTGGGGGAAATCCGGGACCGCGAAACCGCGGAGATCGCCCTGCGCGCGGCGCTTACCGGTCACCTGGTGCTGTCCACGCTCCACACGAACGACGCGGCGTCCACCCTGATCCGGTTTACCGACATGGGAATTCCCGCTTACCTTTTGCCGGCCACGGTCAGTCTGGTCATAGCCCAGAGACTGGTGCGGAAGGTGTGCCCGAAGTGCCGGGTCTTGCGAAAACCCGCGGCCGCGGAATTTGCCCAGTACGGTCTTCGGGGATTCATGAAACCCTCTGAAAAAATTTCGTTCGCCAAGGGCTGCAAGGCCTGCGGCGGCACGGGATACCGGGGCCGCGTTCCCGTTTTCGAGTGGCTCAAGATCACGGAAGCCGTGAAAAGCTCGATCCTGTCAGGCGAATCGGTCGCCGGGATTACCCGCGCGGCCGCGCGGGGTAAAATGCCCCGGCTCAAGGATTCGGTCGTTTTGCTGGTCAGGGCCGGAGTCACGACTCCCGAAGAAGCCGCCAGAATCACGACGCTCGGGGACTGACATGCTGTTTGCCTATGAGGCGAAAAACAGGTCCGGGAAAACGGTATCCGGAGTTCTGGACGCCGCCAACGCGCGGGAAGCGTCCTACGCCCTTTACCGGAAAAAACTGGATCTGGTGCGTCTGACACCCCAACGGGACCGGCGCGTTCCCGCGCGGGACGTGCTCCTGACAACGCGCGTTCTGGTGAACGGACTGGCCGCGCGGCTTCCCCTGCCCAAAGCCCTGGAAACGGCCCGGGAAGAACTGCCGCGCCGTCACGCGATGCGCGGAGTTCTCGATACGATCCTGGCGTCCGTTCGTTCCGGCTCGTCATTTTCGGAGGCGCTGGACCGTCATCCCGCCGTGTTCCCGGACGTGTACAGGAGCCTGGTCCAGGCCGGAGAAAAATCCGGCAGGCTGGCCCAGACTCTCGATCAGGCCCTGCTCATCTTCTCCAAGGGTTACGCCCTCAGGAGGAAGGTCCTCTCCGCTCTGGCTTACCCCGGTTTTGTTCTGGCGTTCGGAATAGCGGTCCTTGTTTTTTTCATGACGGGGATCATTCCGCGTTTTCAGCAGAGCTACCGGGAGCTGGGGCAGTCCCTGCCCGCTTTTACGGCAACGATCATGGCCGTTTCCGGGGCGGTCGGGAATAATCTGCACTGGATCGCTTCGGGTCTGGCGGCGGTTCTGACCGCCTGGTGGCTGTACCGAAGAACGGCCGGCGGCCGGATCAGGACGGACAGTTGGATGCTCCGGGCGCCTTTTTACGGGAGCATGATCCGGAAGACGGCTTCGGCCCGGTTTGCCAGGACGGTGGGGGTCCTCCTGACGGGAGGCCGGACCGTGCCCGACGCCCTCCGGCTGGCCCGCGGGTTGTTACCCAACGCCTGTTATCACGACGCGATTGACAGGGGCGTCAAGTCCCTGGAGGAAGGACAGGGGTTTGCTATGGCCCTCAGGGAGACTGGTTTTTTCCCCCCGGCATTGGTCCAGATGGCGGCCATGGGCGAGGAAACGGGAAAACTGGCGGAACTGCTGGTTTCCCTGGCCGATTTCTATGAAAAAGAACTGGATCTATCAGTGGAAACCATCACGGGACTTTTAACCCCCGTCCTGATCGTCATTCTGGGGGTCATTGTGGGGGTTATGGCTTTCGGTCTTTTCCTGCCGATCATCGAAATCGGTACGGTCATCAAATAGCCGGGATATCTGTTGGAAATGATGTTGCAATCCATGAAAAGTTGATATCTGACAGGCGGCATGTTACAATTATTTAATAAATAAATTAGCGGGCACATTTCATATTCCGCCAAAATTGGCCGTAGAATATGTGCATGCAAAAATCAGTAAAGGCGGTGTTTAAATGAGAAAGCTGTTCGCGTTCGTCCTGATCTCTCTGGCCCTGACGTCCTCCCTCTCGGGCCAGTCAGCCGAAGGTCCCGTCATACAAATCAAAGGCAACATGATCGAGAACCTGTCCGGTTCCTTTTCCGGCACGTTCCAGGGAGCGCCCGTGGCCGAGGTGTTCCGGACGCTGTCTTCCCAGACGGGCCTGAACATCATGGTCAGCCCCCGCGTGAACCAGACGGTCACCGCCAAATTCAAGGACGTCCTGATCAAGGACGCTTTTCTGGCCATTCTCTCCGCCAACGACCTCTATTACGTGGAGCAGGGAAATATCGTTAAAATCATGACCCTGCCCGAATACCGCACCGAACTCCAGCGCAACCACCTGCAGACCAAAACCTATGACGCGTCCATTATCGACATCAAAAACCTGCCGGGGATGCTCCAGCCCATCCTGACTCCGGGCGTGGGTTCTTTTGCCGTGGATTCCCAGTCTTCCAAGATCGTGGTGACGGACGTGAAGGACAACATGCCCCGCGTGGACGCGCTGTTCCGGGACATCGCCTCGCTCCCGCCCATGGTGGAAATCGAGACCAAGATCCTGGAAGTGACCCTGGAGGACGGCAACTCCTTCGGGATCAACTGGGAGGCCCTGAACCTGGGAAACGCGGTCAACATCTCCATGTCCATGGTCCCGTCCGGCGGTTTGGCCGAGGCGGCCCTGAACATCCGGGGGAGCTATCTGGACCCGGGCTCGGGTATATCCGTGGAGGGACTGATCTCCGCTCTATCCAAAAAATACCAGACCAAGCTGGTGTCCCAGCCGCGCGTTCTGGCCATGAACCGTGAAACGGCCAAGATCCTGATCGGAAGCAAGGTGCCTTACATCAAGAGCATTATCGAGAACGCCGTCACCTCCCAGCAGACATCCCAGATCGACTTCATCGATACCGGCGTGAAAATGGAAGTGCAGCCGCTCATCACGCCCGACGGAGAGGTGAAACTGAACATCAAGAGTTCCATCAGTTCCTACAAGTTCATCTCCATAACCACCAAGGAGAACGCCCCGGAAATCACCACCACGGAAGTGAACTGCGATACGGTGGCCGTGAACAACCGGTCCATCCTGATCGGCGGGCTGATCCGCAGCACGGTGACCAAGGACGTGAAGGCCATTCCGATTCTGGGGCATATTCCCCTGCTGGGATTTCTTTTTTCCTATAACTCCGAAACGGTCAAGCGCGAGGAGATCGTGATCATCCTGTCGCCCCGCGTGGTCCGCGGCGGGCAGAGCAACATTCCCATCCGGGCTTCCACGTCCGAACTGATGCGCGAAACGGGAACGACGACCAACGAATACAGAAACAGCCTGACCAATACGCTGATCAGGCCCACCGATCTGACCAACGAGGACGTGCGGTTCAGCCGATAAATTGTCCCGGCATTGCCGGAATACAGCCGCGGAATTGATAATCCGGTAGAATCAATATTTTGGAGGAAGAAATGAAAAAAACAGGAATCTTTTCCCTTCTCGCGATCGCGGTCGCTATCAGCGCCTGTAGTGTGGCGCCAAAAAAAGATCAGGGGACAAACGAGCAGATGATGAAGGATCTGGCGGGGGCATGGCTGAGATCCTATGTCATTGTCTGGATGGGAAGCTTTTCATTTACCAATGTTTACAACTCTTCCAGCGACTACCGGACTTACGAAAGTTTTTCGGGATCCGGCGGCTATGCCAACACGAATTATTCCACGAACGGACTGTACAGCTACGTGACCGGATCCTTCACGGTGGATATGTCCAGCAACCTGACGGCCAACTTCAGCACGCCCTATCATTCAACGAATTCCAATATCATCATGTCCGGAACGGTTTCCGGTTATTATATTCGGAAGATCAGCTCGTTGACGGCCGGGGTTGCTTATTCGTATGCCGGAAAGGGCAGTACAAGCCAAAGCTTCATCGGCACATGGTCGGTATACAATGATCACCTACTGACCAATCTCCAGGCCAGTTATCCGACCAACATGAGTTTCAGCTACACTTTCGGAGATGACCGCGATTATAACGGTTTTACATTTCAATAAGCGGGATTCAGAAAGTGTTAACTGTTCCGTAATGTAGCGCTATGATGAAAACGCCGGGTGTTATTATTCTGCTGGCGGTTGTGCTGACGTCCTGTCAACTCAAGCCCGAACCCGTCAAGGAAGAGCCCTGGACGGACACGGAGCCGCCCGTGCTAGTCGTGGACGAACTCTTCGACGGCCGGCAGACGGGCCTGACGGTCACGCTGAGCGGGTCGGCCTCAGACAACGTGGCGGTGGAGGGGGTTTATCTGTCGGTCAACTCGGGGGATTTTATCCGGTTGGACGACCCCACCAACTGGCAGACCAACATCGCCCTCGCGGAGGGCCCGCATACGCTCAGTTTTTACGCTAAGGACACATCCGGGCTCATCAGCCCGTTTCAGACGTTTACGGTCAGCGCGACGTCCAGTCCGGATACCGCGGCGCCGGATGTCACGATCCTGACGCCGGACGGAATTGAATCTGTCGGATTCAGTTTTACGGCCTCCGGGACAGCGTCGGACAACACCGCGCTGGAAGGGGTTTACGTTTCCCTGGACGGCGGCGCCTACCAGAAAATGATGGACAAGACAAACTGGAGCAGGGGTTACACCGTCGCCGGGACCGGGATCCATTCCCTTCACGCGTACGCGAGGGACATGGCGGGGAACCGCAGTGAAACGAACAGCCGCTATTTTGACGTGAATCCTTCGGTGCCCACGGTTTCCATCACCAACCCGACAAATCACACCTATACTGGACTGACAAATATCACTCTATCCGGCACCGCCTGGGACGACACGGCCCTGGAAGGCGTTTACGCCGAGCTCTCTCCCAACGGTTTCGGCAGGGTGTCCGGTACCGCCTCCTGGTCAACGAACATGGCGCTGCCTTCCGCATCCGGATGGTACACCATCCGGGCTTACGCGAAAGACACGGCGGGCAACTACAGTTCGTCCGCTTTCATCAACATCTGTCTGGACCTGATTCCCCCCACCAACCAGGTGACTTCTCCCACGAACGGCCAGATGGTGCTTCTCAGCACGTTTCCTCTTTACGGAAAAATCCAGGACAACACCATTCCCGTGGCGGGTCTTCGCGCGGCCGTGACCCTGTCTTCGGGGGAATCCTTTTTCGTGACCGCGGACTTGGCGGGCAACTGGCTGACCAACCTGACCCTCACCAACGGGACCTATACCGCGTGGATCCACGCCCTGGACCTGGCGGGCAACAGGTCCGCCACGAACGAGCTGAATTTTACCGTCAAGGCGGACGTGGAAATCCCCACGGCCGAGATCACGAATTTCGGCCACGGGGACGCGCTGGATACGCCGTTTGACGCGGTCGGGATTGCCGCCGACGACACCGCCGTGGCGGCCGTTTACCTGATTGTGGACATTGCCCAAACCAATACCGCCGTTGGAACGGCCGACTGGAGGGTGAACAACCTGAACCTGTCCAACGGTTTCCACACTCTGGGCGTTTACGCCGTGGACGTTTACAACCGCGTCGGTATAACCCGGAATTACACCGTTTACGCGGATTCCACCCCGCCCAATATGCTTTATACATCTTCCAACACGGGCGGCGCCGACTACCGGATCGAGATCCGGTTTACCGATCCCGGCGGACTGACCAACTGGATGATCGCGCGGCCGGGCGGGAGCTGGGAAACAAACGTTCTGGAAGGCCGGCCGGAAGAGTTTGTTTATTCCGAGGAAACGAACTGTTCCGACGGCGTTTATCTTTACCGGACGGCCGCCCGGGACTTTTTCGGCCACGTGACCGGCGTCCAGAGCAATACGCTGGTTGTGGACGGACTGCCGCCGACCAACTGGATCACCAACCCGACGGCCGTACTTCTGGCTTCCGGGTCGTTCGGTCTGACGGGCTACTCGCGGGACAACGTGGGCGTGGCCGGGGTTTATGCGGGTGTCACCAACGACATCACCAATTACTGGACGCTGATCTGGCACACAAACGCTTACGCGACGAACGCGGCCTGGTCATGGCCCTGCGGTCTGCCCGAGGGGAGCAATACCCTGAGCGTCGTTTCGGTGGACTGGAACATGAACACAAGCCCCACGAACCGTCTGGACCTTGTAGTGGACCTGACACCCCCCGAACTCACCGGCGTGTTGCCGGCTCACGGGGCGTCAATCCCGACAAACGTTACGGTGTCCGGCACGGCCTGGGACTTAAACGGCCTGGCGGGTGTTTATCTTTCCGTGGACTCGGGACCCTACCGCAACCTGGGGCCGGACACGAACTGGAGTACCAACATCATACTGGATGAAGGATTGCATACGCTCAGGGTTTACGCGATGGACGCCGCGGGCCGCTGCAGTCTGACCAATACGGCGGCTGTGACGGTTGTGACCAATTAAAAAGCGGGGCCGGACTTTCAAGATTGAGGGAGATCATGAAGATGACCGCGTCGGGAATGCTGTTTAATGATCCGTGCAAAAAGCACCGGCTGTTGTGCAAGGAAGCGCGGGCGTTATCTTTTTTCTTCCATAATACATGCGATATTCGCAGTTTTTTGACTGATAATTCATTATTGGCACGCTTTATGCAGATTATCATCAACCCGATCGAGAGGGCTTATGCCGCGTAAATCAGTAATGGTTTTCCCCTTTCTGTTCTTTCTGATCCTGTTTTCCTGCGGTAAAGCCGTCCAGCCGGAAAAAACGGTCAAAACCGGCGGTGACAGCCGGCCGGTTCAGCCCGAACCCCTCACACCCGAGAAAGCCGCCCAGGAGGCCGTCCGGCAGAATGAAACGCTTGCCAACTACCTGAAAGAAAACCGTGTCAGCGCCGCGGCGGAGAACGGCCGCGAGGTGCTGATTGTGGGAAACGCGAAACTCTCCGGCGTGCGTCCGTCCCCCGAGCTGGTCAAAGACCCGGCGCAGACGGAATCCTACCTTTTAGACATCGATCAATTTGATGCGGGCTATCCCGATCAGCTGGAAAAAAGCGGTTTCCAGTTCGGATACTTCATCCCGCCGGCCACCGTGGTGGCGCGCGCCTCCAGAAGCGGCGCGGACCCGAAAACCCTGAGACGTGTGAAAGCCGTGTCTCCCTACCAGCCGTTTTTGAAAATTTCCGCGTCTGACGGCCCCGTGGACAGGATCCGGCGTATGAAAGTGACGCTCTGGAGCGAACAGGACGCGAACCAGTTCGCGGAATTTTGCAGGAACGGCCGTATTGCCGTGATCTCGCGGACAGGCCGGGATTTCCTGGTGTTCGGAAACGACCTGAAGCGTGTGCTGTTCGAGGAATCCGTGCTGCGCGCGGAAAAATACCGGGACGGCGCCGTATTCTCTTTTTCGGCCCATACGGCGGGTCAAGCCGTTTTATCTCCGGCGGTCCTGCCCGGAGGAGTGTCCGGGGCGGCGCGCGTGTCCGTTTTTGACGTGGGGATTGACCGCACGCACGAGGATATTTCTCCGGCCGTGCGCAACGTTTACGAAACCGCGGGCGACAACAACACGGGCGAACTCACCCCGCACGGGACGCACGTGGCCGGGATCATCGCCGGCCGCGGGATCCGTTCCCGGGGAGAAATCCGCGGCGTGAACACGGAAGCCCTGGTGGATTTTTACGCCATGGGGGACGACCTCAAAGGGCTTGTGATCCCGCCGTCCATGCGGAAATTGTATGAATTGTCCGTGCGCAACGGCGCTTACATAGCCAACCTGAGCTGGGGAACTTACGACGAGGACCTGCGCGGCGATTACCTGTCCATCAGCCGTGACACTGACGAGTTCGTTTACGCGCATCCGGAACTGATCGTGGTGACCGCCGTGGGGAATAACGGCAAGAGCATTGCCAGCCCCGCCACGGCCAAGAACGTGATCGCGGTGGGCGCACTGGACGGAACGAACCCCGCGCCCTATTCCGGCCGGGGCAACGCCTCCGACGGACGGACAAAACCGGAACTCTCGGTCCAGGGAAGCGGGATCGAGGCGCCGGGCCTCAACCAGTCCTACACCGTGGAAAACGGGACCAGCCAGGCGGCCGCCGTGCTGAGCGGCGTCGTGTCCCGTATTTATACCTCCATCCGGGACGGCCTGGGCGTGAAACCGACCCACGCCACGGTCAAGGCCGCCCTGCTGGCCAACACGGCCGGACCGGGCGCGCCGGGAAACCCGGCTGGATTCGGAGCCCTGAAGTTCAACAGGCCCCTGACACCCGGCCATCATGCGCTGTTGAGGACGACATCCCGGAACCCGGGAGAACTGGTCCGACGCGTCAAGCCCGGGGACACCCTCACGGTGACCCTGGCGTGGACGGACCCGCCGGCGTATGAAAATTCCCTGGTGCAGTTGATCAACAATTTTGACCTGGAGATCATCTCCCCGTCCGGACGGATCTACCGGACACAGGACAATCGGAACAACGCGGAAAAAATCACCATGAGCGGCGCGGAAGGCGGCGTGACCGTTTTCCGGGTGCTGAACACGTTCGTTCCCATGCAGGCTGACGATGTGGCTCTCTGCGTGAAGAGCGAACTGGGTTTTGATCCGGCGCCGGACCAGGAGCAGACGCAGGTGGCCGTGCAGGACCGTCAGACCGCGGCCGTCAGCCCCCAGGACGCATACGCTTTTGTTCCGCCCCAAACCGCCGGAACGGCGGATTCCGGGAGCGCAAGCGCGGGCAGCGCGACGGCCGGCATACAGGTTGTGCCTTCCGGCTCCTTTGTGAGCGCGAACACGGCGCGGGAGAACCTGCCGGGCGGTTACGGAGAAACGGCGGCGCCGGGCGGCGAAACCGGAGGGTTGGACGCTCTGGACGCCCTGAATACGGGCGGCGAAACAGGAAAAACCGGAACGCAAAAGGTCTATTGCCGGCTGGGAAACAACGTGCTGGAAGCCCGGGCCGTGGGCGTGATGACCAACCAGGCGCTGAGTGTCCGTTTCAGCGCGGAGGGGATAGACGGAGACGAAACGGTCCTGCCCGTAGAGACGGCCGACCGGTCCGAATTCCGGAAAATGAATATCCGGGTTTCGGGCGCGGACGCGTTTGCGGATGCATCCGCCTGGACGAACGGCGTGAGCGGCATGGTGAGCGTGAAGGACGACTCCACGGGCCGCACGAACACGTTTCCCGTGCTCTTTTTCGTGGACGCTTTCGCTCCCCGCCTGGGTGAGCGGTATCCCGCCGAAGGCGGGACCCTGACCAACACGGTGGCGTGGATTGTAATAGAAGACCCGGAAAGCGGTCTCGAGCCGAAAATGACCCTGGCCGTGGACGGCGTGGTCCTGGAAACCAACCAGTACGACTACAATTTCGGGACAAAGCGCCTGTCCATTTTCTTTGACCGCATTACCGAAGGGCGGGACAGTGAGGCGCGCCTCCGGCCCGCGCGGGTGAGTTTCCTCAAAGTGAGCGACCTGGTGTCCAACGTCCTGACCGGCGCGGAGTGGAATTTTATTTACGACCCGAAAACCGACACGACGCCTCCGGACACGCCCGCGGGACTGTCCTGCGAGATTTCCAACAGGCGTTTTACCGTGACCTGGGACGCCAACACGGAAAAAGACCTGGAGGGATACCGGGTCTATCTGGGCGACCCCGATTACCTGGTCTGGACTCTGAAAAGCCCCGGCACGGTCCCCGAAAACCGTTTTGCCTTTGACGCGAACGCCGTGTCCAAGATCGGCGTGACGGCGCTGGACGCTTCCGGCAACGAAAGCGAACGCGCCGTTCTGGACGTGGACTACGAGCGCAGGATCTCCCCTCCCGAGATCCTGATCACGAACGTGCCGGCGCAGACCAACGCGCCCGTTGCGGCCGTGATCGTCCTGAGGGACGAGGGGCTGATCGTGGCGACCAATGTGACCCTGAAGAAGGGCGGGAGCGTCGTTGCGGCCGCGCCCGTCTGGGGTGAAAACGGCGGCATCCTGTCCGTTACGGAAGACGGCCGCTACACCCTGACTGTTTCCGTGCAGGACGACGATACCAATACCGTCACCAACAGCGTGACATTCCTGATCGACACGCTGGCCCCGCCGGCTCCGGAAAAACTGTTCTGGCAGGCCGACGGGCGGGACGTTCTGCTGGCCTGGACGGGTGTTTCCGTTCCGGGCGGCGATTCCAATGCCGTAACCTATTGCGTGTACCGCGGGCAGGACATTCTGGCCTCCAACCTGGCCGCTACCAATTTCCGTTCCGAGAACCCGGATTACGGTCGCTTTTATTATTCCGTCTCGGCCCGCGACGGCCTGGGCAACGAGAGCCCCCGCCAGTACGTGTTCGCCAAAACGGACACGGGTTTTGTGATACTGACCACCAACCGCTTCCTGGGCGTGGTCCTGAACACCCGCGCGGAAGTGCGCGTGCCCACCAATTCCTACGCGCGGATCGCGGTTGAACTCTCCGGCACGAACGGTTCTCCGGTCCTGAAACTGTCCCGGGACAGGACGCATCTTCTGCAGTTGTCAGAAGACCTGTCCGGTGTGCCGGACGGGGAATACCGTCTGACGCTGTCCCTGACTCCCGACGGAGACGCATTTGATTTTGACAACCGTCTCGCGGAACAGTTGCTGACCGTGGACCACACCCCGCCCGCCATCGGAACCGCTTTCCGCGGCGCGACCAACGACAGGACCGACATAACGGCCAAAAGCGGGGAGACCGTGGCGGCCGTGATTGACGACCGGCATTTTGCCGGAGCGCGGATGTCCCACGAAGCGGACACGGGCACGGATTACGCCACCAACAGGATTGTCCTTCCGGACGGCCGGGATTCGGACTGCCGGATTGAAGCGTGGGACCGGGCCGGGAACAGGACCGTGCGCCGCATCCGCGTGACGCGCGACGACCGGGTCCCCTTTGTGGAGATCGCGTACTTGAGCGAATATGTCTTTGGCCGCGCCTGGGACGAGAACCTGGCGGGGTTTACCGTGGGAACCAACGGCGGCGTCTATTACCGGAGCGAATTTCCTTCCGAAGGCGCCCTGTGCGGAACGCCGCGGTTTGCCGGGGTTTTGGACCTGACTGCGTGGGACCGGGCGGGACATACCAATATTTTCCGCACCAACGTGAACACGCTGGACGATGCGTTCACCAACCGCATTGACGCGATATTGGTGAACGGAACCGACCGGGTGTATTACCGGACCTCCCTTCTGGCCGCGGCCGTGACAGGCACGGTGAGAGGGTTTTTGGAATACGATCTGTCCGAAAACGGGCAAAACCGTTTGAGCTCCGGTCCCGTGAAACAGACCAATTACCTGATGAGCGGCGTGAAGGACGCGCGGTATGAACTGACCGTGACGGCTTCCGACGAACGCAAAACCCGGGAACTGGTGGTGGACACCCTCGCCCCGGTCATTACCATTGTTCCGGCCGCGCCGGCGGGTTCGCCTTTGCGGGACGCGTATTACCTGGACGACGAAAACCCGGATTCCCACCGCCTGACCGTTGACGGGGCGCCCGCGGACCCGGACGACCGGATTCGCGCCGGGCAGAGGGCGCTGTCCGTTACGGCCTGGGACCTGGCGGGAAACACCAATACCGCGACCCGCACGGTGTCCGTTTACGATCCGGAGATCCGCGCCGGTGAAATCCTGGCTGATTTTTCAGACAACCGTGTTTACGAAGTCCTGGCCGGCGGCCGGGTGTTGACCAACACCCTGTCCGGATTTAACGGAACGGCAGTGGACCGCAATTACCCCGTGGCCGTCCGCGCCGCCGGTGACATACTTTCCGGCGCCGTCACTTTTAACGGCATGGCTCTGCCGGGCCAGACCGCTTCCCGGGACGGAGACTACGCCGTGACCGTGAGCGCGACCCGCGCTAACGGACAGGCCGGAGCGGTCTCGTTCCGCCTGTTTGTGGACACCGCTCCCCCGGACATTTCCTGGACGGGGGACATGACCAGGGCCCTGAGGGAATTGCCGCGCCTGTCCGTGACGGACGCCCGGCTGTCCAACTGGTCCCTGACGGTGAACGGGACCGAATGGAACGCCAACCGGATTCTTTATGACGGGCGGCACGCCGTGGCTGTGACGGCCCGGGACCGCGCCGGAAATTCCAACCGCGTGACCAACCTGGTCGTGATTGACCGCACGCCGCCTTCCATGGTGTGCGACGCCCGCGACGGCGGGCACTATCCCGGCGTGCCGGATTGTTTTATTTACGACGCCAATTCCTTCCGGAAAACGGTGACGGTGAACGGCGTTGCGTTATCCGACGATCTCCTTCGGGTTCCCGACGGCCGGGCGGACGTGCGCTATGACGCCGTGGACGAGGCGGGCAACTCCAATTCCCTGACCGTGAGGAGCATTGTAATTGACGCCACGCCCCCTGTGGTGGCGCTGGCGCCCGCGGCTGAATTTGTGCGTCAGGCCGGCGTGCTGGTGACGGTCACGGAGGCCAACCCGGCTATGACTTTGGCCTACCTGAACGGAAAGCCCGTTGAGACAGGCCGCGTCCTGACCGTGACCAACGAGGGGCGCTACGAGATCCGCGCCTACGCTGAGGACAAGGCCGGCAATTTCACGAACGCGAGACACGCCTTTATTCTGGACCGCACACCGCCCGAGATTACGGTGCGGAACGTGATGGACGGCATGACCTACCCGGCCGGCCACCAGCCCGAGATGGAAACGAGGGACCGGAATCCCGTGACGCTGGCCGTGAAACTGGACGGTGCGGAATACGGACTGGCCCCGATCTGGCAAGAGGGTTCCCATACCCTGGAAGCGACCGCAACGGACGCGGCCGGCAACACCGCCGTTAAAACAGTCAGGTTCAACATTCTTCCCGACTGTCCCGTGGCATCGCTGTCCGGGCTGGACGGCGTGCTGCACGAAGGGCGGCGCTTCCGGGCGGACCGGTTTGTCCTTTCGGCGGGCGTTGACAAGGGAACGGTGACGGACGCGAAGATTATGGTAAACGGCGCGGCCCAATCCTCCCCCTTAACTCTGTCCGACACCGGGCGGCACACGGTTTATGCCGCGCTGACGGTGGATTACAACGGCAAGTCCCACACCGTGGCCAGTTCCCTGGAAAGCCTGGTGCTGGACGACGCGGGGCCCGTGATCGGCGTTTCCGGCGTGGAAAACGGAAAAACCTATTCCAACGCCGTGGCCAGCGGGGCCATGGTGTTCGACTGGATCACGGAAACCCGGATGGTACTGAACGGGAAGCTCCTGACGGGGAGTTTCACCACCCTCACCAATCCCGACGGCTTTCTCCGGCATGAATTTACCGTTTCTCCCTTCGGGTCCTACGCGCGGGAAGGGGAAAACATCCTGACCGTGAGCGCGAAGGACGTTCTGGGGCGGGAGGCCGCGCAGAGCGTAAGGTTTGACCTGGTCCGGACAACCCATGGCGCGACGAACGACCCCAACGCGCTGGACGACGCGGCGGAACCCCTGATCGTTTTGTCCAACTATACGGAAGGCATGGTGCGGAACGAAGTGGCGGTGGGGATCCGCGTCAGGGACGACCACTTCCGGAAAATGCAGATCGATATTTTCACCAACACCGGATCCGGTTTCGTGTACTCGGGCCGGCTGGATAGCGACCGCCCGGAATACACGCTGGAAATACCCGGCGGCCACGCGGAAACGGAATACCTGGTCAGGATTACAGCGGAGGACTACTCCCGCAACAGGGCCGTGAAGGAATTGGCCTTTACGCTGGACCGCACGCCGCCGGAGATCGAGAGCGGGATCGCGAACGGCATGGTGGTCCAACGGGCCAGCGCGACAGTCCGGGCCGGGGACAGGCACCCGTTCAAGACGCGCGTTTACCTGGACGGCGTTCTGGTGCACGACGGGCCCGGGGATTACACGCTGGACGAAACTCGGGAAGGAGCGCATCAACTCAAGGTCCAGGCCTTGGACCAGGCCGGGAACACCGCGCAGGCCGAATTTTCTTTTACCGTGGACCGCACGGAACCGTACGTTGTGCTGACAGGACTGGAAGACGGCGGGATCTACAATCGGGACATTCCCGTGACCGTGCGCGTGGTGGATGAAAACCTGTCCTACTACACTGTTTCCAATATTACCATTTTCAAGCAGACGGGCAATTCCCTGGTGACGTATTCCAAGGCAGACAACACCCTCGCGCCTTTCACGTTCACCAACACCCACGAACTCTCCAATCGCCTG
>CAYMRH010000018.1:30550-43770 GCA_964392785.1 uncultured Brevinematales bacterium
GACAAGGCCGGGATCCCCATGATCAAGACGGTAACCTACAACCTGGACAAGACACCGCCGTCCGTGGCGTTTTCCGGCGCGGCCAACGGAGCGTATTACGGCGACCCGAACCACCCCGCCGTCATTTCCGTTGACGATGAACTGGGCGTGTCCAACAGCCTGATCGTGACTTCCTCCAACGAGGGCGGAACCTGGAGGACCACGGGCGTTTACACCAACGAGGCCAGCGTGGCCCTGAATTATCCCCTGGACGGGCGCTACCGCGTGGAGGTTTACGCGCAGGACATTGCGGGCAACTCCTGGAGCGGGGCGCCCATCTTTACCGTGGACAAGATCCTGCCGCAGATTGTCCTGACGGGAATTTCGAACAAGTACACGAACCGGACGGTGACGGTGACGGCGGACTTGCTGGACAAAAACATAGACCCCGCCGCGAGCGCAGTTACGGTCAACGGCGTACCCGCCACACTGACGGCAACGCCCACGAACGTGACGGCTTCGGTGACGCTCTCGGCGGAGGACCGCTACCGGATCTCCGTGAGCGCCGTGGACCTGGCCGGGAACGCCGATTCTTATAATACCGAAGTCAACATTGACCGGACGGAGCCGGGCGGCGGCATCAACAGTCCGTCCAACCACCTGAATTATTTTCAGGAAGTCCATTTCGCGGCCCAGGCGGGAGACATGCCCAAAAGCGCCGGGGATTCCGGTGTCCGGACCGTGGATTGGGACGTTATTGACGATGGATCCGGCGTAACGACAACATTCAGCTCTTCGAATTGCGACGAGAGAACGCGGTCCGTCAAGCCGGACCCGGGCTTTTCGATTAAAAGGGACCAATTCTACGAAGGCGCCTTCACCCTCCGGCTCCGGTTGACAGACTGGGCGGGAAACGCCTTCACGAACAGCCGGAAATTCGTGATCGACAGGACGCCGCCGGTGGTGGATTTCTTCGCCGACGACGGAGTCAGCGGAATTGTTTCCGCCGGCACAAATTTCAGCCAGGATATCAGCTCCAATAAGTCTTTCGACGTGATTGTCCAGGCGTGGGACATCAACAACATCCGCAAGATCATCATCCTGGAGGGCCCGAACAGCGGCGGGCCAATGACGGAACTGGCCCGTTGGGAAACGAACGACGACGGTGTGACCAACGCCGGCTACACCAACGCCGCGCCGGGTTACCAGACCGTGAAGGCCGAGAGAAGAAAAATGGACATTATCGTGGAGGATTTCGCGGGGAACGCGCAGCCCTATTCCCTGACTTTCGGCTACACCAATTCGACGCCGCCGTGGTTCACGTTCCGGGGAGAAACTCCGGGCGGAGCCGCGCAGACGGTCATCATGCATGACAGCCATCTGGTTTCGGGTTCCGACCACAATATCTTTTTTGACGCTTACGGGCTGGCCGACCTGAAAAAAGTCACCGTTTCATATTTTGGCAGGGATATCCAGTATTACCGTGTGGGAAGACGGGTCAATACTTCTTACGGATTTTATTACAGATATACAGATTACAATGTCACGAACGAAACCGTGACCAATTACGACATTAATATTGGCCCCGACATCACCAATCACAATAATATTGGCCCGTTTTATGTAGAAAAGGATGTGATTTCCAATATGTTCGTGACGGTGATTACGAATGTTCTCATTAGTAATGTTGTAACAACAAACCGGGGAGATCGAGGAGATGTTATTAGAACGAATGTTTATACAAACGACGTTTGGTATGATTATAATACAAATTTTGTGTTTTATGGTTATAAAGACGGGATGTCGCGGGTTCAGATACAGGTGGAGGACATATTCGGCACGCAGTGGGATTTCAACCGCGACTGTTATGTTGACGTGACTCCGCCGCATATTTCTATTGACTGTTTGGAAAACACGGGAAGCACCCGAACATATAGGTTTTCTCTCAGCGATTCGCTGTCGCCGATAACTGAAAAAACAATTCAATGGGATAGCTGGACAGGATTCTTGCATCTTTATTATCAAGGCCCCTTATGGGCAAATTTTGATTGGGTTAACACATTTATTGGAGGGCACTATTATTTTTGGTTCAGAACCTCTGATTTTTGGAATAATAGGAATGATTCTGCGACAAGCAATCCGTATCACTTTAACTTCTGGTAATATGTTGAATGTGGAGATGACATGAAATTAATGCAAATGATAACAAGAACATTGTTCATGATTATGATCAATATATTTGGGGCCAATTATTCATACGCAAAGGAGTGTCTTCTGTTCGTGTCTGAAAACATGATGCAGACTGTGCCGGGGCATCAAGGCGGTTTCCGGAACACAATCCTCAACCTGACGGACGGGGACGGAAACAGCGCGTCTCTGTTCGGGTTTTCTCCCCTGGGCGGAAGCCGGTTTGAACTGGCGTTTGAAAGGAACATGACCGTGGACAGGATTGTGATAGTGAACGGAGAGGAAGGAAACGCGAACGCATATTATGTGAGGGAAATGAACGGAACGGCTTATGAGCGACAAGGAACCAACGATACGTCCGTTCTGAAGGGCGTGATCGCCCTGAGCAACGACCGTTCCCGTCAGACCGTTGTGTTTGACCGCCCGGTCAGCGCGGCCAGGTGGGTGTTTGAAATCCTCACAGTTCATGCGCCGGACGGCGCGCCCGGGGCCGGACTCTGCGCCTTAAGCGAGATCGAGTTCTGGAACCGGGGGGAGAAATACACGGTGGCGAACATGGACCAGGCCCGGAGGGATTTTATTGCCTACACCGCCAGCAATACGGCCCTGTCTTTCCGGCGCTACCTGGAAACCGTGAACGGGGCCGCTTTGAGGGATGACGGTGTTCTGGCCCGGTGGTCAGGGGCCGGGGTGGAGACGGGACGGATTGACTGGACCCGGAAAAAAGACCGGACTATCCTGTACCTGGAGTTTACCCGGGAAACGAACTCCAGGGAGCCCGCGCCCCAGTCCGTTCTGTCCGGAACCATACGCGCCGGAACCCGGAACGCGGCGCTGAGGAAGCGGGAGGACCGCGCCACGGGCATGAAGAGTTGGCATTTCCGGGAATCCGTGGAACTGGCAGACTGGAGCGTGGATATCTGGGGCATCCTGTGGGTGCGGGTGGGGAAAGGAGAGTGGAAAATGGAAACCGGGCCTTTCCTGTCTTTTCAGGGGACGGACCTGGAAGACCTGGCGCTGACAGGCAAGCCGGATTTCGCTAAGTGAGGAGAACGGGCCACGAATCGCACGAATGGGCACGAAAGGAAATATTTTTGGGTTGAATTCGTGTGAATTCGTGAAATTCGTGGCTAAGACAAGGAGACGAAGCCACGAATTTGTACCCCCACGGGGCAGGCTCGGGGTAAGCCGGCAATAACACGGATGTGAGCGGATTGGCGGGGATTCGTGAAGACCTGTGGCTCAGTAACGCGTGGATGAAGAATGATACTGATAAAGAAAAGGAGATGAAGATGAAACGGTTTTCGTTGCTGTTTTTCGGATTGCTGGCCGCTGTCCTCGCGCTGGTGACGGCCTGTCCCGGAGGCCCTGAAAAGACACAGGACACCAATTCCGGTCCGGCGTGGCGCCTGGTGTTTTTCGATGATTTCAACCGTTCTGACGGCCTGCTTCAGGATGCGAACTGGACGGTTTATAGAACAAACGGATTGACTCAGAACTGCTGGATTTCAAACAACAAAGCTGTTTTTACCGGATTAGGATCAGAAGCGATTTTTGATACGTTAGTGCCATATGATAAAGTCAGGGTTACAGCGAAGATATTAACCCCGGAAAACTTTTCAAATATATCGCTTTTTCTTGAATTAAGATTTCACGACCCGGCAAGCAACAACTTTTACTCGGTTGGTTTCGCGAACAGCAATATAGCAATATATACAAATGTTTACGATTCATCTGCCAAGTCAGTTGTCGTGTATCATCTTTCCAATACGAATTATGTGCTGGAGGCGATTATTGACGGATATGTCATTACGGGCAGAGTATGGGATGCTTCGCACACGGTCATGATCGCAGAATCAACTTTTACAGATGTCTATCAATCGTCAGCTATCGGTAAATATGGTATATACAGTTATGATGGCAGGGGCAGCTTTGACGACTTTACTGTCGAAGCGTGGTATTGACGGTTGCCGGGGTGAGGATAACGGGCCACGAATTGCACGAATGGTTCGACCCATTCGACAGGCTCAGGGCAGGCTCTGCTCACCACAAGTTGGCACGAAAGGGAATAATTGAGGAATGAATTCGTGTGAATTCGTGAAATTCGTGGCTAAGACAAGGAGACGAGGCCAAGAATTGCTCCCCCATGGCCCTGCAGGCCTCGGGGCAGGCTCGGGGGAAAGCCGGCAATAACACTGATGTGAGCGGATTGGCAACAAATGGTTTTGAGAAATTTACGACCGGGATATCAGGCCGGGAAAAGATCGGGATAGAAAGGAGTCGGTTTTGAATAGCGGATTTGCACGGAAATTTCGGCATCTGGTTCTCCTTCTTGTCTGCGCGGCGGTTGCCCTGGGGGGCATCCTGTTCGCGGGCGTGAGCCTGCGGATCACGGCCAACCGCGTGGACATAGTTGCGGGGGAGGACGGCGTCAATCCCTACCTGTACAGCCGGCGCCTGAAGGAAATCCAGAAAAAGTTGAACAAGGTCCTGTCCTTCAACCTGAAGGTTTACACGCCCATAGCGGAAAGCGGGTTCTGGAACGCGGAAACGGCCGCCGCCCTGGAGACCTTCCGGGAGATGTACCATAAAAAATACCGGCTCCAGAGGTATTACGCCTTTTCCGCGGGTTCCTCCGGAACGCCCAACCTCACGGCGGCGGAGGGGCTGTTGGACAGGGAATCCCCCAATCCCGCTGATTTCGCAAAAGCCCACCAGGAAATCATGAAGCTCAAGATGGGGGATCCCGGTAGCTACTACGGGAACTCCGCCCAAAGCGAGATCCGCCGCATCCAGAAGGGCCTTTTGGGGGACAGCGTGGACCCCGTGACGGGGGAACTGTCACGGACCATCATGGCCTACCGGACGCCCGTGCAGGGCGAACGGGTCCTGCCCATTGCCGTCATGCTCCGGTACGGGTCCCAGTACGCGGGCGGAATGGGCATGGGAACGGGCTGGTTCGTTTCGGAAATGTCCTCGGTTTGGTACAGTTTCGAGAAAAACGAAATGGTGCTGCAGGACCCGGCCGGCGTGTCCCAGAAATTCGAGTTGACCAACGGGACAAATTTGGTCCGCAAGGGCGAAATCACTGACGGCGGCTATTTCCTGAGGGTGGAACTGGACGGGGAACTGGGCGTGCGGGGCAGTAAAATCCTCGCGGACACGGCCACGGGCCAGAAAATGACATTCGAGGCCGACGAGTCCTCCGGAGGGGACCGGATTTCGGACGTGGAGGCGGCCATTGACGCGTGTCCGTTCGTGTTCGGGTACAAGATCCTGACGGACAACCGGAAAAGCGTGACCACCAACGTGATCAGCAACCTGATTTCGTTCCGCGACGGGGTCACGAACTACTCGATTTCGACCAACTTGACGCAGGGCCGGGACGTGGGAGAGGAACTGACCGGCGGCATCTTCGCGGATTTCAAGGACCTGGCGAATCTTGATTCGGCTCAAAAAGAGTCCATCACGGAACAAAGCGCGGCGGTGAACAAGAACTCGCTGAAAAATCTGATCCGGTCCCGCCTGAGCGATTCCAATCCCGGCGGCTGGAGCGTGACGGTCTTTTCCGCTCAACTGCTCCGTATCCAGACCAACGAGCATATCTATCAGAATATTCCCTATTCCACCAACATGGTCACAAATTATTCCTACACTCCCATTTATGGCAACCGGCGGCTGTATTCTTTCCGGAGAAGTTCCACGGACGACCCGGCGGTTTACGCCGGATACGTCCTGAAAAAGGTGTCCAACCGTTTCGGGGCGCACAAGCTCTATCACTACGACGCCTACCAGAAACTTGTGCAGGTGGAAAGTTTCTCCCCGGGGAGCAACCTGATCGACCAGGCGCTGGTCTTTTACGCCGGGGCGGAAGACGTGACCAATCGGACGGAAGGGTCCTCCGTGCTGGACGTGCGGGATAACCGCTACGCCATGGCCAACCGCCCCGTGGCCCGGATCCTGGCCGGGTCAGGCGAAGCGTTCACCACCGTGCGGTTCGCCTACGATGCGGACGACCAGAACCTGGGTCGGGCCATCGTGACGGCCGGCGGGCAGGTGCTCGAGTACGAACTCCAGTACTCGCACGAATACCTGAACAACATAACCGATCCCGACATGATCCGGCTCCTGGATTCCCTGAGCGTCAACAGGACCGAATTGCGCGACGGCATCCGGTCCGTGCAGGACAGCATTGTCATGATCGAGAACAACAAGGAAAACTGGGCCAAGGAACCGGAGAAAGTGGAATCCCGGGAAATGGTCTCCCTCTGGGGCTGGAACCTGTTCAACAAGGACAAGAGGATTTACCGGGACGTGAGTTACTGGAACCTCTATATCGCTTTTCTGGCGGAAAACCTGGCCGAAATGAACAAGAGTCTGGACCAGGTTGAAAATCAGGTCGCGGACTACCATTCGGGCAAACTTTTCAGCAAGACAGCCCTCCTGCGCCGGGTTTTTGAAAACAAGATCCGCTGGGCGGAATACACCTACACCAACGTGGACCTGGCCGCCTACAACCAGACCAACATGGAAGCCAAGTTCCGTGTCCAGCGGGCCGTTTTGCCGTCCGCGAACGCCTTTTTCACCTACGCGCCCGGCCGCACCGAATACCGCAACCCGAACGGGGCCGTGTTCGCGTTCCATTACGACACGGGTCAGACCAATTATTCCGAACGGCGCGCGGCCAGGATCGATTATCCCAACGGCGCGTCCGCTCTCCTGGCCTACGACCGCAAGGGCAATGTCACGGCCGTGACGAACGAACTGAGCAACGCCTACGCCTACCAGTACGACGACTTCGGAAACGTGACCAAAAAGACCGTGCCCGGAAACCGGGAATGGCTGTACGAGTACGCGAACCCGCTGGCCCGGTACCTGGGCCGGCCCACGAAGATTATCCAGCCGGACCTGTCCGAATACCGCATGAGTTACGACACCCGCGGGGAAATGACGCTCCAGCAGATCGTGGCCGGAGGGAAGACTGTGAACCTGTCCCGCGCGGAATTCGAGGACCGGCCGGGCGGGGGCTACCTGCGCCGCGCTTATGACCAGTACGGGAGCATGACCGTCACCGAATATGACGCGGACCATTTCACGAAATCCGTGACGATGCCGGACGGCGGCGTGATCCGGTATGAAAACGACGCGTTCGGGAAACCCGTGCGTGAGGACCGCGGCGGGCGCATGACCGTCTTCACGGAATACGACGCCCGGGGCAACCCCACGGCCCAGGGGATCCTGGGCGTGAACCGTACCGTGACGGAGTACAACGCCTGGGGCCAGAGATCCGCCTCCACGGACCCGCTCGGGAACCGCACGGTCATTCATTACGACGCTTCCGGCCGCGTGTCCCAGGCGGTTTTCCCCACGCTCCAGAAAGTCATTTCCGGTTACGACGCGGACGGAAACAAGACGCTGGAAACCTATGTTTCCGACGCGGAGAACGAAAAGCGCATTGTCTATGCCTACGATGCGGACGCCCGGCTCACCAACAAAACGCTCGTGTACGCTCCGGGTTCGCCCCACAACCTGGTTTATTCCTATATTTACGACGCGGCGGGGAACCTCGTGTCCCAAAGGCAGGAGGCCGCCGGACCCGCGCTGAACGGCACGAACCTGACGCTCAAAATGCAGTCCTACGCTTACGACGGCATCGGCATCGTGACGAACGAGAAGGACGAAACCGGCGGCCTGACCGTGACCTACCGCTACGACAGGCTGGGGCGCGTGACGAACGAGGTCCGCGTCAAGGGAACGGAGCGTTTTGAAAAGATGACCGCCTACGACGCGCAGTCCCGACCCTTGGTCCATACCGCCCGGAAGAACGGCGGTCCCGTGATCGAAACGACCCGGCTGAAATACAACCTTGACCGGTCCACGGAAAAGACGGACCAGTACGGGGCCGTCTCGGTCACCTGGAACGATTTCCGCAACAGCGTGACCAATCTCGAGTACGACGTGCACGACCCGCTGACGGGACAAAACGAGCGCTACCGCCATTTCTATATTTACGACACGCTGGGCAACAAGGTCCGGGAACACTTCCCGGACGGGACCGTGCAGGAATGGGTTTACATCAACGGGTCCTGGCCCTGGAAGGAAAGCCGCCGCCGGAAGGATTCGGACAGTCCGGTGTGGCGGGTCAACTCCTTTGACGCGGCGGGGCGCGTGACGGAAACGGCGGATTTCGGCGGGAACGTCTGGAAAAAGGCCTGGAATTCCATGGGATACCTGGCCTCGGAAACCGACCCCGAAGGCCGCGCCGTCTCCTATTCCTACGACGTGTTCGGCAACGCCGTGATGGTCATGGAAGCCGCCTCCCGGACGCGGCGCATGAAGTACAACCTGCTGGGCAAGCCGGTGGAAGTCCGCTACGACCAGACGGGCGTGACCGACCTGTTTTATTACGACGCCCAGGGCAACGCCGTGGTGACGGTCCCGGGCGGCATGAACGAACTCAAAACCCTTTCCTTGTGGGACTTGCAGGGCCGCAAACTCCTGGAAAAACTGCCCACCGGGCTGGTTTCCGAAAGGGAGTACGACACGGAAGGCAACGTGGTCCGCGAATTGTCGCGAACGGATTTCGCGGGACCGCCGCCAACCGGCGCGCAGGCGAGAAGCAAAACATTTGCGTACGACACGCTGGGCCGGCTGACGAACGAGACGCTCCCGGACGGTACGGTCATCCGTTACGAATACGCCGTGAGCAACGGTCTTTTGACGGCCACGGCGCGAAGGGGCCGCCAGGCGGCAGCGACGGTGTCCGACCAGATGAACCGCGTGATCCGCTCCGTCACGGCCGATACGGCCGTCCGGACCGCTTCCGTTATCCCCTTACTGTCCGGCGCGGGGCTGGTGTCCGGTAAAGTTTACAACAAGGCCGGCCTGCCCGTGCTGGAGAGCTCTCCCGCCGGGCGGATTGTCCGCACGGCCTATACGGCCGACGGCAAGATCGCCGTCCAGACCAACGAGATCGGGGAAATCAAGACCTTCCATTACGACGCGAACGGAAACCTGACCGCCACGACGGACTTTGACGGGAACACCTACCGGTACGAGTACGACCGGAGCGGCCGGATGACCCGGTCTGTGAATCCGGGAAGCCCGATTCCCGGCGGCGCGACCGTCATGACCTACGATCCGTTCGGCAACCTTTCCCGCAAGGTCATGGCCGACGGGGAAACCTGGGAATACCACACGGACCAGATGGGGCGCGTGGTGCGGGAGACCAATCCGTACGGGGGCGTGCGCAGGGCGGAATTCGACGCCGTTGGCCGCATAGTCCGCGAGGAAAACGCCGCGGGCGGCCGGACGGAATACGAGTACGGCGCCAACGGGCTTCTGCGAAGCGTGACGCGGACCGGGGGCGCGAAACCGTTCGTGACCCGGTACGACATCAACGCGTTCGGGGAGACGAACCGGATCGTGAATCCCGACGGCGGCGTGCTGGAGTTCGGGTTTGATGCGCTCGGGCGGATCACTCGAAAAGTGGAAACGGCGGCCGCGGTATCGCATGAATACAAGTATGGCTATACACCAGAAGGGTATTTGGAGACAACCGTTTATCCCAACGGTCTTGTGGAAAAGAGCGAATACCTGGCTTCCGGCCTGGTGCGCTCAAAATACTATCTGACGAATGCCGTGAAAACCCGGGAAACGGTTTATTCCTACACCCTGGACGGACTGGCCTACGGGCAGGCCGACAGCACGACGGACTGGCGCGGCGTGACCGTGACGAGTCTGTACGATCGCGCGGGCCGGGTCACCAACAGGGCGGAAACCGTACCGGGCAGCGGCGCCAGGATTTCCGAAAATGTTTACGGCATGACCCGCTCGGGAGACCTGTATTACCGCACGATGACCAGCCGGCAGAACAACGCCGGGAAGGCAGAGAACTGGACAAGGGAGATCCGGGATTACCGGGGCAACGCCGTCCGCGTGCTGAAAAGATTCGGCGGCGCGGAAACGACCGTCCGGGAAACGGAATACACGCCGGCCGGAAAAATTAAGGCCGAACGGTCATACCGTTCCGCCGGGGCCGTGTCCGTGACGGTGAACGACTATAACGGGAAGGGCTGGATGACCGCCCGGACTGACCCCTCGGGACTGGTCACCTATTTTAACTACGATGAATCCGGGCGCGTCAAAACCCGCCGGGCCGCCGGCCGCGTCACGGCCTACGAATACTATCCCGACGGCCGCACACTGCGGCAGACCACCGGTCCTTCAGTCAGTTCAACGGCTTATGAATACGACTTCCGCGGCAACGCCGTGAAGGAAACGGACGAACAGTCCGGCGCAGTGCGGCAGGCGTATTACGATCCATTCGGAAACAGGGTGGCGGAAAGCAAGAGTTGGAAAGGCCGGACCATTGGAAAAACATGGGAATATGATTCCATGGGGCGGGTTGTCAAAGAGGTGAACGAGCTGGGCGGTGTGAGCGCGTACACATATAACGCTTTCGGAGACAAGGTGTTGTCGGTTACGGGGACCGGCCCCTCGGTAGTGCTGCGGAGCGTGGAAGCGGTAAACTCGGGGACCGGTCCCGTTGAAGATGCTTTCAGCGTACAGAATGTCTATGATGATAACGGTTACTTGACCGCTGAGATTCGTTCCGGTTCCGGGAAAGAATTCCGGACCGAATACCGTTACGACGCCTGGGGCAACAAAACGAGGACAATTTATCCCGACGGGAGTTTTGAGACGGTTCTGAACGACCTGTGGGGCCGCCAGACCAATTCCAGGGACCGTTTCGGGTATGGGACCGACACGGCCTACGACGACAACGGCCGAACGGTATTGGTCCGGACGCAAAATCCGGGCGGGGTGCTTGAAAAAACGACTGAGTATGATTATGCAGGTAATGTGAACCGCGAATCAACGCGACCCTTCGACTCCGCTCAGGGCCCGGAACGTTCAATACGATATCAATACGACAACGCCGGGAATGTGGTTAAAAAGATATTTGTGGGGGCCGGCAGGAGCGGCGACATTGTCCTGAACACGGAATACGACGCGTTCGGGAACAAGATCGCGGAAACGGACGGAAACGGCCGGACTGCCCGCATGGCGTACGACGCTTTAAACCGCGTGACGGGCGTTACGGATCCTGAAAACATTACGACGACGATCGCATATGCGTATGAAAGCGGCGTGCTGGCGGAAAACCGATCCATCGGTCCGGTCGTTACAAAAAAACACACGGACGGGTTCGGAAACACCGTTCGCACGGTTGACGGAAACGGTCGTTCCGAATACGCCGTTTACAACGCCCTCGGCAAGCCCGTGCTGACTGTTGACCGTAACGGGAACACCAACGCCGTTCTCTACGACGCGCAAGGGCGGCAGACGGCCACCATTGATCCCTACGGAAAATCCCTCTCCAATGTTTACGACGCGTTCGGCAACATCACGCGCGTGATCGACAAGGAGGGCCGTGAGCTTTCCCGGGAATACGACTGGGCCGGGCGGGTGGTCGGGACCGTGGACGCGCTGGGGAACAGGGCCGAGTTAAAGTTTACAACCGCTCCCCTCGACCCCTCGGCCGCTTCGCGCTCGGGGATCGAGACGGGTGTTGAAATAGAAACGTTTACAGACGCGGAAGGGAATAGCACCAGGTCGTACAAGTACGGCGGATCCACGATCGCGTTTGCGGACGCTTTGGGCAACACCACGCGGTACCGGTACAACGCCTTCATGGAGCTCACGGCCACGGAGGACCCCAAGGGGAACACGACGCGCCTGGAGTACGACCGCGCGGGCCGGAAGGCAAAGGAAATCACGGCGCTGGGATTTGAAACGGCCTATGAATACGACAACGCCGGGAATATTGTTTTGGAGAAAAACTCCGAGGGTACTATCCGCACGGAGTATAATGGAAATAACCTGCCGACCAGAAAATCATATAGCGACGGCAACGTCAAATCCTTCGCCTACGATTCCCTGGGGCGCCTGACCGCCGCGCAGGATTCCAAGAGCGCCTACCTGTACGCCTACGACAACGCGGGGACCATGGTCAAGCGGACGGATACCCGGAACAACGAGACGATGGAGTACGGGTTTGACGGGGTGGGGAATAGGGTGAAGTTAGTAGCCAGCAGCCCGACCCCCTCCGGCTCCCCTTCGACAGGCTCGGGGCAGGCTCCCTCGACCCAGGGGGAGAGCCGGGTTGTAGCTTACCGATATGATGCGCTGAACCAGATTGTTCTTGAAACAGTAATTACCGGAAGCAAAACGAATCTGCAATTGGCGTACGCCTACAGCCCGATGGGGAGGGTGGTGTCAAAAGAATTCTCGACCGGAGTGAAATCGACATACCGGTACGACGGGATTGACAGGCTGTTTAAAATTGAGAACTTTTCGAATAAAACTGTCTTTTTGAATTCCCTGGAGTATAATTATGACAGGGTTGGTAATAGGACGAAGGAGATCAGCCCCTCGGCTCCGCTCGGGGACCGAGATATGGGAATGGCGATTGTCCAAACATTTGAATACGATGCGGCATATCGGCTGATTGGCGCTGATTATGGCTCTGGTCAGTTTGAGAAATTTACTTATGATTCTTCCGGAAACCGTCTGACAAAAACCACTTCATCAAACACGACCCATTATACATATGATAATGACAACCGGTTGATGCTGGAACAACCAACCTCCGGAGCTTCTGTTTCCTACACATACGACCGGGCGGGGCGGATTGTCAGAAAGACGACGGGAGACAGGAAAGAATATTTCAAGTACGACTCCCGCGATCTGATGGCCAAGTATTGGGTAGAACAGGGTGGCGTCACAACCGTAACAGAATACGTTTACGACGTCAATAACCAGCGGGTAGCCAAAACCGACAAATCAGACGCCCCCACCTCAATAGACGGATTCAAACGCTTTGTCTATGATGGCGACAATATTCTTCTTGATGGTTCAGTATTCTACCTCAACAACATCATGGTCAACGGCTATGAGGCGGAGATCCAGGAACTCCGCATAGTCACCTACCTGAAGGACGCCTTGGGTTCCGTCCGCGGCGAAGTGTATGACACGCCGGTGAATGCGCC
>CAYMRH010000019.1:0-25728 GCA_964392785.1 uncultured Brevinematales bacterium
GTCCGGCGAGGCCCTGCGCGAAATCGTGGACGAGTTGGAACAGGTCACGGAAGACAAGGTGTGGCCACTGCCCAAGTACCGCGAGATGCTGTTTATCTACTAAATGATCGGTTCTTCAGAAAGAGGGAGTGGCGCCTGGGGCGCCACTCCCGTTTTTATCGCCGGGCCGGTTTGTCCGGCCGGATGATTCGTGCTATAATACGGGTCCGGAAACAAAGAGGTACGTCATGTCCTATAACTTTTCTGAAGCCATACCCTACGGAGAAAAGGACACTTCCGGCTGCGGTTTGATCGGTTTTATACGCCAGGACGGTTCGAAAGTGGACGGCGGCGCCATCATCGGCGGCATTGAGCACCTGAAAGAGCGCGGGAACGGGCTGGGCGGCGGTTTTGCCGTTTACGGCCTGTACGACACGTACAAGGACTACTACGCGCTTCACGTGATCTACGACGACCGGTACTCGATGGAGCAGGGGCGCGACTACATCCGCCAGCATTTCGACATTGTTTACGAAGAGCAGATCCCCACCCGGAAAAAGCCCTCCGTTCCCAAACCGCCGCTGTTGTACCGCTATTTCTGCGAAGTCGCGAACACGCGGTTACTGCACGAAAAACCGGACGACTACGTCGTGTCCAAGGTCATGTTCATCAATAAAAACCTGAACGGCGTGTTCGTCATATCCAGCGGGAAAAACATGGGCGCGTTCAAGGGCGTGGGAGAGGCGCACGAATTGGGCGACTTCTTCCGCCTGGACGAGTACCAGGCCCATACCTGGATTGCCCACAGCCGTTTTCCCACCAATACTCCCGGGTGGTGGGGCGGGGCGCACCCGTTTACCATGCTGAACGTGTCCGTGGTCCACAACGGCGAAATATCCTCCTACGGCATCAACAAGCGCTGCCTGGAAAGTTACGGATACGAATGCACCATGAGGACCGATACGGAAGTGGTGGCCTATGCCGTGGATCTCCTGCGGCGCAAACACCGTCTGCCGTGGGACCTGGTCGCGAAAGTTTTTTCCGCGCCGTTCTGGAAAGAGATCGGTGACATGGACGAAACCGACCGGGAACTGTACACCCGTCTCCGGACCACCTACAGCAGTCTTCTGCTGAACGGGCCGTTTGCGTTCATCATCGGGTTCCAGGGCGGCTTTATGGCGCTGTCCGACCGGGTGAAACTCCGGCCTCTTGTCGCGGCCCGGAAAGGCCGGACGCTTTTTGTGGCGAGCGAGGAAAGCGGCATCCGGCGCATTGAACCGGATCTCGATACCGTCTGGCATCCCGATGCCGGCGAACCCGTGTTCGGCTTTCTGGACGGTTATACCGGCCGGGAAGATATTTTACACTAAATAACAGAGAAGACGCTGGGAAATCAGGTCGGCCAGAAGAAGGCAACCCCCGGATGGAGTTCCGTCCGGGAAATCGACCACCCGCACGGTGTCCCGGTAATGACCCATGTCCGGCAGCAGTTCGTCCAGCCGGTTTTCCATTCCTTTCAAAATGTCTTCGTTCAGGACTCCTGTTCCCCGGTCCGGGAATAGGGCCATATAAAAGATTCCCGTTTCCACCAGGTCCTGGAAGAAATGCGTGCCGAAAGAAAGTTCCGGCATGAGTCCCGCAATGGGGTTGGCCACCTCGCACAGCACCGTGATATTGTTGATTTCCGAAAAATTGACCGGAACGCCCAGCGACGGCGTGGTGGTGCCCCAGCGGCCGGGGCCCATCAGGAGCGTGGGTGTTTTTTCCCGTTCCGGCGTCAAACGGTTCAGTTTGCCGATCAACCGGGCAATGTCGTATTTCTTGGTGAGCGTCAGGGCCCCGTATTGAACGGGATCCACGGAAATGATGCGTCCGATCTTCTGGGAGAAACTTCCGCCCATGAAATTGCCGCTGGAGCGGATCAGGACCCGTTCGGTCGGGATGTCCTCGGGGATCAGGACCGTCCTGTGGTTTCCCCGGGTCTGGAGCGGCCGGCACTGGACCAGATTGATCTGGATCTGGTCCCGGGACAGGAAATTCATCGTGAACTCCACGTCAACGGGGTATTCGTAACTCCGTTCCAGGAGTTTCAGCATACGGCGCATCAGGTCCACGAACGGCGTGGCGGAGAACAGTTCGTCAAAAGTCAGAATCCAGGCCTCTTCCCTGGAACCGGAATCGCGCAGTCTTTGCGTGGTTTCGTAATCCCTCGCGGCCACGCGCGAGAAATCCAGTTCCGGTTCCTCGCGGATCAGGGTGGAAAAGGGCACGGTGTCCAGACTGTTTTCGCCGATGTTCAGGAGATCCACCTTGTGCTGGGAGAAGAACCGCGCGTCCTCGGGGCCGGAATGGGGTTTTGACTGGGGGCTGTCCAGGGCCACGATGCGCGGGTAATCGTCGTCCACGCGTTCCACGGCGCGCGTGCCCAGCCCGTAAACCATGCGCAGCATCCCGGCCGCGGGGTCCATGTTTTCCCGCCAGACAAACGTGTTGTAGGACATGCCGACGCCCGCAACCTCCGGGAAAAAATACTTCCGGTGGTAGGAGCCCGACACGCGCTGGACCAGAAGCGCCATCTGTTCGTCCTGGTGGGCGAGACCGCGCTGGAGCCGGTAGGTCAGGGCGTCTTCGTTCATGGCGCTGGAGTAAATGGCCTTGACGGCGGTCTCGAACTGGCGGTAGCGTTCATCGGGATTACCCTGGTTGACGCAGAATATGCTTTCGTATTTGCCCGCAAACGCGTTGCCGAACCCGTCTTCCAGAAGGCTGGAGGACCGCACGATGATGGGCGACTGCCCGAAATACTCCAGCATCTGCAGGAACTGTTCCCGGATCTCCACGGAAAAATTTCCGGCGGTCAGGCTGTCCCGCAGGACCTTGGCTTTCTCAAAATACCCTTCGTCGGTTTTCTGCTCCATCAGGGTCTTCCACCAGCCGTTTTCAACGATATAGGTGTAAAAAACGTCGGAACCGATGTAGTAGGAATCGTGTGGTTCCAGGATCTGGTTCCAGTCCGGATCCTTTTCCCGGGTCAGGATGTTCCGGGCCAGAAGCATGCCCACGGCCTTGCCTCCGATGAAACCGGTCCCGATCACGCGGGACTCGATCTGGAGCAGTTCCTCCACGGAAAAATATTTCCGGAACAACCCGATCACGCGATCGTCCTTGCTGATCATGACGCGGCAGATGCGCTCGACAATCCTGTCCCGCACGTCGGAGTCCATGGTTTTGTCCTGCTGGAGCATTTCCTCCACGTCCAGAAAGAGACGGTCCCAGGAATCGAGGTTCCGGCGGGCGCTCAGCGCGTCCTGGTTGGAGACCTTGGCGAACAGTTTGGCGATCTCCACGCTGTTCGTGATCGGGACAAACTTTTCCCCGTCCAGAAGGTGCGGCAGGAACATGGTGGGCGCATAACGGCTCCACACCTTGATGGGGTGGACATAGAGTTTGTTCCTGGATTTGTAGATTTCCAGCAGAAGCTGCGTCGTGTCCCGGATGCGCGCGATGGTTTTGAAGGAGTGGTCCGCCTTCAGGATGGAAAAGTACGCGATCGTGTTCAGTTCGAACAGGTACGGGCAGGTGATGCGGAAGAAATTCCCGATCATCTGGTCCGCGGCCCAGGCCTCGAGGAGGTCGGACAGGCAGTCGAACACGTAAAAGACGTCCCGGCCTTCCTGGGTGGCGATGGTGTGGATGCGGGTGGAAAAATTTTCGAAACCGCAGTCCGCTTCCAGCTCGTAAACGGTCACGCCCTGGTCCTTTGTGAGAAGCGGAGCGTGCTGGGCGAACCGGATATATACGATCCGGCGCTTGTCCCGCAGACCCTGACGCACGAATGCGTCGGTGAAATACCGGTATTCTTCCACGGAATCGACCTGCCAGACCACGTTGTCGCCCATGCGCAGGGCGTTGATCACCTCGTCCAGGCCCGGCAGGCCGGAACTGACAAAATTCGGCGATCCCATCTGTTAGCGGCTCTGCAGGTACCGGTCTATAGCCTCGGCGGCTTTTTTACCGGCGCCCATGGCCGTCACGACGGTGGCCGCGCCGGTCACGATATCGCCGCCGGCAAACACACCGGGGATGGACGTCTGGCCCCATTCGTCGGCCTCGATTTCGCCCTTCTTTTTTGTTTTCAGACCCTTCGTGGTCATGGCGATCAGCGGGTTGGGCGTGGTGCCGATGGCGACGATCACCTGGTCCACGTCCGTGAGGTATTCCGAGCCCTTCACTTCAACCGGGCGGCGGCGGCCGGAGGAATCGGGTTCCCCCAGTTCCATCCGGATGCATTCCATCTGTTTGACGAACCCGTCCTCGCCGCCAATGTACCTGACGGGCGCGGTCAGGAGGTGGAACTGGATGCCTTCCTCCCTGGCGTGGTGCACTTCCTCCACGCGGGCGGGCATTTCCGCCTCCGTGCGGCGGTAAACCAGATAGACGTTTTTGGCCCCCAGGCGCAGGGCCGTGCGGGCGGCGTCCATGGCCACGTTGCCGCCCCCGATCACCGCGGCGTTTCCGCCCTTCAGGACGGGCGTGTCGGATTTCTCGGGATACTCGTACGCTTTCATGAGGTTCACGCGGGTGAGGAATTCGTTCGCGGAGTAAACCCCGTTCAGATTCTCGCCGGGGATGTTCATGAAATTGGGAAGGCCCGCGCCGGTGCCGATGAATATGGCCTGGAAACCGTTCTGGAAAATATCCTCTATGGTCAGGACGCGGCCTATGAGGGCGTTGGTGACGAACTTCACGCCCAGGTTTTTGAGGAAGTCGATTTCCGTCCAGACGATGGACTTGGGCAGGCGGAATTCCGGAATGCCGTACACCAGCACGCCGCCCAGTTTGTGGAAACCCTCGAACACGGTCACGTCGTAACCCAGTCTGGCCAAGTCGGCGGCGCAGGTGACTCCCGCCGGACCCGATCCGATCACCGCCACTTTTTTGTTTTTCGACTGTGCTTTTTCGGGCAGTATCACGCCGCCATTCTTCCTGAGTTCCAGTTCCCGGTCCGCAGCGAACCGCTCCAGCCGCCCGATGGAAACCGGTTCCCCGATTTTTCCCACCACGCACACGGCCTGGCACTGTTCCTCCTGGGGACACACGCGGCCCGTGACGGCCGGCAGGGCGCAGGTCTGGTGGATGATGTCTATGGCTTTCTGGTATTCCCCGTTGCGGATGGCCAGGATGAATTCCGGAATGCCGATATTCACCGGGCAGCCCGCGACACAGGGCCGGTTCTTGCACTGAAGACAGCGCTGGGCTTCCTGCCGGGCTTCGTCCTCGGAATATCCATAGGGGACTTCCTGGAAGTTGTTTCTGCGTTCGTGAGCGGGCTGTTCCCGCATTGGAACGGCTGTTTTAGCGACCGCCATCTTTGCACCCCTTCTGCCAGCTTTCCAGGCAGGATTTTTCTGCCGATTTGTACGTGTCCAGCCGTTTCATCAGTTCCGGGAAGTCCACAAGGTGGCCGTCAAAATCCGGACCGTCCATGCAGGTGAAGCGCGTTTTGCCGTCCACGGTCACGCGGCAGGCGCCGCACATGCCCATCCCGCAGACCATGAGGGAATTGAGGCTCACGATCGTTTTCAGATTCAGGGGCCGGGTCATGTCCGCTACCGCTTTCATCATGACCGCGGGTCCGATTGCGAACACCCGGTCAATTTTTTCACCCGCGTCTGTCAGACTTTTCAGCATGTCGGTCACAAAACCTTTTTGGCCGTAGGACCCGTCGTTTGTCGATACGATCATCCGGTCGGATGCGGTTTTCATCTTCTCTTCCCAGAACACGTGTTCTTTTGACCGGTAACCGATCACGGCCGTGACCCGGTTTCCAGCCGCCTTCAGGCTGCGGGCCAGGGGAAAGACGGGTGCGATTCCGATCCCGCCGCCGATCACGACCGTGTGTCCGAACCGTTCGATCTCGGTCGGGTTGCCCTGCGGCCCAAGCAGATCCAGCAGATGGTCTCCCGTGTTCAGTTGACCCAGCTGATGGGTGGTTTTTCCCAGCTCCTGAAAAACGATCGAGATCGTGCCCGCCTCACGGTCGTAATCCGCGATGGTCAGGGGGACGCGTTCGCCCTGGTCGGAGGACCGGACAATCACGAACTGACCGGCTTGGGCTTTTTTCGCGATCAGCGGGGCTTCAAGAAGGGCGAATTGGATCTTGGGACCCAGTGTCTGGCGTTCCAGGATTTTAAACATACTTTGTACCTCGGATGACAGGATTCGAAAAAATTTAGCCCATATTATACAATTCCGTCCCCCAAAATAACAATAGAAAATTATGGCGTTTTGATCGTTTTTTTTCGGAATTTCCATACTGCCTAAAAATTAACCACCCCCCTCCATTCAGATCAAACGCTGATCAGTATTTTTAACCCGTCATTTAACACGAAATGTCATCATGTAGTTTCTATCTTGTTGAATTATATAAGGATAGGAGTTTTCATACGGATTTATTGTCTTTTGGCATTAATATTGCAATATATGTTATTTGCGTTGATCGGGGTTTTCTGGATCTTTACAGTCAATGAAACATCCCTTAAAATAATCCCTGTTTCGCGCGGACGAACCTGAACTGCAAAATGGAAACAAAGCTGAGTGGAGGTATAGAGGTATGTCTATGATGAACGAGATTCTGGCCAGAGTGAAACAAAAAGACCCCGACCAACCCGAATTCCATCAGGCGGTCCAGGAAGTTCTGGAAACTCTCGAACCCACGGCAAAAAAACATCCCGAATTCGTGAAAGCCAAGATCTACGACCGCATCGTCGAACCCGACCGCGTCATGATGTTCCGCGTTCCCTGGGTGGACGACCGCGGGGAAGTCCAGGTGAACCGCGGGTTCCGTGTCCAGTTCAACAACGCCATCGGGCCCTACAAGGGAGGCCTCCGGTTCCACCCGTCCGTGAACCTGGGGATCATCAAGTTTCTCGGGTTCGAGCAGATCTTCAAGAACTCGCTGACCACGCTCCCCATGGGCGGCGCCAAGGGCGGATCGGATTTTGACCCCAAAGGAAAATCCGACGGCGAAGTGATGCGCTTCTGCCAGTCCTTCATGCGCGAGCTCTACCGGCACATCGGTCCGGACACGGACGTTCCCGCCGGTGACATCGGCGTTGGCGGCCGCGAGATCGGGTTCATGTACGGGTATTACAAGAAAATCGTGAACGAACACACCGGGGTTCTCACCGGCAAGGGAATGGAATACGGCGGGAGCCTGGTCCGGCCCGAAGCCACGGGATACGGCTGTACCTATTTTGCGGCCGAAATGATGGCGACCCGGGGCAAAAACTTCCAGGGTCAGCGCGTCGCGATCAGCGGTTCCGGAAACGTGGCGCAGTACGCCGTGG
The DNA here is from genome assembly GCA_964392785.1 of uncultured Brevinematales bacterium. Lineage (GTDB taxonomy): Bacteria > Spirochaetota > Brevinematia > Brevinematales > JAOACQ01 > CAYMRH01. Next base: position 7,329 of record CAYMRH010000019.1, read on the forward strand.
AGAAAGTGAACCAGCTGGGCGGCAAAGTCATTTCCCTGAGCGATTCCAACGCCACCATTATCGACGAGGCCGGTATCGACGCGAAAAAGCTCGCGTTCGTTCTGGACCTGAAGAACGTTCGCCGCGGCCGCATCAAGGAATACGCTGATCAATTCAAGGTCCCGTGCTACGAGGGCAAGGGAGTCTGGGACGTAATCGGCGAACAGGGCGTCAAGCTGGACGTGGCGTTGCCGTGCGCGACCCAGAACGAGATTGACGGTAAGCAGGCCGAAGCGATGGTGAAGAACGGTTGTTATTGCGTTTCTGAAGGGGCCAATATGCCTTCCAATCCGGACGCCGTGCGGGTTTTCCAGACCAATAAAGTTCTCTACGGGCCCGGCAAAGCCGCCAACGCGGGCGGCGTGGCCACATCCGGCCTGGAGATGAGCCAGAACAGCCTGAAACTGCTTTGGACGCGCGAAGAAGTGGACAACCGTCTCCAGATCATCATGAAGAGCATACACAAAGCGGCGCAGGAAGCGTCAGACGCCTACGGGAAGCCCGGCGACTACGTGATGGGCGCGAATATCGCGGGTTTCACCAAAGTGGCCAAGGCGATGCTGGCTTTCGGCATCGTTTAAACCCGTTTCAGAATCAGAGTCTGAAAAGGGGGGATGGCATTTCCTCCCTTTTCGTTTTTATGCTATACTCAGGGTCCGGGATCGGGATTCAAGCCCGGGTTGACAGAGGAGATGAGTGCCATGAAAGAAATCGACGCGGGCGCGGGAGAAGGCCTGCACTACAGGGAATTGAACCAGAAAATATTTGAAGCCGTCCGCGCCGGTGAGAAATCCATCAGGGTCAAAAACGTGAACGGCCAAAGATACGTGGGAGACGGTCTGGCGGCCGGACAGGACGTCGAAATCGAGCTGTTGGGCACTGCCGGGAACGACCTGGGCGCGTTCATGAACGGGTTGACCATCCGGGTCAAGGGCAACGCCCAGGACGGGATCGCCAACACCATGAATTCCGGCCGGATTTACGTGCATGGAGACGCCGGGGACGCTCTTTTTTACGGTATGCGCGGCGGCGAAGTTTACATCCGCGGCGATGTGGGATACCGTGTCGGCATCCATATGAAGGAATATATGAAGGAAATCCCCAAAGCCGTGATCGGGGGCTGTGCCGGGGACTTTTTCGGGGAATACATGGCGGGCGGATACCTGGTTCTTCTGGGTCTGAACGCGTCGCCGGAAAAACCCATCACGGGCGATTACATCGCGACCGGCATGCACGGCGGGCGTATTTATATCCGGGGGCAGGTGAATCCGGACCATTTGGGGAAGGAAACGCGCCCGTTTGAACTGGACGCGGAAGACTGGAAAATCGTGACTCCGCTTGTGGAAACATTCTGCAAGGAATTCGGCCTGGACCCCAAACAAATCCTGGCCGGTCAATTCACCAAGCTGATCCCCGTTTCCAAGCGGCCTTACGGACGCCACTACGTTCCGGGCTGGCATACCATTACCGACAGGGCGACCGTCGTGCCGGGTTCGGTGGACACCGACAGCTACCCGGCCGTCAGAAACGTCCGGGACAGGTAGGAGAGGGGAACATGCTCTATCAGCCGATCGCATCCAATTACTACGATTTCAGGGTGGTCCGCGACCAGGAGCGCTGTGTCAAGTGCCAGGGTTGCGTGACCCAATGTTCTTTTGACGCCAACTTTTGGGACGAAGAACGCCAGAAGATCGATTCCATCCACAGCAAGTGCATCGGGTGTCACCGTTGCGAGGCCTATTGTCCCACGGACGCCATTTCCATCCAGCCGAACCCCTCCCGATTCCGCGAAAACGGATACTGGAACAAACGGGACATCCGCAACGTCTATATGAACGCGGAAACCGGCGCCATCGGCCTGATCGGCATGGGCAACGACATGCCCACCCAGCCGGTCTATTTTGACCGGATCCTCTTTGACGCCTGCCAGGTGACCAACCCGTCCATAGACCCCCTGCGGGAACCGATGGAACTCACCACCTACATCGGCAACCGGGACCGGCAGGTCCCCGTCAGGGAGGAGGGGAAAAAATTCCGTCTGGACACGCGGGTCAGCCCCATGTTGAAGCTGGAAGTGCCCATCATTTTCGGACCCATGTCCTACGGATCCATCAACTTGAACGTGCAGAAAGGCCTGGCGGCGGCCGCCCGGGAACACGGGACATTCTGGAGTACGGGCGAAGGCGGGCTGCACCGGGATCTCTACCAGTACGGAGCGAACACCATTGTCCAGGTCGCTTCAGGCCGTTTCGGCGTGCACGAGGAATACCTCAAGGCCGGCGCGTCCGTTGAAATCAAGATCGGGCAGGGCGCCAAGCCCGGTATTGGCGGGCACTTGCCCGGAGAGAAAGTGCTGGAGGACGTGTCCAAAACGCGCATGATCCCGCTGGGGAGCGACGCGATTTCTCCCGCTCCGCACCATGACATCTATTCCATCGAAGATCTGCGTCAGCTGATCTACGCCTTGAAAGAGGCCACCCGGTATGAAAAACCCGTGCAGGTGAAAGTGGCGGCCGTTCACAACATCGCCGCGATCGCCTCGGGTATTGCCCGCGCGGGCGCGGACATCATCGTGGTGGACGGTTATCGCGGCGGCACGGGCGCCACGCCCACCATTGTGCGCGACCACACCGGAATCCCGATCGAGCTGGCCATAGCCGTGGTGGACGACCGGTTGCGCCAGGAGGGAATCCGCGAGAACGTGGGGCTGATCGCCGCGGGCGGAATCCGCAGCGCGGCGGACGCTCTCAAGGCCATCGGTCTGGGGGCGGATGCGGTGTACGTGTCCACGGCGGCGCTCATGGCCGTGGGCTGCACTCTCTGCCAGCAGTGTCATACCGGCCGCTGCGCCTGGGGGATCACGACCAACGACCCCTATCTGGCCAAGAGACAGAACCCGAACATCGCGAAAGAGCAGATATCCAACCTGCTCCGGGCCTGGAAGATCGAAATGAAGGAAGTGTTGGGCAGCATGGGGTTGAACGCCATTGAAAGTCTGCGCGGCAACCGGGAACGGCTGCGCGCCGTCGGCATGAACGGCCAGGAGCTGGAAGTTCTCGGCCTCAAGCAGGCCGGCGTCGGAATGTAGGGGAGAATATGAAAAGAGTGTATCCGGTCGAGGATTATTGCGTAGCCTGCCATCTCTGCGAGGTGGCGTGCATCGTGGAACATTCCCGGTCCAAAAACATTTTCGCGGCTTTTACCGAGGAACCCAAGGTTAATTCCAAGATCGAGGTCCAGATGAGCGGGCCGCTTTCGTTTTCGGCCAGCTGCCGCATCTGCGAACACGCCGAATGCGTGGAGGCCTGTCCCGTGGCGGCCATGTGGCGGGACGACGCAACGGGACTGGTGGCCGTGGACGAGAAACGGTGCATTGGCTGCTGGATGTGCATCATGGCCTGCCCCCAGGGTTCCATCACGACCCGCGTGGACGCGAAAACGGGCCTGCGTGTCAGCGACAAGTGCGACCTGTGCGCGGAATCCAAACAGGGGCCGGCCTGCGTCCGGGCCTGCCCGAACGACGCGCTCCTGTACGAGGACCGGGACGAAACGGCCGCGGCGGCCGCCCGCGAAGTCCTGAGGGGTTCCAGGCATGAATTCGCCGAAGGCGAAATAGAAGACTGACAGGGGAGAAGTACGGAACATGAAAAAGGCAAAATACGTCAGCATCGGGTATTCCGCGGGAGCCATCGGGATGATCGAGGCGATCCGGAAACACGACGGCAAATCCGGCATCCTGGCCGTGACCCGGGAAAATTATCCCGCCTACGGCCGGCCGGCCATTGTGGATTTCGCCATGAACAAGATTGACGAGAACGGCATTTTCTATAAGGGAAAGGATTACGGCGCGTTCCGGAACGTGGAAACGGTCCTGGGTACGGCCGTTACGGAAATAGACGCCAAATCCCATGTCATCAAACTGTCAAACGGCGAACAGGTCGGCTATGAGAAACTTCTCATCAATACCGGGGGCAAGCCTGTCAGCCCGCCCATTCCCGGGAAGGACCTGGCCGGGGTCATGCATTTCTTCAATCTGGACGAAGCCGTCCAAATGCGAAAAGCCGTGAAGGAACAGGGCGCCAAAAGGGCCGTGGTGATCGGCGGCGGTCTCATCGGGCTGAAAGCCACGGAAGCCCTCTGTCACCTGGGCGTAAAAGTGACCATGGTGGAACTGGCCCCCATGATCCTCTGGAGGTCGCTGGACGCGATCGGTTGCCGTCTCATGACCGAAAAACTCCGGGCGGCCGGCGTGGACGTGATCACCGGAACCAGCGTCAGGGAAATCGTCGGGACAAAAAAAGCGGAGAAGGTCAGGCTGGAGACCGGGCAGGAAATCGAAACCGACCTGGTCTATATCGCCATTGGCGTGACCCCGGACACGGCGCTGGCCGAGAAAGCGGGCGTCAAGGCCGATAAGGGCGTCGATGTGGACCGGCGGATGCAGACGAGCGTGAAGGACGTGTACGCAGCCGGAGACAACGCCAAGGGCTACAATTTCCTGACCGATTCGTCCATGGTGATCGCCATCTGGCCCGTGGCCCGTTGCATGGGTTATCACGCCGGACTGGCCATGATGGGAATGGACGCCCCCTATACGGGATCCATCCCCATGAATTCCCTGTATTTCGAGGATCTTTACACCATCTCCTACGGCGAATCCAATCCGGCCGACGCGAAAGGATACGAGATCCTCGAAAGACTCTTCCCGGACGGGAAAACCTACCGCAAGTTCGTGATCAAGGACGACCGGATCGTGGGGGCGGTGTTCGTGAACGACATCTCCCGCGCCGGTATCGTGAAGGGGCTCATGTACGAATGCGTTCCGGTTAAAAAATACAAGGACAACCTGCTCCGCAAGGATTTCTCTTTCGTGCATCTTCCCAAGGATTATCGCGATAAAACCTACACCGTTCCTTTTGTCAGTCTGGAAGCGGCCCGGGAGTGCCGGGTTTAAAAATCACAATGACCCGCCCCGCGAGGGGCGGGTTTTCTTTTGAAATAATTTTACCATCCTTCTTGAAATCCGGCGGATCCGCATTACGTTATCCGGGAATCAGGATTCACGCAACAGGATAATAAATATATGAGGAGACTCGCATGAAAAAGGGGGTTTTCATTTCATTTGGCGCGGCCGCTCTTTTGGCCGTTCTTCTGGGGGTCCTGGCCTGTTCCGTTCAGCAGTCCGTTTCGTCAGGCGGGCCGTCCGGGTTCGCTGATAAAACCGCTCCCGGCTCGCTCGCCGTGATCACCAGCTCCAACCTTCTTCCTGATCCGTCATTTGAGGATGCCAACTGGAACAGTTATCAGGGTTCGACAAATTGGCATGTGAACTGGTTGGGCTACTTTTCCGGTATCCAGCATAAGAATGACCTGTACAACCATGTCCTGTCAGGGCAATGGGGTATTTATATGTACACGGCCGCGAATATGACAGGGAGCGATATGGTCTGGTTGCATACCAGTAACAGGATCGCTTTCCAACCTGGAAAAGCGGCCGTAGCGGGCGTGTGGTTTCCCAAGTCGTATACCAATACCAACAGGCTGCCGGCCGGTCATCTTTTCATCCAGGTGGATTTCCTGGACGCGGCGGGGTCAACGAATGAATCTTACCGGAAAACGTTCAACGCGTCCCAACTGCATGCGTTTGTGTCCGAAGAAAAGACCAATTCAAGGGGAGTCGTCTGGAAAAAAGTGTTTTTCGAAACGCCTTCTTCACCGGCCAGGACCGCTTACGCGGTCCTGAAACTGGGGCTGGAGAAGACCAATACACCCGCTCCGATGCAGCTGACCATGACGATGGACGATGCGAGTCTTCACGAAGCCGATTCGGGAGATCCGGTCATACCGGGGCAGACGCCCTGGAAAGACAACCAGAACGGGATTCTGTATCTCAATTCGCCATGGAACTATACCATGGGGTATCACTTCACTCCGCAGACGGGAGGCCGTATCACGAGGCTGGGCGGTTATTTTAACGGCGAGAAGGCCGTTTCCCTCTGGAACCGGAACACAGGTTCGAATCTTGTCACGGTCCAGTTGGCCTCTTCAAATGCCTGGAATTATGTCGAGATTCCGCCCGTAGCTGTCAGGGCGGGCGTTTCCTGCACTGTGGCCGTCTATCTGGCCGGCAGCGGAGGCAGCTACCGGAGTTCTGTCCAGCCTTTCCCCAGGACCTACGGAGATGTCCGGATCGACGCCGCCACGTATGTCGGCGGTAACGGACGGCCCGTCAACACGGTGTCCTCTGTCATGTACGGTCAGGTGGATGTCTGTTTTGTTCCCGACGGCAGCGTGACCAACGCCTATCCCGTGATCAAGTCCGCGCCTGTCCTGACGGCCTTGGCGGGTTCTCTCTACCAGTACCGGGTGACCGCGACCGATCCGGACGGGGATGTTCTGACGTATTCCCTGGTTTCGGGCCCCTCAGGGATGACGGTCAACGCGTCCAGCGGTCTTATGCAATGGACGCCGGGTCTCTCGCAGACAGGCGCCTTTTCCGTTACGCTCAGAGTCCAGGACGGTTTCGGCGGCGTTCAGAACCAGAACTACACACTGACCGTTACCGCCCCGGTCGGGACGGCGCAGTACCCCTGGAAAAACAACGAGAACGGATATCTGATCACGAATTATGGGATCGTCTGCACGACCGGGTATCATTTTACACCCCTGAAAAACGGCCGTATCACAAAACTCGGCGGGAAGTTCAACGGGACCTTCCTGATCATCCTCTGCAACAGGAAGACGGGCGTCCATCTGGCCAGAACCAACATCACCGCCACTAACGAGTGGGTTTACATAACCGTCCCGTCCGTGTCTGTCCAGGCGGGAACGAACTACACTTTGGCCGTCAACACCTACACGACCAACAACATGATCTCCGGCCGGTCCGGGACGCAAAATTTTCCCCGAACCTACGGCGATATCCGGATTGACGGGGGCGGGTTCTACCCGGGCGCCATGATTCCAACCGCCACCTATTCCAACTGGATTTATGGTATGCCCGACATCGAATTCATTCCGGATCTCTGACGCTTCCGGGCAAAACTTGATATAGCAGGCCCGTCCTCCCGGCTCGTCATGCCGGGGGGCGGGCTTTTCTTGCGCCGTTCGGTTGTCAGATTGTTCCGATTCAGGTAAAATGACACCAAGCCGGTTTACCGGCCGGAGTGCCGCAATGCAGAAAATTTTCAATTGGTTCATGGCCCGATGCATGGACCAGAGTCTGGAAATCCAGAAGAAAGCCAGAATTCTCCTGACCACCAACATGATCCTGGGCGGCCTCATGCTGTTTTTGGGGCTCGTCATGCTGGCGACGGGCGCCGTGATCGTGGGCGCGACCCTCACCATTGTCACCACCATGTGTCTGGCCACCATGTTTCTGATCCGGAGCGGCCGGTACAGATGGGCGGTTAATTTTTTCCTGGCCGTGGGGTTTTCGGCCGTCTTTTTCGCCATCAAGTTTGACCAGTATGTGGATATTTATGAAACGTATGTCATGGGCACGCTGGGCACATTCCTCCTGATCGCGACCAGTCTGATCGGCTACGACCGGCGCCAACCCCTGATCATATCCGGACTCCTGATCGCATCGATCGGGGTTCTGTACCTGACGGACATTCTCCCGAAGGACGGCGGCATTGTGACCGTCCTGCATATCCAGAGCCTGGTGACGCCGTTCCTGATGATTGTCTGCAGCGGCATTTACGGAGGGATCATCCTCTCCCTGCAGAAAGAGCTGGTGACGGAAGCGGAAAATCAGGCGGAATCGAGCCGCAGGAAATTTGAAGAGCTGGAAAAGGCCGTGCGCGACGCGCAGAGCACCAGCCTGGACATCGGCAACCGGCTGTCCATTTCCTCCAGCCAGGCCATGAAAATGGTCCGCCAGCTCCAGGATTACCTGCTCACGATCAAGCGGGAAGTGGGGGACCTGTCCCGCGAGGTGAGGACCTCCTCCGATGCCAATCAGAAAGTGGGAGAGGCCACGGCGGGTGTCCGGACCAGCCTGGACCATTACCGTTCTTCCGTGGAGAAAGTGACGGGTTCCATGGAGAAGATCGCGGCCGCCATCAACGGGATTTCGGGTAGCACCAGGGACAAAAAGGGAGAACTGGACCAGCTGGTGACGGTGTCCGAGGAAGGCCGGGGCAAAATGAACCAGTCCCAGCAGTCCATTGAAAAGGTGTCCGGCTCCTCCACGGACATCCTGAACATGGTGACCATCATCAACGACGTCGCGAACCGGACCAACATGCTCGCGCTCAACGCCTCTATCGAGGCGTCCCACGCGGGGGAAGCCGGAAAAGGGTTCGCGGTGGTCGCGTCGGAAATCCGCAAACTCGCTTCAGAAACGAACGCCAGTTCGAAAAAAATCATTGAAAACGTGCGGTCCAGCATATCGGACATCCAGAATTCCAGGGTCATCATCCACGAACTGGAGGAGGTGTACGGCCAGATCACCATCGAGATCAGGACCGTGGCCGAACTGCTCCAGAACATCATCTGGGACGTGACGCACGTTTCGGAGGGGACGCGGGATATTGTCCAGACGCTGGACAGCGTGAACGCCATATCGTCGGCCGTGGGTCAGGCCATGGAAAAAGTCGGGCAACTGATGGACAACAGCTCGCGCGGCGTGGCGGCCGTCATGGAACTGACCGGCAGGATCCTGGGGGACATTGAATCAATGCTCGGGATTTTCACGTCCGTGGTCCGCGAAACGGAGAAGGTGGACGGCATTGGGCGGGAGAATATCGATTATATCAGCCGTTTTTACGATTCCATTAAGACGATAGAACGATAAGATTAGGATCTAGGATCTAGTATCTAGGATTTAGGATTTAGGATCTAGGATTTAGGGTTGAGGGTTGAGCGGTTGGGGGCCTGGGGTCAGGCAACGGGAGTCGAGAGACGCTCTATCGCGTAGGCCAGGTCCAGGACGTTCTGTTCGTCCAGTAGTTTTCCGATCACCTGTGCGCCGATGGGAAGCCCGCTTTTTGTCAGTCCGCAGGGGACCGATACGGCCGGAAGTCCCGCCAGATTCGCGGAAATGGTGTAGATATCGGACAGGTACATGGCGATCGGGTCGTTCATTTTTTCGCCGATCCTGAAGGCCGGTGAGGGAGAGGTCGGGCCCACAATCAGATCGACTTTCCGGAAGGCCTCGTCAAAATCGCGATGGATCAGCGTGCGGACCCTCAGGGCCTTCATATAGTACGCGTCGTAATATCCGGCTGAGAGCACGTAGGTCCCCAGCATGATCCGTCTTTTCACTTCGCTGCCAAAACCTTCGCTCCGGGTTTTCCGGTAAAGTTCGGCCAGATTCCGGGATTCCGAACGATAACCATATTTGATTCCGTCGTAGCGTTCCAGGTTGGAACTGGCTTCGGCGGTGGCCACGATGTAGTAAGTGGGTACGGCATAAGCGCTGTGGGGCAGGCTCACGTCCTCGATCCGGGCCCCGTTTGCTTCCATCTTTTCAAGCACTTTCCTGACGGAGGATTCGATTTCCGGATCCAGCCCGCTGCCAAAAAATTCCCTTGGCACTCCTATCTTCTTGCCTTTCAAACTGCCGGTCAGTTCGTATTTTTTCTGCGGGATCTCAAGGCTGGTCGAATCGCGCGGATCGTGTCCCGACATGGCGGACAAAAGCAGCGCGGCATCCTGAACGGTCCGGGTGATGGGGCCAATCTGGTCCAGGGAGGATGCGAAAGCGACCAATCCGTAGCGGGACACGAGACCGTAGGTGGGTTTTAATCCCACCACCCCGCAAAGTGCCGCCGGTTGGCGGATGGAACCGCCTGTGTCGCTGCCCAGCGCCGCGGGCGCCAGACGGCCTGCAACGGCGGCGGCGGAACCCCCGCTGGACCCGCCGGGTATCCTGTCCCGGTCCACGGGATTGCGTGTAATCCCGAAGCGGGAGGTTTCCGTGGAAGAACCCATTGCGAATTCGTCCATGTTGGTCTTGCCGACCGGAACCATGCCGTGCCCGCGCACCAGGGTTTCCACCACAGTCGCGTCGTATGCGGCCGTGTAATTTTTCAGGATTCCGGATGAGCAGGTGGTGGGGTAACCCTTCAGGTTCATGTTGTCCTTGATGGCGATCGGAATTCCCGTCAGAGGCGTGGCGCGTCCCGCGGCGATGCGCGCGTCGGCCTGTCTGGCGCACTCCAGTGCGAAATCTCCCAGCACGGCCGTATAGGCGTTCACGGGCCGGGCGTCCGCGCGGTCCTTCTCGATGGCGTTCAGGTAGGTGCGGGTCGCTTCCACTGAAGAGACCGTTTTTCGCGACAGGTTTTCGGACAGTCCGGAAAGAGTCAGGTCCAGAATTTCCATGGCCGGTTCCGTTTTATGATTTGTGTTCGCCGCGGATCATCCGCGCGATATTGGAACGGTGCTGGAAAATGACCAGTGAACAGACCAGGATAGCCAGGACCAGGATCACCGTTCGCTGGCGCTCGAGCACCAGTACCGAGAGGGGAAAGAAGACAGCGGCCGTGATGGAGGAAATCGCCACTCCGGGCTGGAGATCTTTGAAGAGGTTTTTCAGAAAGCCGCCTTTTTCCTTTTTCTTTTTTTCCGTCAGGAGAACGGCGGCCCTGGCGACCAGAAGGGTCGTTCCGAACACGGCAAGCGCGATCAGCACTTCCATGGGGGTGATGACCATGAATGCCCCGGCGGCCGTCGCCACGCCCTTGCCGCCCTTGAACCGGAGCCAGACGGGGAACATGTGACCGATGATGGCCAGGACGCCGATCAGAATCATGGCGATATCCTTGTTCATGAATACGGTGCCGAAGACCTGGACCATCATGACCGGCAGCGCCGCCTTGATGAAATCCAGGATAAACACGGGAACAAATCCGCCCCAGAACCCGAACTGGCGGCTGACGTTGGTGGCGCCGATGTTTTTGGAACCGGTTTTCCGGATATCCACGCCGCGGGCAAAACCGTATAGAAGACCGAACGGGACGGAACCCAGGAGATACGCGGCCACGGCCAGAAGCGCAAACCAGAAGACGTTCATAAAAACCCCCGAGTCAACCGGCGGAGATTATAGCATGAAAACGGTGAAAAGTGAAAGCCGGACAGTCATCCGGTTGGCCGCCTATTCGTTCAGGCGGAGGATGGTCTCTATCTTGCCCCAGGAGGATGTCCGGGATCTCTCGAGCTGACGGATCGTGTCGGAATTCCGGGTTTCGATAACGGATATCAGGGCGTTTCCCTGGCTGATCAGGGCGTCATAGGCGTCCAGGATCTGTTTGCCCAGCTGGGCGTCTTCCCCGGTCAAGTGCCGCTGGTCCAGTAATTTCAGGAAATAGGATCGGGTCCTTTTGCAGGAGGACAGGACGTTTCTGGCAATATCCCGCGTTGAGTCGGGGTCCGCGGCTCCTTTCTCGTAGGCTTCCGTCACGTAACCCAGCGTCAGATAGACAAAATACAGGTTTTGGCCGCCCAGCGCGCCGATGGATTCAATACGGATATCGGCAGACCAGACGGGCGTTATGAACAGGACCGCCGCGATGAAGGCGAAAGCGACTTTCTTCATGACGGTTTACCTCGCGTCAGGTTGTTTTTATGGATGCGGATCATCATAGAACGGACCGGGAAATTGTTCAATAAATTTACAAAACCGAGTTGTTTCCATAAAATATATGAAACGGGTTGAGGAGAAGATGATGAGAAGGATCCCGGCGATTCTGTCCATTCTTGCCATTATAATGGCAGGCGGGGCTCTCTTTGCGCAAAATTCTACCAACAACGGCCAGTCCGAGGAACCTGTCAGGGCAGAAACGCCGGTCGAACAGGAAAAACCGGTCGTGACCGAACCGGATCCCGTCAAACCGAAACCGGTTGAGGAGGTCAAGCCCGCCCCGGCGCCTCTACCCGCGCCGCAATCGGAGGAAGCGAAACTCCTGACCATGGTCAATACCAATACGAAAAACCCGGAAGTTTACAGCCGCCTGCTCCGGATATACCAGACGCAGGCCAGGCACAAGGACCGCCTGGCCATAGCCCTGAAAGCCATCCAGAATATCGGAGCCAGCGCTGAACTTTACATGATCATCGGAAACGAGAATGAGTCCCTCGGGGATTATCCGAAAGCCCTGATTTCCTACCAGTTTGCGCTGCGCATCGTTCCCGGCGACCATGCGGCTTATAACCGCTTGGGCCTGGTCCATCTCAAGCTGGCCAACTATCACCAGTCGGAAACCGCGTTTCGCGCCGCCGTGCATTACAGTTCTGGCGGAAACGCCGGGGTGCGGGGGGTTTATTACAACAATCTGGGCGTGGCCTATGAAGCCCTGCGCGACCCGAAAAGCGCCTACCGGAGTTTCCAGACGGCTTTGAGGCTTTATCCGGGATACGCCAAAGCCCAGGAGAATTATAACAGGGTCCGCAGCGCCCTGAAAGCCGCGGGGATCACGGTCAACTAGCGGGACGCGAGCGAACCGATGATCCTGAGAGCCTGAAGGAAAAGATTGGTATAAACGCCCGCCAGCAGATCGTCAATCACGATTCCCAGGCCGCCGCCGATTTTCTGCGACTGGCGGATCGGGTAGGGTTTCCAGATATCCAGCGCCCGGAACAGGACAAAACCGATCAGCAGGTAACCGTAGGCGGCCGGAGATCCGTCAAAGGGAAAGGAAATCATGGCGACCAGGAACCCGGCAATCTCGTCGATCACGACGTGGGGCGGGTCCTTGCGCCGGAAAATCTCCCTCTCAGCGTATCCCGAAACCCAGACGGCCACGGCGCTCAAAACCGCCACGAGAGGATAATACACAAACGGGAAACGGCTGAACGCGGCGTACAGCCCTGCGCCCACCAGGGTGCCGAACGTCCCGGGCGCGACAGGAATATATCCGACAAAAAAGCCCGTGGCCAGGAACTCTCCGACGGCCCTCAGTCCTTTTCTTTTTTTCACTTCAAATCCCTTTTTAAACGGAATGTCCTGTAATAATCAACGGCCGTGACCAGGGTGAAGATGACTGCCAGGGCCGTCAGGACAAACGGGACCCGAGCGATCCAGCCGGCCAGGTCCGTTGAGACGGACCGCCAGACGGATTCGTAATCCGATACGGGACCGGATTTCCGGATCATGGCGGTGACAGTCATATAGAGCGTGATGACGAAAGCCACGGACATCTGGACGCTGGTTTTTGTCTTGGCCAGGAGCGAGGTCTTGAAACGGATGCCGCGCCGGCGCGAGTACATCCGTAAAAACGTCACGAAGAAGTCCCGGAGATAAATAAAGAGGACCAGCCACCAGGGGATCATCAGCCCGGGAAGAAACGCGAAAACCGTAAAGAGAGCCCATACCAGGAATTTGTCCGCCAGGGGGTCAAAATGAGCGCCGAATTCCGAGGTTTGGTTGAGTTTCCGGGCAATCAGGCCGTCCAGGGCGTCCGTCAGGGCCGAATCGGCTAAAAGCGCCAGGGCAACGATCATTCCCGGTAAACTGTCTTGAAGAATGCTGTAGACGATCGCGGGAATGAGGACAACCCGGAAAATGGTCAGGATATTCGGTATGGTCCAGCGGAATTTCATGAGGATTTACCTGCTTTGACGGCCAATCCGTTCAGGTTGTGCGAACCCCGCGGACCCGTAATCCGGACAGTGCGGAAAACAGGTTCCGGTTTCTCTCCGGCATCCGCGGGAACGTAAACCGTTCCGTCTATTTCCGGCGCGTCATACTCCGTACGATAAAGGGCGTACCGTGTCCCGTCAACAGTTTCCGTCACGCCGTCGGAGATGCACTTCAGGATCTTGTCCGTCAGGCGGGACAGCCGGGAGCGGGACACGCGGTTCTGGATTCTCTGCAGTTCCCGCATCCGGCCGTGGACCGTCCTGTCGGAAACGCGGCCCGGCAGCTGGTAGGCGCGTGTTCCTTCCTCGCGGGAGAACTCGAAAAACCCGGCCCGGTCCAGCCGCGCCGAAGAGAGGAATTCTTTCAGGATCCCGTGGTCCGCGGCGGTTTCGCCGGGATAGCCCGTAATGAACGCGCTCCGGATCCGGAATTCCGGATCGATGGACCGGATATCCCGGATCAGTTCCAGGCAGGACGCGGCGTCGCCGTTCCGTTTCATGGATTTCAGGATCTTGCCGCTGGCGTGCTGAAGAGGCATGTCGATGTACCGGCAGAATTTGGGCCGGCCCGCCATGAATTCCGCCGTTTCCAGGATCTTTCTCCGGTCGGGGTAAAGATACAGGGGCCGGATCCAGTCAAAATCCATCCGCTCGAGTTCCGACAGGAGGTCCGTCAGGGACGGCCGGGGTTCCGACAGGTCCCGTCCGTAGGACAGCGTGTCTTCGGAAATGAGGATCAGTTCCCGGACGCCGCTGTCTGACAGAAAGCGCGCTTCCTTCAGGATGTCGGACGGCGCGCGGCTTCTTTGTTTCCCGCGGATGATCGGGATGGAGCAGAAGGAGCATTTCCGGTCGCAGCCTTCGGACAGTTTCAGGTAGGCGTAATGAAGACCGGAAAAATACAGGGACCGCTCTGTGGAAAACGCGTTGTCCCGGTATGGGCCGTGATCCAGCAGGTGTCCGCTTTGTTCCGCGTTCACCGCCTGCAGGATGCGGGAGGGGTCCCTGACGCCGATGGCCGCATCGATCTCCGGGATGGAGCGGAGCAGGTCCTTCCGGTAGCGCTCTGTCAGGCAGCCGGAAACGACAATGCGGAACCCGGGCCGCGTTTTCTTGATCCGGGCGTATTCCAGGATGGCGCCGATGTTTTCTTCCTTGGCTTTTCCGATGAAGCCGCAGGTGTTGACCACCACGGCGTCCGCATCTTCCGGCAGGGCGGCCAGGGTGTGTCCGCCCTGTTCCAGGAAATAACACATCCGTTCGGCGTCCACCAGGGCTTTCGGGCAACCCAGGGCGTCAAAATAGATTTTCATCGGGGTCCGCTTGCGAACCTTATTTCAGGATGGCGCGGTAGAGAGTGTGCTGGCCGTTTTTTTCTTTCCAGTAGATGAGGGACTTGCTGACTTCGCCCCAGCCGCCGCCGGTTTCCTCCCGGCCGCCCACCGTCATTTTGACGGCGCCCCCGTTCCCGAGGTAGAGAGTCAGATGGTCCGAAAAACTGATGGAGACCGTGCTGCCGGCCGTCAGGGACGCGTCGCGGGGCTCCCGGTTGTCCGCGGCGTAGCTCAGAAAGGCGGTGCCGGCCGCCATGATTTTCAGGGAGGTTTCGGAACGGGCGTTCGTGGTCAACAGTTCGCTTTCCGACAGGACGGCGTCTTTCACCTGGCTGAACAGGGCGCCGGACACGTTGGTCCCCAAGGTCTCGACGGCCTCCCGGAGCACGGTTACGGAAAGCCGGATGTCCTTTTCGCGGGCGGAAATCACCTCGATCCCGAGGTCGTTGGTACCGTTATAGTCCGCGTCCACGCTGAACAGCTCCCCGCCGCGGACGCTGATGGTGTTGGCGTTGATCTTCAGGCTCAGGTTGCGGTTCGCGCCCACGGACTGGAAGTTGAACAGGATGGTTTTCTGGTCGTTGGTGTTGTTGTTCGTGATGGTGACGGTGTCTCCGACTCGGAACCGCTGCTGGACAACGGAACCCACCGTGTCGAAGGAATAAAAATAGGCCGTGGGCCTGTTGCGTTCCGCCTCTTCGGCCTTGAGCTGGCCCTGCCTGACGCCCATCGTGATCAGAAAGACCAGAAGAATTGTCACCGCGGCGGCCACGGCGATCATGACGGTGTTGTTGTTGATAACGGGCCTTTTTTTGCGGCCCACCAGTTCCTCGAGCGGGGATTCCTGCTCGACTTTCATCTGGCGTTTATACATGTTGATGACCAGGTCCCGGTCCACTTCCAGGGCGTCCGCGTAGTTGGCAATGAAACCGACCGCGTAGGTTTCGCCGGGGAAAACGTCAAAGTTGTCCGCTTCGATGGATTCCAGGTATTTCCGGGGGATATTCGTGTCACGGACCACCTCGTCCATCGATATCCCTTTTTCCTTGCGGGTTTCCGTGAAAAATTCGCCCAGGGACTGTTTCTCGGTTTTCATGGAGCTGCCTGACCTCGTGAATCGGTTCGATTTCCGTATATTATAATGAGGAGGGCGCCGGGATATCAAATTTCATCCCGGTCGTGTTTTCAGGGCCGGAATTCCGGCCTGCGGTCGGGTTCCGGGCCCCTTTTCCGCGGGCCGGTCCTTCGGGACGCCGTTCGCCCTGAAATGGAATAAATCGGTATGATCGCTTGCATTTTTGACCGCCGATTTGTAAAATGTGGCCGTCCGGCATCAGGAAACGCCGGTATCCGGGAGAACCCCATGATCAGATGGGTTGCGGTTCCGCTCTTTCTGGCTACGCTTGGTTTGACGTCCTGCGGCGGGTGCGGTCGTGCCGATAACGGCAGTGGCGTTTCGTCCTCTGCTTCTTCGGCCGCATTTCAGGGGCCCGACCTGAACCTGATCAAAATCCGTCCGGGAGACAAAGTGGCTCTGGACAGCCCCGAAGCTTTTGTCCAAGTGTACATCCTGTTCAATTTCGACCTCATGAAATGGCAAAGAGAGATCGAATCCAACACGAACATGACAGAATCCCCCGAATCGTACCTGGCCCGCAAACGGGAGGCTTTTTACGCCAGTTACGGGCTGACCGAGGAGCGGTTTACCCAGTACGGCAGCGCCCATTTCAAGGAAATTGAGGATTTTCTGGACAGGAATCCCGATTACCGGAAGGCCTACGAAGATTCCCTGAAATAAACTGACGGTATGATCATCCGCGAACTTACTGTTTTCGCCCATTCTTTCGATAATAATCAGGTATCATGAAAGCGATCGCGCCGGCTTGTCTTGCGGTGTTGCTTCTTGCCAACACGGCTTTTTCCGACCGGAAATCCGTATTCTATCTCCTTCAGTTCAGGTCTGATAACGTGACCAATACGGCCCTGATAGGCCGTTTTACAAACGCCCTGGTGTCGGCTTTCCGCGACCGGGGTTTTTACGCCCTGGACGGTTTTTCCAAGGGGCCGGAAGGCGAAGATCCGGACTATATGATGGAAGGCAAGCTGTCGTTTCACGGGGACGAATACGCCGTTACGCTTGTAGCCGTGAACATCACGAACCAGCGGGACCGTTGGCAGGACGAGGTCTATACCCGGGACATGACCGGACGCGACGGGTTCCGCGAGGCGGCCCGGGCCCTGGCCCGCAGGAGCGCCCAGCTGCGGAAAAAAGGAAAAACGGACGTTTACAGGGAACGGACGGACTACCTCAAGATCGCGGGCCGGGCCGACACCTCCGGATTCCGGAAAGGGTTTTCGTCCGTGGAACTGTTCCGTATCCTGAGCGTGCACGTTCTTTATCCCTACGGTTTCGACTTCGGTTTTCCGCTCCGGTTTGGCCTGGATTTTTTTGATTTCAGTTACGTCTGGCCCTTCGGGACAAACACAACCTTCGGGGCCGGCGTGGGGGCCAAGGTCTTTTCCTACCGCGGACCGCAGGCCCTGTCTTTCCTGCCCATCCAGGCCTATGTGCCGCTGTATGTTTTCCCGAGCGACTACGAATACAACCGCCGGGATCTTTATTTCCATCTGGAAGCGGGTTTCTTCCCGCTTCACTACAGTTATCTGGACGTGAGCCTGAAATTGCTGTTCAGCGGGATCTCCCTGACCGTGGGCTGTCTGTATCTTCCCAATTATTCTGACGGTACCAACACCCGACCGGAATACTGGACCGTTTACGGCGGTCTGACCATTTCGTTCGGCCGTTACGGGGTCAACTGGAACGACCGCTGAAGACCCCGGGCCGTTCCCGGTTTTGACAGACACCCTCTTTCCGTTCTATCATGTTCCGTACCGCGAAGACCCGGAGGTGACTCTATGACTGTTCGGCGCGCATGCCTGTTTCTTCTTTCCTGTATTTTCTGTACCGGAGCGCTTCACGCCCAGGTCCTGGCTCCCGGAGAGGGGTTGACGATCTGGGAGTATGACGCCGGATCCGTCGTGACCTCCAGTCCCTGCGTGGCGTACGGGAAGGTTTTTTTCGGTACGGCCTCAGACCGTCTGGTCAGCCTGGACGTATCCAACGGACAGGTTGCCTGGGAATTCAACACCGGGAACGCGACCAATTCCTTCCTGTCCAGCCCCATGGTGATCGAACAGCGCGTGTACGCGGCCTCGTTTCATGAGAAAAAGGTTTACGCCCTGGACGCCCTGACCGGGGACCTGATCTGGGAATATCAGGCGACTGGCCAGATCGAGGCGGGCCCGCGCGTGTCTGACGGCAGGGTGTTTATCGGATCCTGGGACGGGCAGTTTCTCTGCCTGGACGCAGCCACGGGAGAGAAAGTCTGGAGTTATCCCGTCAAGTCCTCCATTCGCGGCGGCGCCTACCTGTACGGCGG
>CAYMRH010000019.1:25738-33048 GCA_964392785.1 uncultured Brevinematales bacterium
GTGTTCGGGAGTTCTGACAGGAAAATGACCTGCCTGGACACGGCCACCGGAAAAAAGATCTGGGATTTTGATTCGGGCGGCGCCATCCTGTCCAGCCCGGCGGGAGACGGTAAATTTCTGTATTTCGGCAGCCAGTCGGGTTTATTCTGTCTTTCCCTGGACAACGGACGGAAAGCCTGGGAATTCCGGGCGGGCGACCAGATTGCATCCAGTCCTTTTCTGTATCAGGGCAAGGTGTATTTCGGGAGTTTTGACGACAAATTCTACTGCCTGCAGGCCGATAACGGAAAGCGGATCTGGGATTTCAAAACGGGGGACAATATTTTTTCCTCTCCCAGCGTGGTGGACGGCAAGGCCTATTTTGGCAGTTACGACAAAACCTTCTATTGCCTGAGCGCAGAAACGGGCGAAAAAATCTGGTCTTTAGACACGGGAAATATCATTGAGTCCAGCCCCTGCGTTGTGGACGGAAAAGTGTATTTCGGGGGAGCTGACGGAAAGCTCCGCTGTGTGGAGGCCGGATCCATAGAATTTACGGCCGGGAATGCCGTGTCCGGTCAGGATTACAAAGCCGTAAAGGAAGAAGAGGAGAAGTTCCTGTCGGGGGCCGCCTCCAGTGACGAGGGCTACGACCTCTCCCAGCTGGATCTTCTGGATACCAACGAAACCGTGGCGATTCCAGAACCCCTCGTCAAGGAACCTGAAAAAACCGTCCTCCCAGTTCCTTTGACAGAACCCGTCCTCGAAGCCCCTCCGGAGTTCAAGGAAAAAATCGTTTATCACTATACGGTCCAGATCGGCGCCTTTGTGAAAAGGCGGAACGCTGACGCGATGGTCCGGCGGCTGGAAAGAATGGGGTACGACGTTTACACCCGGAAATTTACCCTCCGAAAAAAGAACTTTACCCGCGTTCGGGTGGGCCGTTTTGTCAGTTTCGAGGAAGCGTTCGCGCAGAAAGACCGCCTGCGGGCCCGGGGCATCCGCGGCATTGTGGTGCGGTACTGAAAAAGCCCGCCGGTCGTAACGACATGGCTTTATCCGACCTGTTCCGCCAAAAGGGCAACCTGGCCGAAGCCGTCGGGTCCGGAAACGCGGACCGGGTGAAAAAAATCCTGGCTTCCGGCGCTCCGCCGGACAGCCCGACCGGTCCGGACGGCGAAAGCCCGCTGATCCTGGCCGTCAGGCAAAACAATCCCGAAATCGTGAAGATCCTCCTGGACGCCGGCGCCTCTCCCGATAAGCCGGACGCGGACGGCTGGAGCGCCCTGCACTGGGCCGCTCAGACGGACAATGCCGCGCTGGTCCGGCTGCTGCTGGACCGTAAAGCGGACCCGGACGCGCGGGACCGCGACGGCTGGACGCCGCTTGTCCAGTGCGTTCTGGAAGAAAAATGGAACAGCGCTTCGGTGCTGATCGCGCGCGGAGCGAACGTGAACGCGCAGGACGCGGACGGCCTCACCGCTCTCCATTGGGCTGTGCGGAAGAACTCCGCCGCGGCCGTCAGGATTCTTCTGCGCGCCGGCGCGGACAGGACGCTCCGGGACTCGGAAGGATTAACCGCCCTTGAACTGGCGAACCGGAAAGCTTTTCCCCCCGTTCTCTCCCTTCTTCAGGAATGATCCGCCTGTCAGGACACTGACCGGGCGGCCGACTGTTCCGTTCCGGGCTTTTCTTTCCCTTTCCAGATCCTGTCCGTCAGCAGGTGGATAACGGGCGTGACAACGGAAAACCCGATAGCCACGGCCCAAAGCAGGGGGTGGGTGATGGGCTTTGTCTTGAAAAGGACGTTCAAGGCCGGCACGAACACAATGGCCGCGGTCATGAGGAGTGTCAGCGCGAAAAAGGATTTCAGGATCCGGTTGGGCGCGGCGAATTTGCGCCACAGGCCGCCGTCGCGCAGCGCGAAAACGTACAGCTGGGGGGAAAGCAGCGTGACGATAAACGCCACCGTCCCGGATTTCAGCTGGTCAAAGGTCAGGCGGTAAGTGAGTATAAAGGAGCCGGCAATGGCCAGGCCGAACAGGACGCCGTCCGCGAACATGCGCGCGCGCTCCCGGATAAAGATCAGCGGGTGGGACAGCCGGGGCGGGGATTCGCCCATGATGGCGTCGCCGGAAGGGTCCACGCTGATGCCCACGCCCGGCAGGGTTTCCATGACCACGTTGGACCACAGGAGCTGGACGGGGAAGAGCGGAACCGGGAAGCCCAGCAGCGGCGTGAGGACGATCGCGGCCACCTTGCCGATGTTGTTGGTGATCAGGTAGCGGACCAGGCGGCGGATGTTCCGGAAAATGGTGCGTCCCTCCCGGACGGCCGTGACAATGGTGGAGAAGTTGTCGTCCGTCAGGATGATGTCCGCGGCCTCCTGCGCCACCTGCGTGCCGGCCCGTCCCATGGCGATCCCGACTTCGGCCTTCTTGAGCGCGGGCGCGTCGTTCACCCCGTCACCCGTCATGGCCACCACGTGGCCGCGGGACTGGAGCTTTTCCACGATTTTCAATTTATCCAGCGGGGCCACGCGGGAATACACGCGCAGGTGTTCCACCCGGTCCGTGAAATCCGCGTCGGTCAGCCGTTCCAGTTCCTGGCCTTCGATCGCTTCGGCGGCGCTGTCGGCTATCCCCACGCTCTGCGCGATGGAAAGCCCGGTTTTCACGCTGTCACCGGTGATCATGACCACGCTGATCCGGGCCGCCCGGGCCGTGGCAATGGACTGTTTCACCTCGTCTTTGGGCGGGTCGTAGATCGCGGCGCAGCCCAGGAACGTGAGCCCGGAAAACGCGGCGGGGTCCAGCGACGCGGGCGCCTCGCCGTCCTTGCGGGCAAACCCGATCAGGCGGAACCCCTTTTCCGACCGGGCGGCCAGTTCGTTCAGGATATGGTCGCGGAGGTGTTCGTCCAGGGGATGGGCGCCGTTGTCCCGGCCCGCGGATCCGCAGATCCTCAGCACGCGGTCCGGTGCGCCTTTGACGAGCGTGAGTTTTTCACCGTTGGGCCGTTCCAGGGAGGCCGCGGAGAGCATGGTTTCCGAAGAAAACGGCAGGGTGGCGACCGTGCGGACTTCCCGGGCCTGGCCGGGCTTGAAACCCGACAGCATGGACATTTTCAGCAGGGCGATCTCCGTGGGGTCCCCGACTTCCTGAACGATGGTCCCGTCCCGTTCCGTGATCTGGGCCGTTGAACAGACAAAACTGGCCAGGAAAATGTCCTGCAGGACGCGGTTTTCCCCCTCGGAGGTCAGCTTGAACACGTCCGCCATGGTCTGGAATCTGTCCCCCGCGTAGAGTTCCCGCACGGTCATGTTGTGCTGGGTGATGGTGCCCGTCTTGTCGGTGCAGATCACGTCCACGTTGCCCAGCGTTTCCACCGACGAGAGCTTCTTCACGATCACCGAATTGCGCGCCAGCCGTTCCACGGCCAGGGAAAGCGCGATGGTGATGGAGGCGGGCAGGCCTTCCGGGAACACGGCCACCAGGATGCTGATGGAAATCAGGATGATGTCGGTCAGGCGGAAATTCCGCAGAACGCCCACGCCGAACACGAGAACGGCTGAAGCGAACGCCAGCCCCACCAGGAAGCGGATTTCCCGCGAGAGTTTTTTCTGGAGCGGGGTCTGGTCCTCCCGGGCCGAGGCGATGTGCGCGGCGATCCGTCCCATTTCCGTGGAGGCGCCCGTGATCAGGGTGACCGCCTTGCCGAAACCGCTCAGCACGCGGCTCCCGGTAAAGACGATGTCCGTCATCTCGTGGAGGCGCGGGTCCGATCCGCCGGCCGGGTCCGTGGTCTTGCGCACGGGTTCGCTTTCCCCCGTCAGGTGCGCCTCGTCCAGAAGAAGGTTGGAATGCTCGATCACGCGCGCGTCGGCGGGGAGAATGTCCCCGGCTTCGAAAACCAATATGTCACCCGGCACGATGAGTCGGGACGGGATCACCGCCGTGGAGCCGTCGCGCAGGACCTTGAACTGGGGGGCCAGGATCTTCTTGAGCTCTTCCACGGCTTTCTCGGCCTTCCGGTCCTGGATCAGACTGATGACCGTGTTGACGGCCACCACCCCCAGGATGGCGAACGCCTCCAGAAGGTCGCCTATGAAGAAGGAGAACCCGGACGCCACCGCCAGGATGATGACCATGGGTTCGATGAGCGTTTTGAGGATTTTTTCGAATATCGTGATTTTCCGGCCCGGCGGGATCTCGTTGGGGCCGAAGCGTTCCAGCCGTTCGGCCGCCTGAGCCGCCTTGAGCCCCTCGGGCACGGATTCCAGGGCCGAAAGGGCCTGCCCTGTTGTCATGATCGCGAAGGTTTTCAGGTCCTGTGCCATGCCGGAACTCCCCATAAGATGAGTCAGTTATTATAGGAAATTCAGAGGATTAAATCAACGATCAGTCCCCGGATGGAGTTGGTCAGTCGCAGATAGGAGATCCGGTCTTTTTCACCTTTCAGGATCATTTCCGCGATCTGCTTCAACCCCGCGTCGATCTGCTCCACCAGGACCTTGTCCTCGAACTTGGATTTGCGCGTCCGGACCCTGATCACGTTCACCTCGTTGTTTCCCTGCAGGATTTTCAAAAACAGTCGGATGTGGTTCTTGTACCTGACAAAGGATTCCGGGTCGGGACTGTTGGACAGGTCGCTCCCCAGGGAGATGATTTTGTCCCCCAGTGAGCGCAGGTCCTCCTCGCTGACGTCTTCCAGGTCAAAGTCCACCGCGGTTTCTTCCGGCGTGTCCATGGTCTGGAGGGTTTCCAGGAAAGTCCGGCGCCCCTTGCGGGCCGTCACCTTTTCCTTGGGCAGCGCATCCTTTGACGAGACGGGCCGGTTCTCGATCCTCATGGCTTCGCACCTTCCCGGTGTTTCGAGATGCGGGCGTAGGCGTTATGCTTGTGGATGGACTCGAAGTTCCGGACTTCCACGGAATACCAGAGGATCCTCGGATCCTTTTCCAGGGCCAGAGCGGCGTCCCGGGCCGTATCCTCCACGAACTTGGGGTTGCGGTAGGCCTGCTCGGTCACGAATTTTTCGTCCTCGCGTTTCAACAGGGTATAGAGCGGCGCGGACGCGGAGGCCTCCGCCACGTCTATCAATTCCTCGAACCAGACCAGGCGGCTGGTGACGGCGCGGATCGTGACCTCGCCGCGCTGGTTGTGGGCGCCGCATTCGCTGATTTCCCTGGAACAGGGGCAGAGGTTGTGGACGGGAACGCGCACCTCCATGACCAGTTCCAGTTTGCCGGAGCTGTCCATTTTGGCATCCACCCGGCAAATGTGCTCCAGCGGGCTCTCGATGCCGGAGACCGGCGCTTTCTTGGATATGAAGTAGGGGAATTCGACTTCCAGGTGGGAGGTTTCGCACTCGAAAGTTTTTTTCATGTCCGCCAGGATGCGGCCCAGCCCGTCCAGTTTCAGGTTCATGCTGTGGCGGCTGATGATCTCGAGAAAACGGCTCATGTGCGTGCCGCGGAAATGGTGGGGCAGGTCCACGGTCATGTTGATGGTGGCCACGGTGTGCTGGAGGGAGCCGCTGCGGTCCTGCACGCTGATGGGGTAGGTCACGTCCCGCACGCCCGCCATGTCGATGGGCATATTACGGGGGTCCCGCTCGTTTTGGACGTCTTTCAAGATGGTCTCCTGGTTTTTATTAAGGGGCTGTATGCTTTTGGGGCTTTTGTAGTTGAATTGGGGCTTTCTTTAACCACACTTCGACGCGCGCTACGCGCTTGCTTGGTTGGTGAGCTCAGCCGAACCACAGTGCAAGCTCCGGCACCAAGGCACAAAGTGGGAACGGTTGTGAGTGCGTAACGCGTCATTACGATATTCCTTTGTGCCACTTCATAACTTTGTGACTTTGCGGTTTCGTTCCTTTTCTTTCTAACCACCAAGCCACCAAGTGGAAACGAAGGAATGGCGCTCCGCGGCATTACATATCCGTTCCTTTGTACCGGCGCCTGCCCCGTGGTTCGGCAGGCTTGGTTCCTGAGCTTGCCGAAGGAAACCAACCGTGTCGAGGGGTGTCTAAGTGGCTAAACGATCCTCGTTTACTCCCTTCTCAGCGTCACCGAACTGCTCTCCGTTTCCCAGAGTGTCAGTTCCGTCAGGCGGCTGTTGGGGCCGGCCAACGGCTTTTCCAGTTCGTTCCAGATCCAGCGCACAATGTTCTCCGCCGTGGACTGGGGGATCAGGTCGTTCAAATAGGCGTGGTCCAGACGGTCAATAACCTTTTCCCGCACGATCCGCTTGATGTCTGTGAAATCCACGATCATTCCCGAATCGGGATCGGGGTTTCCCGTGACGGTCACCTTCAGACGGTAGGTGTGGCCGTGCAGGTTTTCGCATTTTCCCTTGTATTTGACAAGATTATGCGCGGAATCGAACTTGAAGTCCTTGGACAGCGTCATGGTCATGCGCGGCTCCCTTCTAAAATATTAAGGATGGGACGCGGGTTTGTCAAAAAGGGGCGGAAAGTCCCCCCTTAAAGCGGAAAACTATACACGCCGCCTCCTCTATAGTAAAATGACCAGAGTGGAGGTGGTCATGGCCGAACTGCGGTGGAATCCTCTATTGGGTACCTGGACCATGGTCGCGTCCCACCGGCAGGACCGACCGAACCTGCCGCGGGATTTCTGCCCGTTCTGTCCCGGATCGGGGCGCGTGCCCGAAAACTACGACGTGCTGATCTACGACAATGATTTTCCCGCCCTTTCGCCGGAACCGCCCATGCCCGACGCGGCCGGTGCGGACGGATCGTTCTACCGGTCGGAGCCGTCCTACGGGAAATGCGAGGTGCTCCTTTACACTCCGGATCACCACGCCGCTCTCCACGAACTTCCCGACGGGCAGATCCGCAAGGTGGTGGACATTTGGGCGGACCGGACACGGGACCTTTCCAAAGACCCGAAAATCCGGTATGTCTTTCCGTTCGAGAACCGGGGTGAGGAAGTGGGCGTGACCATGCCGCACCCCCACGGACAGATCTATGCCTTTCCCTTTGTTCCCCTGAAAGTGAAAACGGAGCTTGATTCAGCTCGGACCCATCACCGGCGGACCGGAGAGTGTCTCCTGTGCCGGATGAACCGGGAGGAGCTCTCGTACGGCGGGCGCATCGTTCACCAGAACGCCCATTTCCTGGCCTGCCTGCCGCATTTTACGGATTACCCTTTCGGCGTATTCATAGTGAGCCGGGAACACCGGCCATCGTTATCGGACCTGACGCCCGAGGAAAGACAGTCCCTGGCCGGGATGCTGAGAATCGTGACGGGGTCCTTTGACCGGCTGTTTGACCGCCCCTTCCCGTTCATGATGGTGACCCACCAGGTC
>CAYMRH010000019.1:33058-43744 GCA_964392785.1 uncultured Brevinematales bacterium
GGTCCCTGCCAACAGCCCCGAGTATTCCGACAGCCGGGACTATTACCATTTCCACATCGAGTTTTACCCGCCGCTTCGCGACCGGGAGCGGATCAAATACTACGCGTCCTCGGAAATGGGCGCGTGGTCCTGCGCCAACACGGCCTCGGTGGAAGACACGGCCCGGACGCTGCGGAAAGCCAAACTGCGGTTTTTGTCCCGTTCCGACCGGTCCGCGTTCCGCCGGGAATTCGCGCGGGAGTTCCTGGACGCGTTCGGGGATACCGGGCGCGACGTGCGGGTCTTTTCCGCGCCCGGCCGGGTGAACCTGATCGGCGAGCATACGGACTATAACGGCGGCCTCGTTCTGCCGGCGGCGCTGGAGCTCTCTCTTTTCCTGGCTCTGCGGCCCCGCGCGGACGGAAAAGTCGTGATCCGGGACCTGAACGTTCCCGGCGAGGAATCCTTTTCCCTGGATGACGGCATGGACACGCGGGAAAAAACGTCCTGGGTCAATTATCCCAAAGGCGTGTTGAGCGAGCTTTTGAAAATGGCGCCGGGGCCGGGCCGCGGGTTCGACGCGCTGATTTTTTCCGAGATCCCTTCCGGTTCCGGGTTGTCCTCCTCGGCGGCGCTGGAAGTCGCGTTCGCCCTGGGTTGGTCGAGGATGAGCGGTCTGGAGATTCCCCTCAGGGACCTGGCGCTGTTGTGCCAGCGCGCGGAAAATCTCTTCGTGGGCGTCCAGTGCGGGATCATGGACCAGTTTTCCAGCGCGTTCGGGCGCCGGGACTGCGCGGTCCTGTTGGACTGCGACACGCTCGAACTCCAGTACGTGCCGCTCCACTTGGGGGATTACCGAATTGTGATCGGAAACACAAACAAAAAGCGCTCGCTGTCTGAATCCCGGTACAACGAGCGCCGGGCGGAGTGCGAAAAGGGGCTTGCCGACCTGCGTAAAAAAATGGACCTGCGGTCCCTGGGCGAACTGGACATCGGGACATTCCAGAAGAACATGGGCCTGATATCCGATCCCGTGGTCCGGAAGCGCGTGCGCCACGTGGTGACGGAAAACGAGCGCGTGCGGCTGGCCGCGCAGGCCCTGCAGGACCGGGACCTGGAGGAATTCGGCAAACTCATGATCCGTTCCCACGAGTCCCTCCGGGACGACTACGAAGTCACAGGCCCCGCGCTGGACGCGCTCTTCGAGGCGGCCCGCTCCTTTGACGGCTGCCTGGGTACGCGCATGACGGGCGCGGGGTTCGGCGGCTGCACGGTGAGCCTGGTCCACAAAAACCGCGTGGAGGATTTCCAGCGCGCGGTGGGCCGCGAGTACGGGGCGCGGACGCGCCTGGCGGCCACATTTACCGTGAGCGGAACGGGCGACGGGGCGGGGGAGATTCTTTCTTGAAAAAGCCCCGGAATCGGGGTTGACACGGGCTTTGGGCCGTCAAAGCCGGTTTTTTTCTTTTCCCGTAAAAAAGAGCTATAATACCGCCAGCGTTGAACGGACGGGAGAGTGGCCATGGAATTCCAATCCGGTTTGCTGGTTTATTTCGCTGACGGGAAGAGAAAAAAACTGTCCTTTTCCGTTGACCGGGAAGTCCAGAACGCGGACCTGCGCGTGCTGGTGGGGCTTTCCATCCTGCCCCGGGGCAAGCGGGTGCGGGTGACGCTTTCTCCCGCCCGGGATGTCCAGATCGAGCGCATCCGGCTCCGTTACCGTCACGCGTTCCGCAAGGACGACCGTGTTTTCCTGAACGGCTACCAGAGCTGGACGGAAAGCCGGGAATACCGGGTGGACGAGACCGTTCCGCCGCTTTCAAAACTCCTCAAACCGTTCACCTTCCGTCACCACCTCAAGCACTTCGGGGATTATTACTTCCGGAATTACAGTTACCGCAAAGGCCGCTATCACGGTTTCACCTACGCTTACCTGCGCACGCGGGGGGACCTCTTCACGCTCACGGGTTCCCTGAACGAGGACGCGGCGTTTACGGTGTTCCGGTTCGACACGCGTTCCGGCCGCCTGGACGTGGAAAAGGACTGCGAGGGCTTTCTTGTGAAGGAAAACTGGACGGCTTTTGACCTCATGACGGTCACGGGCACCGAGGACGAGGTTTTCGCGGACTACCTGGACGAGATCCCCGCCCCGAAAGGCGCTTCTGAGCCCACGCCGGCGGCGGGCTGGACAAGCTGGTACCAGTATTATACCGACATTGACCAGAAAACCGTCCTGGACAACCTGTCCGCATTCCGCAAGAATAAAATTCCCCTGGAATATTTCCAGATCGACGACGGCTGGCAGCCCGCCGTGGGTGACTGGCTGAAAGCGGACCCGAAGAAATTTCCCAAGGGCATGAAACCGGTCGCCGCCGCCATACGCCGGGCCGGGTACAGACCGGGTCTCTGGATCGCGCCTTTCGTGTGCGTGAAAAATTCGGAAATTTACCGAAAGCATTTGGACTGGCTGGTGAAAAACGACGGCGGCAAACCGCTTGTGATCGGAAACAACGACAAATGGGGCGGGCGTTTCTACGCCCTGGACGTGACCAACGCGGAGGTGCGCAAATACCTGACCGCCGTGTTCGACACCGTCCTGAACAAGTGGGGTTTCGACATGATCAAGGCGGACTTCCTCTACGCCGCCTGCGTGGACCCGACGGAACTGGCCACCCGGGGCCAGATCATGCGTTCCACCATGAAGTTTTTGCGCAAGATCGCGGGTCAAAAGGTCCTGCTCGGTTGCGGCGTGCCGCTGGCTTCCGCGTTCGGCCTGGCGGATTACTGCCGGATCGGCTGCGATACGGATACGAAATGGGAATACCGGGACGCGTCCGTGGTCCATTACCGCGAGAGGGTCTCCACCGTCAATTCGATCCTGGACACGATCGGGCGCCGCCGGCTGGACGGCGGGCCGTTCCGGAACGACCCGGACGTGTATTTCCTGCGCCAGGACGGAGTGCTCCTGAATGAAGAGCAGAAACAGACGCTTTTTTTCGTGAACCAGCTCTTCGGGAGCCTGCTATTCACGTCCGATCACGTGGGCAAGTATTCCCCCGAGCAAATGGCCCGGTATCTTTCCCAGTTTCCGCTCAAAAAGAAGGTTATCAGGTCCGTCACGGTCCTGGACGGTTACTACCGCTGGAAGGAAAAAGGCACCGTGCGGAAATTCCTGGCGCGGGACTCCGCGTACAAGGCCGTTCTGGAAACCGTCTTCACGGCAGACGGCCGTGAGTATGTCGCCTATATCAACCTGGGCCCGGAACTTGTCCACATCCGTCTCAAGTCGGGCCAGTATTTCGACAACCGGGGTTTCGAGTTTTATTCCGGCGGCCGCGACCTGGCCGTTCCGCCGTACGGGTCCGTCTGCCTGCTGGTATTCGGGAGAAAACCTTTCGAGATCGCGGGCAGCACGGGGCACCTGTTCGCGGGTTGCGACGTGGAGACTTTCCAGGTCAAGCGGTCGGGGATCACCCTGAAGCTGTGCCGGTGGCCCAAGCGGAAGTCCGTGGTGTATATCCGGATCCCGCCGGACCTGGGCGGGTACAAGGTCAACGGCAAATACGTCAAGGCGTTCCGGCGCGAGGACCAGAACCTGCTCCGCGTCAGCGTCGGGGAATGACCGGAAAAATGGGGGGCGTTATGAAGAACCTGCTGCCGGCCGCCGTCGCGGTCCTGGTGATTTTATCCTGCGGTTCCGGGAGCGGACGCCGCGGGGAAACAGTCCATACCACGGACAGGGACGTGGTCATCGTGATCGTGGATACGGTCGCGTCCCGGGTGGACCGGCTGCCGAACCGCACCGTGGCCGTTGTCGGTTTTACGGATATTGACGGAAAGGAATCCGAAGAAGGAAAGATCCTGGCCGAACAGGTGATCACGAAACTCGCCGGGCGGCCGGGCGTCAAGGTGGTGGAACGTACGCGTCTGGCGCAGGTTCTGGACGAGCAGAAACTGTCCCTGACCGGGATCACTGAGGGCGACGACCTGGAAGTCGGGCGCATCGTGAACGCGGACGCCGTGGTGTACGGAACCATCGCGGACCTGGGGGAGTACCAGGAAATCAACAGCCGCATGGTGGGCGTGAAAACGGGGGAAATTTTCGCTGCGGCGAACGCCCGGAGGTCGGGCAAACTCCGGGATCAGGCGCTGGAATCCCTTTCTGATGAAGACCGTGCGCGTATAGAAAACGAGAGACGCCTGGAGCGGGAATGGAAAGCGGCGAACCCGAAGCTGGACCGGATCCGGACAGAGATGCGCCGGGAACTGGTTGCGCTCCGGGCTAAAAACCCGGCCCAGTTCCAGAAAACGGTCCGGACCGTTCGGGTGGAAGACCATCTGAAAAGGAACAGGCCGCAGATCCTGTTTCTCCTGACGGAACCCCGCGAATCCAAAACGCTCCTGAGTCTGAAATCGGCCAACCCCAGAGAGTTCGAGAAAGCCAGGCGTTTCCGGGCGGATCTGCTGGAAGCCATGGAATTGGTGCCGTCTTTCCGCGAAAAAGTGACTTTTGACAGGGCGGAGCTGATCCGGAAGGGGTTCAAATAGGACTTATTATACCCCGGAGATGTCAAGATCGCGGAGCGATTGCGTTTCATCAGGAGGCCCCGGGAACGCCGGCCCATATATATTGATGACGCGTTAAAAGCCCTCCGGCCGGGCGCATTCCCTAGATCATGCGCGGGACTTGCGATGAATGATGGTGGAGTATGGGGCCGGGCCGGGAACAATCGATCACGTAGGAAAAACGGGCCTCAAAATTCAGCGGTTCACCGTCCACCTTGAACCGCCAGTTGTAAATGCCGTTGATGATGGACATTTCGTTATCCAGCGACTGGACATACAGGGATTTTTCGTGAAGAGTGATGCTCAAGCCCTCCCGCTCCGCCAGTTTGGTGAAATACTCGCGCATCTTTTCCGGCGTATTCAGGATCTTGTTGGAAAACGTGGGGATCAGCACCGCTGTCTTGTCGTATAAAGACAGGAGCTTTTCGACATCGGCATGATTGACGGCATGCATCCATTGATCAAGAAAATCTCTCGCTTTTTTCACCGGTATCTCCTTTCCAGTCATTTCCGGCATGAACCGTTCCTCAATTATAAAACCGATTCCCGGCTGGCGTCAAGAACGAATCTGACAATTCATCGCCGCAACTACCTCCAATATTTCCCGTACAGCAGCCCCAGATCCTTCTTGACCCGGGCCGGGATCAGTTCCGGTTTGGTGAAGACGGCGTAGCGGGCGGCGGAATGACAGGCGCATTCCTGATCCGGATCCAGCGCTTCCAGAATCCGGGGCAGGAGTTCGTTCACGGTTTTGTTGTTTTCCTTCATGTAAGTTTGAACCATGGAGCCGTCCACGGCCTGTTCCTCCTCCCGCCAGCAGTCGTAATCCGTGGGCATGGCGTAGGAAGCGTAGCAGATTTCCGCTTCCCGGGCCAGTTTGGCTTCCGGCACGGCCGTCATGCCGACGACCCCGGCGCCCCAGCTTTTGTGCAGCAGGCTTTCCGCCCGCGTGGAAAACTGGGGCCCCTCCATGCAAATATAGGTTTCTTCGGTGAACAGACGCTTGTCGAGTTTCCGGTTTGAGATGTAATCTTCTATGACGGTTTTCATGGGGGCGCGCAGATTCTCGCAGAACGGATCGGCAAACGCCACGTGGCCCACGATGCCGTTGCCGTAGAAGGTGTGGGGGCGTGACCGGGTTTTATCTATGATCTGGCGCGGCAGGACAATGTCCATGGGCCGGATCTCCTCTTTCAGGCTGCCCACGGCGCTGACAGCCACGATCTTTTTCACGCCCAGGGATTTCAGGGCGTAGATATTGGCCCGGCTGGGGACTTCGGCGGGAAGATGCCTGTGACCGCGTCCGTGACGGGGCAGGAACGCCACGCGGCGGGACCCGATTTCGGCCACGGTGATCAGGTCGGAGGGTTTGCCGAACGGTGTTTTGATGTCCAGTTCTCCGGTGACGCGGACGTTTTTCAGTTCGTAAACTCCGCTTCCGCCGATGACTGCGATGGAAATGTTCTCTGTCATGATCGTTCTCCTGAAAAAAAGGCGTCAGGCCGTTATGCCGGCGTCTTGGACGGTAATGATCCGTTCGTTTTCGTCGGTCCCCTGATCGAAACGGACGGTCCGGACGGGAAAATTGAGAAGGGGAAGCGCAAGGTCCGGCCATTCGATCAGGCTGAAATCGCTTCCGGCCAGGGCTTCTTCCAGCCCGATATCCCGGACTTCGCCGGTCGATCCGAGACGGTAAAGATCAAAATGACGGACCAGAATTCCCGACTCCGGGTCGCGGTATTCGTTCAGGAGAGTGAAAGTGGGGCTGGTCACCAGCCCGTCCAGGCCCCAATGCGAAGCGAATCCGCGCGCAAACGTGGTTTTACCCGCGCCGATCCCGCCGGACAGGACCGCAACCGTGCCGCGGGGCCAATTCCGGGCGCATTCGCGGCCAAAACCGGCGGTCTGTTCCGGTCCGCGCGTTGTCCGGGTTTCAGTATTCAACTCGGAACACCTCGACCGGTTTTGCTTTGCCCTTGACCGTGATGGGGGGCAGGGTCGTGAAGAGCTTTTTGTTGTCCCGGAATTTCTCGCAGACCGCCCGGGTGACGATGATTTCACCGCGTCCGGCGGCGCCGCACAGCCGGGAGGTGAGGTTGACGTTGTCCCCGACCACGGTGAAGTCCATCCGGTCGTGGGACCCGATGCTGCCCACGATCACCTCGCCCGTGTGGATGCCGATTCCGACGTGTACGGGCGACTTACGCTGCAATTCGCGCTTTTTGTTCAGGTCGCGGATGGTCCTCTGGATTTCCCGTGCGGCGTTCAGGGCGTTCACAAACATGTTCGGGCCCGTGAACAGCGCCACGATCTCGTCCCCCACGAACTTGTCGATGTCCCCCCGGAACCGTTTGATGATCCCGCTCTGAAGGTCCAGATATTCGTTCAAAATGGCCACCACTTCGCTGGCGTCCATTTTTTCGCTCATGGCGGTGAAACCGCGGATGTCGGAAAACAGCATGGTGACCGATTTGCGTTCGGTGTGGTGTTCCTTTTCGGACGTGGACAGGTCGGCGGAAACGCTTTTCTGGATCATTTTCACTGTGGAATTGGAGACGTATTTCTGCATTTCCAGTTTTTCCCGGACGGACACGATCATGTCGTCGAACGTGCGGGCCAGCACGCCCACCTCGTCGCTGGAGCGGATGTTCACCCGCACGGTCATGTCGCCGGCGGAAAACTGCTTGACGATTTCGGTCAGCTGGACGATGGGCCTCACGATGCCGTTTGCGCCGCGGAAGGACAGGGAAATCGCGATCAGGACCACCACGCCGGTGATGATCAGGATCAGGTTGGTCACGCTCACGATGGTCCGGTTCACCACGTCCTGGGAGTAGCGGAGGATGATGTGCCCGATCTTCTTGGTTTGCGGGCCGGCCTGAACGAACACGGGCATGTAGTATTCGTAAGACGGAACGGTTTCCCGTCCCACCCGCACTTCCACGGTGTCCGGATTGCGCCGGAGCGATTTCAGGTCCTTGTTGAACACGTTTTCGTCCAGAAACGCCAGGTATTTGCGGTTCAACGGGACGCCGAATTTCAGTTCCACCTTCCGGGGTTTTTTGCCGGTAATGACGTACCCGTAGTAACCCAGATACAGAACGCCCTCCGTGCCGGAAAAGGACTGGACGGCCTCGTCCGTGGCGGGCATGGAGATGTAATTGAATTCGACGGACTTGGCGAGGTCCAGGAGGATCCGTTCGGAAAACTGGTGCGCTTTCTGGGTCAGGACCTGGCGCATGAAAACCGTGACAATACCGCCCACGGACGCCGCCGCGAATACGACGATGAAGATTTCGAAAAACACGACCTTGGCCTTGATGGTTCGGGTCAGTTTTTCCAGGATCTTGATGAGAAAGGATCTCTGCTGCCGGACCGGTTTAGCCATGTATCAAATTCCCCCGGAACGCAGTGATTATAAGCAAAGGGTGAGGGAAAATCAAAGGCCCGGGGCGTAAAAACCCCGGGCCTTCGGGCTTGGGCGGTACTGGGATCGAACCAGTGACCCCTTGCATGTCAAGCAAGTACTCTGAACCAACTGAGCTAACCGCCCTATAGAACCGCTTTACAAATCCGCGAACCAACGGTTCCCCCGGTGAGCGGATTTGTTTAGCGGTTCTTAGTTCCGAAAAGCGCGAGCTTTTCGGGATTCCCGGTTTCGGGTATCACTTGGTCGTTACTGGACTCGAACCAGTGACCTCATGCATGTGAGGCATGCGCTCTAACCAACTGAGCTAAACGACCCTGCTGCCGCCGGATGACCTCGACGAACACCGGTTGTTCCGGACTTGTTGGACGGCAAGAACAGCGTTCTGGCGCGTCAAGACGATTCCGGCAGGGATGTATTATAAGTCAGGCGATTTCTAAAATCAAGAATTGTTCGGCAGTCCCGGTAGCCGCGAGAGAGTCCTATTTTGCTAAAAAAACCAGCGAATACTATAATCTTTCATCAACATTCGTTCGGAGGAAATTCCATGATGATCGCTGTAATCGTGACGTTCGCCGTCTTTATGGCGGCTATTGCCGTCCTGTGTCTCTGGGGCCGGAAAACCCGGGTCGCTAAGAAAACCGCCATATCCATCGTCAAGGGAAGCGCCGTGACGGGGGTCGTGACCATCCTGTTTCTCTCGGCCGCGGTGCTGATCTCTTCGGTGGACAAACTGCATTCCCAGGAATCGCATGACAGAACCGCAACGACAGAAATCAAGGCTCCCGCGCCGGTGTCCAACAGCGGGGCCGGTCTGGGTTTCATCGCCGCCGGTCTGGCCGTGGGTCTGGGGTCCATCGGTGCGGGGATCGCGGTCGGTATGTCCGGTGCGGCCGCCATTGGCGCCATTTCGGAAAATCCCAAAATGTTCGGTAACGCCATTGTCTTCGTGGGTCTCGCGGAAGGGATCGCGATTTACGGGCTGATCATCGCGATCATGGTCTTGAGCAAGATATAGCGGGCCATGCGAACGCTGCTGTTGGGAGACAAACGAACCGTCATGATGTTCGCCCTGGAGGGCGTTGAGGGCCGGGTCGTGACCGGTCCGACGGAGGCCGTCGAAGAACTCAAGCGGGCCCGGAAAACACGGGACCTGGGCCTGGTGATCATTACGGACGAAATCGAGGGCTGGGCGCCGGACCTGGTCGCCCAGATCCGCTTTGCCAGGGAAACTCCGCTCATCGTCAATATTCCCGGCCCGACCGGACACACCGCCCAGGCAACCGGCCTGGCGGATTATATCCGGGAAGCGGTCGGCATCAGAATCTGAATTTTCGGGTCCCGCGGGGGTTGTATGGGTTTGCAGGAGATTTTGGACGAGATCCGCAAGGAAGCGGAAACCGAGCACGATGATATTGTCACGCAGGCCAGGATGGAATCCGACAGGATCGTGGTCAAAAAGCTGGACGAATTGACGGCCGCCTACGACAAAAAGTACGAGGCGCTGGATTCCGAAATGGGCCGTCTGGCGGCCAAACTGCGGGCCCGGGCCGAACTGGAAGCCGAACGCCGCGAACAGCGCGCCGAGGCCTCGCTACTGGACGGACTGATCCAGGATTCCTATTCCGAACTGGCCCAGACACTCCGGAGCGATCCGGCCCAATACACCGCCTATCTGACCCGGTTGACCGAAAAAGCCCTGGGTCAGGCGCCCGGAAACGGGGAAGCCGGCCTGTCTTTCCGCCAGGAAGATGAAAAGTATTTCCAGGACATCAGCGCAAAGATCAGCCGGAACCTCCGGCTGCTGCCGCCTTCCAAAATCTCCGGCGGCGTGATCTGCGTATCCGGCGATATCTACCTGGACTATTCTCTTGATAATCTGTACCGGAAAGCCCGGCCGGAACTGGTCCGTATCCTGTCGGGCTATTTCAAGGAATGAAGACATGAGTCAAAAAAAGATCGCGCCAAAAAAACTCGCCGGAAAAAAGAAACAACCCCGGATCTCAGCCGACGGCAGGGTTTATCTCAGGATTCCCGTCCGGACTAAACTGGTCCGGAAAGGAGACAACCTGGTGTCAGTTGTCAGCTCGAGCCTGAAGGGCAGGGTCAGGCCCGGAGACACCGTTTTTGTCACGGAAAAGATCGTGGCGATCACCCAGGGCAGGGCGTTTCCCGTTAAGGACATCAAGCCACGGCCGCTGGCCGTTTTTCTTTCCCGTCACGTGACGAAAACCCCCGCGGGAATCGGGCTGGGGATACCGGAAACGATGGAAATGGCGCTCCGGGACTGCGGAACGCCCCGGATCCTTCTGGCCGCCGCCGCCGGATTCCTGGGGAAACTCCTGGGGCGTAAGGGAGACTTTTACCGCGTGGCCGGTTACAAGGCGTCGTCAATAGACGGCCCCACGCGGAACACCATTCCTCCCTACAATAGTTACGTGGTCCTGGGTCCGGACCGGCCGGATGCCGTGGCGAGTGAAATCAGCCGCGCCGCGGGATGTCCGGCGCTGATCGTGGACCTGAACGACCTGGGCGGCAGGATCCTGGGTGTGTCCGACAGGAGAATGGACAAAAAACACTATTTCAGGATCCTGAGGGACAATCCGCTCGGGCAAAGCCGCGAGCAGACGCCGCTGGGCATCATCAGGCCGATCGGCTGAGGCGCGGCAGTTCGGAAAAAAAGAGGAGCGTTATGGAATCACAACCAGTCGGGT
>CAYMRH010000020.1:0-8120 GCA_964392785.1 uncultured Brevinematales bacterium
AAATTATACCTGGATTCGACTTGATAATTTCTATGGCTTTAATTGTTGCCGCGCAGACTGACGGAGGCAGACTTGCAGAGAAAATAAAGGATCTGCTATTATGCTTTAAATAGTGAACAATCTCTTGACTAGCAACAACAAACCCACCTATACCCCCCAAAGCCTTGCTGTTTGTACCAATAATAACATCAATCTTTCCTTGTAAACTAAAATGTTCAGAAGAACCCCTGCCCATTATTCCAAGAACACCAATTGCATGAGCGTCATCTACAGCAAATGCGATATCATATTTTTTTGTGATATCATACAACTTATCGATTGCGCCCAGGTCCCCCTCCATACTGAATACGCCTTCTGTAACCAATAATTTTGATTGATTCAACGGCAATTTCTCAAGTTTCTTCTCTAAATCATTAATATCATTGTGGCGATACTTTATGTAATCACTTCTGGACAAGTTGCATCCATCAATAATGCTGGCATGAGCTTGTTCGTCAATTATCACGATATCACCAGAATCAACAATTGCAGAAATCAGACCAACATTAGCCGAATACCCAGTAGTATATAAAATGCAACTTTGACCACCAACGAAATCGGCTATAGAATTTTCAAGCTGATTGTGCAAATCACACGTTCCATTCAATACTCTTGAACCGCACATTCCAACACCGTACTTTTCCATGGCTTTTATTGCAGCTTCTTTCACCTCAGGGTGAGAAGCGAGTCCTAAGTAATTATTTGATGCAAAATTTATATATTCATTACCGTTAATAACAACCTTGTTTTGCGAACCTGACAACTGTTCCGTAAGATAAAAGTATTTATTTCGGTTCATTAATGATTTCATTCGGTTATATCTAAGACATTTAATAAATAGCGTTTTGCTATTTCTTCTGTCGTGTTTACTTCTTCTTGTGCTTTTTACTTTTAGTTCGTCACTTCTTCGTTCGCTTTTTCTCCTGTTCACAACGTTCTCATCATTAACAAAATGATTATATATATTCCGATAACTGGCGCGATGATCTTCTTCTTTAAAATAATAAATATTAATACCGTAGAAGTATTCGCCATTATTTTGATAATTCCAAATAATTTTTCCCAAGCAGAATATAGTCTGATCATCGCCGAGCTCTAAATTGATTGGTACTTTTGTATCGTTTGTCAGAGGGGTTTTTGATCTTAATGAGAATCCATTCAGACTTATATTAATAATCTGAGGATCTTGAATCTGGTTATTATTAATATTTAAACTAAAATACCTTTTTTTTTCATCAATATAGTATCGCGAGTTCTCCCTTCTATCTATCCCAATTGATTTAATAGATGCTGAACTACTGTTTAATGTGAGGTTTGTAGCATCCATTTTCATAGGGTCCTCGCGCTTTTTAATATTGACAATCCATCATGATTGATCATTTCAACCAATATTAAAAGAATTAATTGATGACCCGACACCCCTATCGAGCCAACCCCCTATGATACTGAGTTATTTACGCTCTTGTTAACTCTCCTTAACAGATTGCATAATGAATGAATGCCCATAAAATATCGGCCCCGTATTTTCAGAAATAAAGGAAAATCGCATGAATTTGAAGTTAAATATTAGTCCGGCTGTTTTAACGGAAAGTTTAATCTGAACATCCCGGCGCTATCCTGCCGCCCGGACCACCATGATGGCAATATCGTCCGACTGCTTTTCATGGCCCCGGAAAACCCTTACTGTTTCCAGCAGGCCGTGAACGATTTCCCCGGCCTGGCCCCGGCCCAGTTCGGTTATCCTCGCGCTCACGGCCTCCATACCCAGCATTTCCTCGCGCGGGTTCATGGCCTCGTACACTCCGTCGGTCATGAGGACCATCTTTTCCCCCGCCCCCAACGTCAGCCGGCGGGTCTGGAACACCTGGTCTTCCAGCACCCCCACAGGCGGGTCCGTGCCTTTTTCCACGGGCAGGAGTTTGCCCTCCGCGTCCAGGCGCAGGAACTCAGGATGCCCGGCGTTCGCCCATGAGACCGTTCGGGACACGGAATCCCAATCCAGCACGATCCCCGTCGCGTATTTTTGACCTTTCAGTCTCCTGATCATTTCCCTGTTCAGGTCCGTCAGCAGGTTTCCCGGATTTTCAAAACGGCAGGCGTTGGAATGAAAATAGGAGGATATCATGGAAAGGACTATGGCCGCGGAGGACCCGTGGCCGGATATGTCCATCAGCACTATCAGCGCCCTGTTATCGTCAATCCGGATCACGTCGTAGTAATCGCCGCCGATCGCCATGGCCGGAGCGTAATGCGCCGTGATTTCCAGGCCCTTGGGCTGTTCAATAACCGCGGGCATAAAGAGTTTCTGGATCTGCGCGGCAATTTCGAGGTCCCGGTCCGTTTTTTCCTTTTCCAGCGTCTTCCGGTAGGATCTGGCGTTCGACAGCGCGATGGCAAACTCGTTGCTGACCGTCCTCAGCAAATCCACGTCATCCGAAGAATACAGATCGCCGTTCTGCTTTTCTCCCAGCATGAAAAACCCGATCATCTCTTCGTTCATCCGGACGGGCAATACGAAGGCAATCTGCGACGCTTTCAATCCGGCAGCCGCCTTTCGGAACGGTTCGTTCTCTGCATCCGATACCCCCTGCAAGGAGATGTAATCACGGGAATTCAAGTCATTTATAAAAGCATGGTCCCAATGAACGAAACGACTCTCAACCCCGCTTTCAACGCCCCAACTGGCCGCGTAACGGAATTTTCCTCCTTCATCCAGAAGATGGACAACCGACTTGTCGATCTGCATCATTTCCACGATTTTCCGGTTCACAATGTTGACCAGTTCCGACGGATCAATCACACGGACCAGGCCCGATGAAAACTCCCGGATCGCTTTCTGGAACTGGTATTGACCCGGATAAAATATCCGGGAGATCGCTTTTTCGACCGCATTCCGGACGGGCGCGAACAATATGGCAAAGACCACCGACGCCAGAATCCTGGGAATCATCTGGCCGGTTTTTAAAACCGAGCGAAAAAAGATCTCGAAGGCAAATATGGCCGTCATGTAGATGACTGTCATGACAAAGATGACAAGCGCGTACAAAGAGCTTCTCCGGACGACAACCGATATGTCCATGACCTGGTAACGGAAGATGGCGTAAGCAATAAAAACCACAAAGAAAAGGGAAAATGCCGTATCCATATCGATAAGATGGTTGTACCCGAACAAAGGCATGAGAAAACTGACCGAGAACGACATCAGCCCGAATAAAAGTATTCCCACAAATATCAGCGTGGCCTGTTTTTTCAGAATCCCATGGAATTTACGGCGGGCAGTGAGTATCCGAAAAATGATAAAAAGAATAGCCGTGAAAAAGTAAAGCGTATAAATCAGAAACAATCCCGTCATCTCGATATGATGAAGAGCGCCCGGATTATACCGGAAAAATACGCCATCCACCACGCACAAAGCAGAGAATATAATTCCAACGATACAGAAAACCGAATGCGTTACCAGCCCCAATTTCTTTTGTTGCGAGAAACTCTCGACAACCACACAGCCGCAAGCAATCATCAGAGCGCCGAGAGCGTATCCGATTTTACGCCATTGAAAATCATTTAAATACAATATAAAATAATTAGCGAACAGCCAGACACTTGTGATAAGAGTAAAGATGACAAAAGCATTCTTAAGAAAATATCGTTTGGGGATTTTAAAAATAGCAAACACAGAAAGGACCAGATTGATCAGCGCGGTCACCAGGACAATCCACTGCATTTATTAAATCCCCATTTCTTTACTATTCGGACAGGTATTGTAATACTATCAGGTGCGATTAATCAAATAACAGGAATATCCCATGCGTAAAGAGCGTCTCGACATCCTTCTCGTCAAGCTGGGCCTTACATCCACCCGTCAGCGGGCCCAGGCGGAAATCATGGCCGGAAACGTGCTGGTGAACGACACGCCCGCGACCAAGGCGAGCATGGTGGTCCCCGAGGACGCGCCCATCCGCCTCAAGGACACCTTTCCCTACGTGAGCCGGGGGGCCCTGAAACTCCTGCACGCACTGGACCACTATCGCGTGGACGTCACGGGACTCGTCGCCGCGGATATCGGCTCCTCCACGGGCGGGTTTACGGAGGTCCTGCTGGAACGGGGCGCGTCCCGTGTTTACGCCGTGGATTCGGGCACCAATCAGCTGGACTGGAAACTCCGCAACGACCCGCGCGTGACCGTGATGGAAAACACCAACGCGCGTCACCTGGACCCGGCCGCTTTCGACCCCGCGCCGGATATCGCCACGGTGGACGTGTCTTTCATATCCGTTTCCAAAATTCTGCCGTCCCTGGTCCCGGTCCTGAAACCGGAGGCGCGGGTGATCGTCCTCATCAAGCCGCAGTTTGAGCTGTCACCGGACAAGATCGGGGACCGGGGTCTCGCTCCTCTGGAGCACCACCAGACCGCCATCCGGAACGTGCTGTCCGCCGCGGAGGAAACGGGCCTGGAACAGTCCGAAGTGATCGAAAGCCCCGTGACAGGCGCGAAAAGCGGGAACACGGAGTATCTGGTCCTCTTCAAAAAATCACGGCAGCCCGGCAAAACCGAATGATCATCAAAACCGGAGGTTTTCCCATGCGCGCGTTCCCGGTCGTTCTGGCGGTTCTTCTGGGGTTGACCGCCGCCGTCCACGCGGACTCATTCACCGACCTGACCAACGAAATCAGCGAAACCGTATTCGGCCCGCTCTCAAAAGCCGTGAGCCGTCAGCTGGCGGACCACATGGGTTTCTACGCCGGGTCCGGCAACATGACCGCCGTGAACGCCTCCCCGTTCGTGGGGCTCAAGTTCGGCGCGGGAATCGGGCTGGCCCTGTCCTACATTTCCCGAAAAGGCATTTTCGAAAAAGATTTCGGGGACCTCACCAACGGCGTGAGCGGTTCCAACATCAATTCCGTCACCAATCTGGCCAAGGCGCTTTCCCTGATCCCCCTGCCTTACGATGTCTTCTATCTCAAAATGGGCCTGCCCGGAATCCCCCTGGACCTGGGACTGCGCTTCGGTTATTACCCCCAGGTGTCCCGCGACGCGACCAACGGGACTTCGCTGGATTTCAAGGCGGGGTATGTGGGGCTGGAAGCGCGCTACCTCGCGAAGGAATTCTTCGGGGGCCTGATCAAGATCGACACCCGGCTCTCCGCGGATTACAACTCCGGGCTGTTGGGCATGGCGTACCGATACAGGGACAGCGCGTATGTCACGAACATGATCGTGGGCACCAACGATGCGGAAACGGGTTTCACCATAGACTGGGCGGGACTGACCCTGGGCGGAAAAGTCATGGCCGGGATCAATTTCTCCTGGATAGGCGGGGTGTTTGCCGGACTGGGAGTGGACCTGAACCTGGGACGCGTGAGCACGGACACGTACATCAAGGGAACGTTCACCGACCTGACCGGGACAGATTATGCCCTGGTGCTGGGCAGAAAGGTGGACGAGTTCTACAGGCCCCTGGAAGTTCGGATTCTCTTCGGGATCCAGCTCCTGTTCGCGAGCGCGTCCTTTGAATACGGCATTGTGAGCCGCGACCTGGCTTTCAACGTGTTCCCGATCGCGCTGGCTTTTTAAAACCGCTCCCCGTAAAACCCGACGGATTCCGGCCGGTTAAAAGATCAGGGAAAAGCTCGCCGTGATTTTCTCGTGGCGCACGTTTCCGGGATAGAACAACCCGATCAGGAGCGCGTCCTCAAGCGACGCGCGGAACACAAGGTTTTTCCCATAAGCCCGTACGCCGGCCGTGAGCAGGTGCTGATCGACGCTGCCGGCGGGGGAATACGAACTGTCCATCCTCCAGCCGAAGGAAAGATGCGCGCCCGTCACACTCTCCAGGAAACGGACCCCCAGACCCGGGTGCAGTCTGGCAAACGGGTTGGACCCGAAGGACGGCGCATAATCCGTCCCGTCCAGAACGTATGCCACGGAATCCATGGCGATCCACTCCAGCTGTCCGTACAGAAAAACGGTTTCCGCCACCCGCACGGCGGCGCCCGCGTCCAGGTTCCACGGATAGACCTCGCGCAGCGTCCCGCCTTTGACGGTCCGGCTCCAGTCCAGACCCACGGGAGACCGGAACGACGCGCCGAACTGCCATCCGTCCAGCGCTTTCCACAACACGCCGGCCGTCCAGGCCCAGGAAAAACCGAACCCCGTGCTTTCCGTGGCCAGAACAGGGCCAACGGAAACTCCCACGGACAGGTTGTCCAGAACGGGGTAAGCGGCCGCGCCCGAAAGATAGCGGACAGCCAGGTCGTTGCCGCCCAGCAGGGAATGATAAAGGGTCGCGACGGACACGCCCCAGCGGAACTTTCCGGCGGGAACGACCACGCCGAAAAACGGGAACGTGTCAAACCGGATGGACACGTTCCACGCCAGTGGGTCCGCGAATTCGAAACTGGAAAACACTTCGTACTGGAGCACAATGCTTTCGGGAAGCTGCGGCAATCCCGCGGGGTTCAAAACCAGAGCCGTCGCGTCGGAAGCCTCCGCCACGTAGGCGCCGCCCAGACCGGTCGCGTCAGCACCGAGAGGGAATCTGTTGTAGTTTCTCCAGCCGAACAGGGCCGGAGCGTTCAGAAAAAACAGAAACAGCGGCAAAAGAAGGGCGTGCTTATCTCTCATTCCGTCCCGCATTCCGATCCGCAAACCGTGAGATCGCGTATAACGCGAAACCCGTCAGGAGACAGATCAGAAGCCCCTTCCAGCCCGCCAGGGTGACAGACCAGGCCGCCGCCGTCGGGGCGGTCCTGCCCAGCAGGAACAGGATCCCCGCGTGAACGGCAAAAGACACTGAGCGCCCGCCGGCCAGCATCACGGGAAAGACGGGATAAAATGCCGCACGTAAACCGCGCGCCCGGGACAGCGCAACGGCCAAAAAGGTCATTTCCGCCGCGATCGCGGCCGCCACGGGCCATGCCGGCATTCCGAACAGGGCCAGGGACAGGAAAGGCGCGGCCAAAGCCGGAACGACCAACGGAAAGCCCGTGCCCTTCAGGACGGCCGCGGCCACCAGAGGCAGGAACATGGGCAAAAAGGCGGCCCCCAAACCGAACAGATGAAAGGCCTGCGGAAAAACCAGCATGAGACCCAGAGTCGCGACCGTGAACGCGGACCGGACCGCGAGGGTTTTTAATGTCAAAGCGCCTGTCTTCATATTCAAGATCCTCCCGATTGACGGACATATTTTATTGAATGCAACCGCAAAAAGCAAACGGGCCCGCATTTTCAGGCCCGGCGGCCGCGGAAATTGTGTTTTCCCGACCCAGACCTTAAAATACACCTGACGAATCATCCTGATT
Organism: uncultured Brevinematales bacterium; assembly: GCA_964392785.1. GTDB lineage: Bacteria > Spirochaetota > Brevinematia > Brevinematales > JAOACQ01 > CAYMRH01. Next base: position 7,339 of record CAYMRH010000020.1, read on the forward strand.
TGGCGGGCCATCACCGCATGAAAATTTACGGCCGGATCCTGGGTTACGCCCTCCGTTACAAACTCCCGCTTTTTTTCTGCTTTCTGTTTGCCGTCACGCTGGTGGCCGGCAAAGTGGGCGGGATTTTCCAGCTGGGCAATTTTTTTTCCGACACGTTCATCGGAAACAATTTCGAGAAGGTGAACGCGGCCACGGTCCTGACGCTGGCCGGACTCGCGGCCCTCTGGGCGCTCTCCCATTACCTGACGCTGGTGGCCTCCAACACGCTGGCCGTGAGCGTCCTGCACGACATCCGGCGCGACCTGTTCAGCCGCCTGATCGACCTGCCCGTGGCCTATTACCGGCGCACCCGCGCCGGGGACATCCTCTCCCGCCTGCTGAACGATATCGGCGTGATCGAGGTGTTCTTCATGAACATCATCGTCGAGATGCTGGCCCAGCCGCTGACGGTGATCGTGATCGTGGCGTTGATGGCTTCTCTCAATCCCCGGATCTCGCTTTATTTCTTTTCCATAGGCCCCGTCCTGGCCCTGGTGCTGGCGGGTGTCGGCTCCCTTGTCCAGCGTCTGGCCGCCGCGGTCCAGCAGAACATCTCCGGCATTACGTCCCACCTGCAGGAAACCGTGGGAGGTATTGACGTCATCAAGGGTTTTGCCGCGGAAGAAAACCGCCGGGCCAAATTCGCCCGCGCCAACGACGACTACCTGAAATCCATGAAAAAGGAAATCCGAGCCCGGTTCCTGGGAACGCCCGCCTCGGAACTCCTGGGCGTCATCGGGATT
>CAYMRH010000020.1:8130-27287 GCA_964392785.1 uncultured Brevinematales bacterium
TCTGGTGATATTGGTCATGGGCGCCCTGAGCGTCCGCCAGGGCATCGCCACCTCGGGACAGATCGTCAATTTCATCCTGCTGGCCCTCGTCCTCTCGGAACCCCTGAGCCGCACCACGGACATTGTCCTGGTCCTCCGCAAACTCGGCCCCGCCGCCCGGCGCGTATTCGAAATCATCGACTCGGGGGAAAAAGAGGACGCCTCGCTCCCGGATATCGGGCCCATCCGGGGCGGCATTGAATTCCGGAAGGTCGGTTTTTCCTACGAGGGTTCCGCGTCCACGCTTCGGAGCATCAACCTCCGGATCGAACAGGGCGAAACCGTGGCCATTGTGGGTCCCAGCGGCGCGGGCAAATCGTCTCTCATATCCCTGGTCCCCGTTTTTTACAGGGCGAACACGGGTTCCGTGCTGATTGACGGCCGCGACCTGAAAACGGTCAGCCCGTTTTCCATCCGCCGCCAGATCAGCCTGGTCACCCAGGAAAACATCCTGTTTTCGGGCACGATCGCGGAAAACATCCGTCTGTCCAAGCCCGAGGCGACGGACTCGGAACTGATCCGGGCCGCCAGCACGGCCAACGCCCATGATTTCATCAAACGCCTCCCCAAAGGATATCAGACAGTATTGGGGGACCGGGGCACGCGGCTGTCCGGGGGCGAAAAGCAGCGGATCGCCCTGGCGCGCGCGCTCCTGCGCAAACCGAAAATCCTGATCCTGGACGAAGCCACCAGCTCCCTGGACGCGCAGTCCGAGCGGGCCATCCAGTCGGCCATGAAAAAGATCCTGGGCAGACAGACCACTCTCATCGTCACCCACAAGCTGTCCACCATCGCGGGGGCGGACCGGATCGTCGTGATGGAAGGCGGACGCATTATCGAAACCGGCACGCACCGGGAGCTGGTCCGGCGCCGGGGCATCTATCACCGGCTCTTCCGGATCCAGGTCAGCGTGTAAAATAAATTCCGGCATGAGGGCCTTATTGTTTACCCCGGCTTGAAATTACCTTATAATTTGGTATTAAAAACAAACCGGGGGGATCGGACATGTCCTTTCAGACCAAAATCAGGGGCCATATCTGTATCGTGACGGCCCAGGGTAAGATCGACCTGAAAAACGTGGGGGAGCTCAAGAAAGCCGTCACCGATGCCTGCCAGCCCGGTATTAAAAAACTCGTCCTGAACTTCCGGGAGGTGACGTTCATTGACAGCACCGGGATCGGGGGGATTACGACCCTCATCAACCAGGTCTTTCCGACCGCCGGGAAAATCAACATCGTGGACAGCCCGGGCAATATCTGCAACGTGTTCATCCTGACGGGTCTGGCGGGGTTCCTGAACATCCACCCCACCCTGGAAGACGCCCTCAGGGACGGTTGAAACACCTGACGGACCCTGTCTGGCCAATTCCCGCCGCCCGCACCCCGGCCCCGGTCATTTCGATTCTTTCTTCGCACTTTACTTTTGAGAAATCCCATCAAATCCGGACTTTTGCATCATCGCCGGACCAATCATGAATCATTATTAAGAACCCGGCCTCTGTCATTTGGAAAATACCCGAACACAGGCCGAGCCGGGAGAATTATTGACTATTGATGCCCCGTTTTATATAATGTTTCCTGATAGAAAACGCGCTTCCGGGGCCCTCATGAAAACGCAAATCCGCAACATTACCGTCGGCGACCGCGTCCGGAAGGACTTGGGCGACCTGGAAACGCTCAAGAAGAGTCTTGAGAAGCACGGTCTCATCCATCCCATCCTCATCAACTCCCAAGGCGAACTGATCGCCGGCTTCCGGCGGTTGTCGGCCGCGCGTGAACTGGGCTGGCACGAGATCGAGGCGGTCGTGACGGATCCCGGCAGGGAGATCGACGTCCTGGAAATGGAAATGGAAGAAAACATGGCCCGCAAGGACTTCACTTACGACGAACTCCTGGCCGGGCTCAGGAGAAAAAAAGACCTTCTGACCACCAACCCGTTCCGACGGTTCTGGAACTTTCTGAAGAAACTTTTCAGGAAAATCTTCAGCTCCCCGCCCGACCGCCGCCGAAGGCCCTGAGAGTTCCGAATGGGAGTCGCTCGCGCCGTTCCCGTCCTGCTTCTTCTGGCCCTGCTCTTCTCCTGCGACGAATTCATGCTGCGGAAAACGGTGGCCGTTGACCGGCTGTCCGGCGACATGACTTTTGACCCGGGGACCCCCTCCCTGTCCGGCGTCCTCTCCTACTCGATCCGGAACAACCAATCCTCGTCTTTGTCGGAAGTCTATTTCATTTCCCACACGCACGTTTCGCTCGATTACGTTTCGTTCGAAGGGGACACGGCCCGGTTTGAACAGGGCGTCGGGTACGGCTACGGCATCCATCGCGTGAGGATCCCGCCGTTGGCCAAGGGTAAAAAAGCCCGGATCGACATCCGGTTTCACGTGGACGGACCCATCGAGGAAGACCGCTTCCTCCTGACCCGCGACGGCGTCTTTCTGGACGCGGAAAAGATCTGGCTTCCGGTTCCCTTCGCGCAGAAGCCGGCGTTCTCCTACGAACTGCGCGTCCGGACCCCCGAACAGTACTATTCCGTTCTGGGCGCCCGGCTTTCCGAAGAATCCACGAACGGCGGGAAACGGACAGCCCTCTGGGAGAGCGAATTGAGCGACGTGGTGCTGACGGGGAACATGTTTATCGGCCGTTTTCAGCGCGTGCGCGGCAACGGCCCATTGTTCCTGTACGCCCACCGCACCAACAACGCGGACGCGTTGTCCCGTCTGGTCCAGGGAACGCTTTCCGTTTACCGCGACCGCATCGGCAAGTACCCCTTTTCCCAGATCCACATGATCGCGGGCGTTTTCCAGTATCAGGACATGGAGGAATTCATAGACGGACAGGCGAGCGCGAACATCATCCAGGTCGCGCCGGACCTGATCACCAACGCTTATCTGCCGGAAGCCGAGGCGGCCCGATCGGTCCTGCCGGACGTGCCCCGCAACAGTTTCTGGAAAACCGCCGAAGCCGTCAACCACGAACTGGGCCATGCCTACGTCCGGGGCATCCTCAAATTCGAGGAGGATTCCTGGGTCGAATCCGAATCGCTCACGGAATTCCTGGGCCTGTCCGTCATCGCGCTCTCCAACCGGGCCGTGTACGGGAAATTCATCGAGCGGAACCGGATCGAACTCATCAACCTGGAGCTGGCCGCCAAGGAAAACACCCGGCTCTACCGGTATCTGTTCGGCGTCAACTGCCTGCACACGGCGTTCGCCCTGAACCCGGACGGTTTTTTCCCGTTCCTGAGAACGCTCATCGAAAAATACGAGTACACCCATATCCAGGCGGAACAGCTTCTGTCCACCGCTTCCGAAATGAATTTTCTCCTCACCAACGCCGCCGAAACCACCAACGGGGTGCCGGCCGGTCTTTTTGACACGGAAGCGCTCAGGCTCTGGAGTGAATCCGGAAACGCGCTGGGCAACATCCGCCTGTCCCTGTCCAACGTCTGGGTGACCAACCATCTGGGCCGCAGGAAGTACGCCGTGGAACAGAAATTCGTGCTGACCATCGCCAACGAATTCCCGGTGGAAATCGGCGTCACGCTGACCGAGACGTACAGGAACCGGTCCGAGTCCAACGATTTCCGCATCCCGGCCGGGGACGAAACCTCCGTGGTGGTTGACCGGAACATTGTTTCCGCCTCCGTCCGGTCCGCGTTCGAAGCGCTGGAAAAAAATCTGTCTGACAACTCGCTGCTGATCCACGGCCAAGACCGGGAATGGCGGGACATCGAATCGGGCATCCAGGCTTATTACCGCAACGAACCCCTGCCGGCGACTTTGACCGTTGAAAACCCCAGATCGCTCCGCGACGGGTGGCGGGGCCTGCCGGCAGACCGGCGTAAAACCCGCGCTCTGGGCGCCGATATCCGTTTCACGGCGGACCGTTACCGGGACAACGGCCGTCAGTTCGCGCTGTCCGCTTATAAGCGGATCGGCGACAAACCGCTTTCTTACGTGGTTTTTCAGGGCAGGCGTTCGGCCAACGGCCGGGTCCTGACGGCGGTCATTGACCCGGCCCTGGAGTGACTCCCGTGAAAACGATCAGCGTCCGCGTGGAAGCCGTCATCTTCAATTCCGACGGGGAGCTTCTCCTGGCCCTGCACCGAAAAAAAGACAGGTCCTACTGGGTCCTGCCGGGCGGCCACCTGGAATTCGGGGAAACCCTTTCCGACGCCCTGGTCCGCGAACTGCGCGAGGAACTCGGCATCCATCACTGCGAAGTCCTGGAACTCGCGTTTGCCGACGAATACCTGGATCACGATCAGTCCCGCCACGTGGTCCGCCTGGGATTCACGGTGGACGTGCCCGGCTCCGAACTGCAGACGGTGTCCGTAACGGCGGAAAAGGAATCCATCAAGGACGCGCGGTTTTTCTCCGCGTATCAGATCGGGGAATGCCTGGACACTTTTTTCCCTTCCAAGGACCATCTGCTCAGGCTTTTGGACTCCTTTCATGCATGAACTCCGGTTCCTGACCCCGGGAATCCCGCTGTCCTCCCCGGCCCCCCGCAGCATGGAAAACGGCCTGCGCCGCATCGCCCAACTGGGGCTGGACGGCATGGAAATCGAATATGTGCGCGGGGTGATCCTGGATCTGGAAAAACTCCGGAATCTGGGAAAACTGGCCCGCGAACTGAAGCTCACCCTCACGGCCCACGCGCCCTATTACATCAACCTGTTCGCGAAGGAAAAACCCAAGGTGGATAAAAGCTACCAGTATATCCTGGATACGGCCCGGGCTTTGGATACGGCCGGCGGTTACAGCGTGGTTTTCCACGCGGCTTATTACATGGGCGGCAGGCCGGAAGACGTCTACCCCGCCGTCCTCAACCACGTGCGGCACATCGCGGACCTGGCCCGAAAAGAGGCCCTGACGGTCTGGATCCGGCCGGAACTGATGGGAAAACGGTCCCAGTTCGGGACGCTGGAGGAAGTAGTCCGGCTTTCCAAAGACACGGGCTGGAAAATCCTGCCCTGCGTGGATTTCGCCCACCTGCACGCGCGAACGGCGGGATTCAACTCCTACGAAGATTTTGCCCGGGTTTTCGAATACATCGCAAAGGAACTGGGCGACGACGCGCTCCGCGACATGCACATCCATTTTTCCGGGATCCGGTATTCCGACAAGGGCGAACAGAAACACGTGATCATGCGCGATAGCGACTTCCGTCACAGGGAATTCCTGAAATGCCTCAAGGACTTTGACGTCTGCGGCGCGATTGTGTGCGAAAGTCCCAACGGGGAAGGCGACACCCTCTGGATGAAACGGGTGTACCAAAGCATGTAGCCGGGCAGACAAAAGCAATGACCCTGTGGGTCTGTCCCAAAAGGGAAAAAATGGTCATCCCGAGCCCCTCGTCCTTGCTCGGGACAGGCTCTGACGAGGGAACTTGTTGATTGATACACAAATAGTCGCCCCTCGGCGGAGCCAGTCCTGAGCGAGCCGGTGGGCGAGTCGAATGGCTCGGGAACCGATGCCCCTAGTCAATGAAGGCACCGGATCGCCACAGCACTCCCCTCGGACCATAAACCTTTCCCCGCCCTGACGATTTTCAATTCCTCAGGTTTCCCTTTATAATACCCACACACCGTTTTTAACAGCGAGGTCGTCATGGTCAAAGTCCGGTTCGCGCCATCTCCCACGGGCCAGCTCCACTTGGGCAGTGCCCGCACGGCGGTCTTCAACTGGCTCTACGCCCGCCACACGGGCGGGAAGTTTGTCCTGCGGATCGAGGACACGGACCTGGCCCGGTCACAGGACTCCCATACCGATTCCATCATCCGCGACATGCGCTGGATGGGCATGGATTACGATGAATTCTACAAGCAAAGCGACCGTTTTGATATCTACCGTGAATATGTGCAAAAGCTTCTGGAATCGGGAAAGGCCTACTACTGCGCCTGTACCCGCGATGATATTGCCGCCCGCCACGCCGAACGACAAAAAGCCGCCGGCGAGGAAGCCACCGAAGCCACCCGCTACGACGGCCACTGCCGCGGGCGCAGGGACCGGCCCGAGGGACAATCCGTGGTCCGTCTGGACATCGGCCCCGAACGGTGGATCGCTTTCAAGGACGCCGTCAAGTCCAAAGTGTCCGTCAACACCAAAGAGCTGGACGATTACGTGATCCTGAAAAGCGACAACACCCCCACCTATAATTTCGCCGTGGTGGTGGACGACGCCCTCATGGGCATCACGCATATCGTTCGCGGCGAAGACCACATCACGAACACGGCCAAACAGATCATTCTCTACGAATATTTCGGCTTTCCCGTTCCCCAGTTCGGGCACTTGCCGCTGGTCCTGGACAAGGACAGGTCCCCGCTTTCCAAGCGCAAGGGTTCCACGAACATCGACGCCTACCGGGCGCAGGGCATCCTGCCTTCCGCGCTGTTGAACGCCATAGCCCGCCTGGGATGGTCGCACGGGAACGACGAGATTTTCACGATCCCGCAGCTGATCGAATATTTCGACCTGTCCAAACTAAACCGTTCCAACGCGGTTTACGACGCGGAAAAAATGACATGGGTCAACGGCAAGCACATGAAAATGACGCCCGCCGGGTCCCTGATCCCCCTGCTCGAGGCCTTCCTGCAGGAAGCCGGTCTGCCGAAACCGGGACGCATGTCCGACGCTTCCTGGCTCCTCACGGCCGTGGAACTGCTCAAGAACCGCGCGAGCACGCTGCGCACCCTGTACGACGAGATGGCCCAATTCGCAGAAGACGGTTTTTCGATGGACGACGAAGCCAAAAACGCGCTGACGGATTACCTGAAAAACGAAACACTGGCCAAAGCTTCGAACGAAATGATCCAGGCCGTTCTTTCGGCGGGCGATCTGACCGACCTCACGGGACTGGAGAATTCCATCCGCGGTCTGGCCGAATCCTCCGGCCTGAAGTTCGGGGATCTGATGCAGGTCCTGCGGATCCGCCTGACCGGAAAACTGAAAAGCCCGGACACCATGACGGTCCTGAAGCTCCTGGGCCCGGAAGCCCGACGCAGGCTTCTGGACCGGGAAGACAATCGGACAATCTAAAAAATCTTGTTCGGAAAAGCCCTGGGCTGATAGCCCTCAATATGGTCGTAAACCCTTTCCGGGGTGGCCGCGACAAAAAACAGGCTCCGGAACTCCTCTTTGATGAAATGTTCCCCGAACATCTGGTCAAAACACCCCAACAGCCTGTCGTAAAACCCGTTGGTATTCAGGAACACGACCGGTTTGTCGTGATGACCCAGCTGCTTCAGCGTCATGACTTCGGATATTTCCTCCAGGGTCCCGAACCCTCCCGGCATCGCGACAAATGCGGCGGCCTGTTCCTGCATGGTGGCCTTGCGTTCCCGCATGTCCTTCGTGACAAAAAGCCAGTCCGCGTCCTCGTAGGCGATCTTCTTGTCCCGCATTTCCTCCGGGACCACGCCTACCACCTTGCCCCCGTTCTTCCGCACCGAGTCGGCGATCGCGCCCATCAGGCCCAGCATGGTCCCGCCGTACACCAGGGTGTCTTTTTTTCCGGCGATCATCCGGCCCAGGCTGTCGGCGGCTTCGAAGTAGACCAGCGGGATCCGGCTGGAAGAAGAGCAGAATACGCAGATATTCCTGTCCATGGGCACCCCCGTTCCATTGAGCATACACCGCGGCCTGCATCCCGTCAACAGCCCAGGCCCACAACGGACAGGGACTTTACGGACGATCTGAGAGGGGATTTTTCCCGAATTCCTCGCTGCGGATTTTCTCCAGTCTCAGACGGATGTCCGGAGATTCCGGACCGTCGTACTGGACGGTCATCACGATTTTCCGCGCGCCGAATCCCGAAGGCCCGAGCGCGACAGACACCACTGTCCCGTTCGTTTCCCAGGCCGTCAGGTTCCTAAACCCGTCAGAAAGTTTTGGCTTTCCGTACAATTCCCGGATCAGGGCCAGCGTTTCCCGGTGGGATTCGACCAGCTGGTTTTCGTTCGTGGACCTGTAATTGACCAGGACGCTGAAAAGACGGTCCCGGTAAAAAAAACAGCTGACCAGGACCGGAAGAGGCAGTCGCTCGGAGAACACGGTCCTGTAACTCAGCGTGGTTTCCCCGTCCATCTCAAATTCGTCCGGAAAGCCGCCGCCTTCGTCGGTTGATTTCGCAAGTTTTTTCACTTCCGGCACGGACATGCCCCACCGGAAGCCGTGAAACAAGGGAATGTCGGGTGTGGCCGCAAAAAGACAGGCCAGCGGCGCGAAAATCAGGATGGTCCGGATCAGTTTCGGCATATCCCCGGTATTATACCATAAATGCGGGCCGGTCGATATTTTTTCCCATCGGATCTATAATGACCCGATGATGAAGTTTTTCAGGAGTTTCCGGTTCGCCTGGAACGGCATCCGGACCGTCTTTTCCGGTCAGCGGAACATGAAGATCATCCTGGCGGCGGGCGTTCTGGCGACGGGATGGGCGCTGTTTCTCCGTCTGACGCGGCTGGAAACGGCCATGGTGGTCCTCACCTGCGCGATGGTTTTTTCCCTGGAAATGCTGAACACCGCGGGAGAAAAACTGACAGATCTCGCCTGCGCCCGGCGGGGCAAATCCCCGGGTGCGGTCAAGGATATCCTGGCGGGCGCCGTGCTGTCCGCGTCCATCGCCGCCGCGGTCATCGGCATCCTGATTCTGGGGAAACCGACCGCCGAATTCTTTTTCAGGGTCTTCAGGCGCTGACCGGCCGCCCACGGATTATTCGACGATCTTTTCCACCACAACGGTCAGGTTGGCCGCCACCGCCGCGATCGCGCCCACGGCCGCGAATACGGGCAGGAGCACCGCGCCCACCACGCCGATCGTGAGAGGAATTTCGATCAGGGTTTTGCCGTCTTCGTTCTTGATGATGATCCGGCGGATGTTCCCCTCGCGGACCAGTTCCTTGACCCTGGCCAGGAGCGCCTCGCCGTTGACCTTGAACTCTTCCAGACGGGTCCCGGATTTCTTTTCATCGGACATGAAGCGCCTCCTCCTTCCGGTGAACGCGGACCGCTACCGGCCGTACCGCTCCAGGTACCACCGCACGGTTTTCTCGATCCCTGTTTCGAACGTTTCCGCGGCCTTCCATCCCAGCTCGATTTCGATCTTGGACGCGTCAATGGCGTAACGGCGGTCGTGGCCGGCGCGGTCCTCCACGAATGTGATCAGCCCGGAATAGGACTCTCCGTCCGGGCGGGGTTTCAGCCGGTCCAGGATCGCGCAGATGGTGCGCGCAATGGCGATATTTTCGCGTTCGTTGCGGCCGCCGATGTTGTAGGTTTCCCCGGCGCGCCCCGCATGAAACGCCAGGTCCAGGCCCGCGCAGTGGTCCAGAACGTAGAGCCAATCCCGAACGTTTTTACCGTCGCCGTAAACGGGAATGGGCCGAAGCGACAGGGCATTCCGGATGATGGTCGGTATCAGTTTTTCGTCGTGCTGTTTCGGGCCGTAGTTGTTGGAACAGTTGGTGATCACCGTGTCCAGTCCGTAGGTATGCCGGTAGGCCCTCACGATCATGTCGCTTCCCGCCTTGGTGGCGCTGTAGGGGGAATTGGGGGCGTAGGGTGTCGTTTCCCGGAACAGCCCCTCCGGACCCAGGGAACCGAACACTTCGTCCGTGGACACGTGGTGGAACCGGCAGCCCCCGTAGCCCGCGCGTGAGCGGAACGGCTTTTCCATCCAATGACGGCGCGCCGCATCCGCCAGGCAGAACGTGCCGGTCACGTTGGTTTTGACAAACACCGCCGGGCCCGAAATGGAATTGTCCACGTGGGATTCCGCAGCGAAGTGGATCACGCCGCGAATATCGCGCGTCCGGAACAGCCGGTCCACCAGGCGCCGGTCCGCGATGTCGCCCCGGACAAATTCATACCGGGGATGACGCCGGACCTCCCGCAGGTTGCCCGGATTGCCGGCGTATGTCAGTGCGTCCAGATTGACCACGCGGTATTCCGGGTGCTTTTCCAGAAAATATGGAATGAAGTTGGAACCGATGAACCCGGCGCCGCCGGTGACCAGGACGCATTTCAAGGCGCTGATTTTCATGACAAAGTCCCCTTCCGGATCCGTCCGATGCATTCGGCCAGGGACGCGCGCCAGTGAGGAATGGTCAGCCCGAAATCGGACCTGATCCGGCCCTTGTCCAGTACGCTGTATGCGGGTCGCCGGGCCGGCAACGGGTATTCTTCGCTCCGGATGGGCTTGACCTCTCCCGGCTGGCCGGCCAATTCGGCGGCCGCGACCGCCAGATCGTACCAGCTGGCCACGCCTTCGTTGGAATAATGATAAATCCGTTTCACGCCGCGTTTCACCGCGGGCGGGATGTCCAGAATCACTTTGGCCAGGTCCCGCGCGTGGGTGGGCGTTCCGGTCTGGTCGTACACCACGCCGATTTCGCCCTTGTCTTTCAGGACCCGGAGAACGGTCTTCACAAAATTTTTCCCGTAAGCCGAATAAAGCCAACTGGTCCGGATCACCAGGCCTTCCCGGGCGAATTTCATGAACGCCTTTTCCCCGTCCCGCTTGGTCCGTGCGTAAACGGACAGCGGCCGCGGACGGTCGGTCTCCCGGTACGGTTCGGCCCGGCGGCCGTCAAAGACAAAATCGGTGGAAATATGGGCCAGGAATGCCCCCGTTGACCTGCAAGCCTTTGCCAAGTTCGCCACTGCATCGGCATTCACGCGCCAAGCGGCGGCCCGTTCGGTTTCAGCCCTGTCCACAGCCGTGTAGGCCGCGGCGTTGATCACGATGTCCGGCCGCACGCTTTTGAACGTCTCACGGACCGATCTTTCGTCGGCAATATCCATCTCGCCGATATCGGTCCAGACAAAATTCAACCGGGAATAATCCGCCGACAGCTCCCGGAGTTCGCAACCAAGCTGGCCGTTGGAACCTGTCACCAGAACCGTGCGGACCGGCTCCTGCTCCCGCGGGGATATGATCATGAATTCACCCCGTACACAAAGTTGTTGACGGCCTGGGCCAATGCGGGCAGTTTTTTATCCTTGTCCGAAAGGCGGACGTCCCGGGACGGAACGCCCCAGTCAATCCCGAGGGCGGGATCGTCATACGCGAACCCGGCTTCTTTTTCCGGATTGTAAAACGCGTCGCACTTGTAGAAAAATTCGGCGCCCTGGGAAGACAGCACGGAAAACCCGTGCGCGAACCCTTTGGGGACGAACAGCTGCCGTTTGTTTTCGGCCGAAAGATCCACCGCAATCCATTTTCCGTAGGCGGGCGAACCTTTCCGGATGTCCACCACCACGTCGAGCACGCGGCCGGAAAGAACCCGCACCAGTTTGGCCTGGGCGTAGGGAGCCACCTGGTAATGAAGCCCCCGAACGGTCCCGAACGCGGAAAGGGACTGGTTGTCCTGAACCCAGCGGGCGTCCAATCCCTGCGCGCGAAACACGTTTTCGTTGTAACTTTCGTAGAAGTAACCGCGCGCGTCGCCGAACACCTTCGGTTCGAAGATCAGCACTCCCGGCAGGTCCGTCCTGACAAACGGCATGGTCAGAACCCCTGGTTCCGGGCAACGGACTCCAGATACCGTCCGTACTGGCTTTTGGAAAGGGACCGGGCCAGATCGAGAAGCTGTTCCCGGGAAATATACTCTTTCTGGAAGGCGATTTCCTCAACGCAGGAGATTTTAAGCCCCTGACGGTGTTCGATGGTCTGGACGAAGGTGGCGGCTTCCAGAAGGCTTTCGTGCGTTCCGGTATCCAGCCAGGCCATCCCGCGTTCCATGATTTCCACGCCCAGTTTCCCTTTTTTCAGATAGACGTTGTTGATGTCCGTGATCTCCAGTTCCCCGCGCGCTGACGGTTTGATGGATTTCGCGACAGACACCACGTCGGGCCCGTAGAAATACAGGCCCGTTACGGCGTAATTGGATTTCGGTTTCGCGGGTTTTTCCTCGATGGACAGGACCCTGCGGTCCGGGTCGAACTCCACAACGCCGTAACGCTCCGGGTCCCTGACGTAATAACCGAACACGCGGGCGCCGTCCGTGAGGGTTCCCGCTTTTTCCAGAAGGCCGGACAGGCCGTGGCCGTAAAAAATATTGTCCCCCAGGACCAGACAAACGGGCGATGACCCGATAAACTCCTCTCCGATCAGGAACGCCTCGGCAATACCGCGGGGCGCGGACTGTTCCGCATACCGGACGGAAAGCCCCAGACGGGAACCGTCCCCGAACAGGTCCCGGAACAGCGGCAGGTCCCGGGGTGTGGAAATGATCAGGATATCCCGGATACCCGCCATCATGAGCGTGGACAGAGGGTAGTAGATCAGCGGTTTGTCGAAAACGGGAAGCAGCTGTTTGGTCACGCTCATGGTCAGGGGATAAAGCCGCGTGCCGCTGCCGCCTGCGAGAATAATGCCTTTCATAGCGCGTCCTTGCCGAATCTGTTTTATTATAGCAATAATTGCCCGATTTGGAAAATTATCCTTTCGCAGTCACCGCGATATCGTGAGAATCAGGCGCCGGGCCCCATGCGTCCGGACAGGGCGTCCCGGACCGCGCGGAGCATGATCAGCGCGTCGTCTCTCCGGCCGGCGATCCGCATAACCGTCCTCTTGACCAGATCGTACAAACGGACGGCCCAGGGCGACAACAACCGCAGAATGCCCCGGGAATGTTTGATCGAAAAATACAGCTTGTTTCGGGTGTGGTAGTATAAAACCCCGGCGGAGTGCCGGCCGCCGCGGACCGTTGCGGAAACCTTGTGCCGGATCACCGAAAGTGGCTGGTAACGGATGCGGTAACCGGCCCGTCTCGCGCGCAGGGAATAGTCGCAATCTTCGTAATAGAGGAAAAACTTTTCGTCCAACAGGCCAATGCGGTCAATGACCTCCCGCCGGACCGCCAGAAGACAACCCGTACAGTAACCGATGTCCCGGGAACGGGAAACGCGCGGACCGTCCGGCCGGTTCATGGACGGATGGAAGGTGTCGGCTGTCGGCAGGAAGATGGCGCCCCCTCCGGCCAGCCAGAGCCTGTCCGGCCTGTCGTTATAGAGGATCTTGCCTCCGGCTATACCCACGTCCGGGTCCTGAAAAGCTTCCAGAAGTCGGGACAGATAATCGGGACTGACCACGGTGTCGTTATTCAGAAGGACGACGGTGTCGGCACCGCGGGAAAGAGCGCAGCGGATTCCCGCATTGTTGCCTCCGGAGAACCCCAGGTTATCTCCCGTCTCGATCAGGACCATCCTGGCGCGGGTAGGAACAGGCGTTTTCCCGGATCCCGTCCGTTCCAAAGGCCATCCGTTGCGTTCAGCCCAACGGACAATCTGTTCCGCGGAACCGTCCGCGGACCCGTTATCCACCACCACGATGAGATGCTCGGGGCCGGTGACCGCCCGGTGGCTGTCCAGGCAGTCCAGCGTGTCCTTCCAGCCGTTGTAATTGACAAGAATGACCGCCGTCATCATTTCTTCCGGTGAGCGGACGGGCCCCGGGCCATGACCCGCGATGCGATCCGCCCGTAAACGCCGCGGACACGGTCTCCCGCGTCTGCGGACCGGAATTTCTTCATGTCGCGTAATTTCAGGAATACGATTAGCTTGTACAGCGCCATCATCAGAGCGAGCGCCAGCCCGGCAAGACCGTCGCGAAAACCGCCCCGCAGAAGATACCGCGTCAGGAACTGTTTCTTCATTTTCAGGAACGTGACGATCGCGCGGCTCTCGATATTCTTCTTGCCTTCATAGGCGTTCCGGGCTTCCAGCGTGGAATAGCGGTTCCATTTGTCCAGAAAATGCCCCCAATCCCGGTACGGAAAATGCACCAGGCATTCATCAGGGGATTTGATCCCGGTTACGCGGGCGTTTTTGGGGATCTCGAACATGTCGTGGACACGGTCCGTGAGGATCTTCAGGGAGCGCCGGAAAAACCGGGGGTGGCGTTCCTGGCCGGGGCCCCAGCCTCCGCCCTTCATTTCCCGTCCGAAAAAATACGTCCGGAACGGAACGACAGCAATGTCATGCCGGTCTGAGTCCGCAATCGCCCTCAGGCGGTCGCGCAAGCCGGGGGTGACCGTTTCATCCGCGTCCACGATCAGGATCCAGTCGCCCGTTGCGCGGGACTGCGCGAATGCGCGGCCCGGTTCGGCGTATCCCGCCCAGGGAACCGAATAGACCTTGCGGGTGTACCGCCGCGCGACCGCGACCGTGCGGTCGGAGCTGCGCATGTCCACCACCACGATCTCGTCGGCCCATGTCACGCTGTCCAGACAGCGGGACAGGTTCTTTTCCTCGTTCCAGGTGCTGACCAGGACGGATATTGTTTTTCTTTTCATGAGACCCGATATTGTAACAGATTGTTCAGCGCTTGGGAATTTTTCCGGGCGTCGGACACAGGGCGGCCGCCATCTTCAGGATTCTCCGGAACGCCAAACCCAGACCGATGATCGCCGAAGCCGCCAAAACCGCCGGCCAACGCGCGTTTTTGCGGAAATACAGGATCCGGTTGCGGTGGAGATGGGGATCTTCCGTCCACCGCCAGGGCTGGGACGCGCCCGAAAGGTGGACGACCGGATAGCGGGGATCATAAACGACCCGGTATCCGGCGTTTCTGATACGCCGGCAAAGATCGACGTCCTCGACCTGGAAAAAATAATCCGGGTCAAAACCCCGGACATCGCGGAACACTCGGGCCGGGGTAAACAGGCAGGCGCCCGTGACCGAATCCACTTCAACCGGCCCGGACCGCCGTTCCATTCCGGGATAATCCGGGCGGTTGATCCGGAACAGGTATTCCAGAGCCAGACCGCGGAGCGTGGGGAACCGGGCGCAGGATTTCTGATGGGAGCCGTCCGCGAATTGGAGCCGGGGCGCCCATACGCCGATGCGCCCGTCCCGCCGCAGGGTTTTGACGGCTTGGTCCAGGCACTCCGGCGTGAGAAAAGCGTCGTTGTTGACGAACAACAGGTAGCGGCCTTGCGCCCGTTCCGCCCCGGCGTTATTCCCTTTGGCAAAGCCCAGATTGGATCCGCTCGGCACCAGAACCGTCCCTTTCGGGAGGATCCGTTTCAGCCGTCTGCCCGTCAAAGGAGCGCTGTTGTCCACCACAACCGTCTGGACACGAATACCGGTTTTCCGGGACGCTTGCAGGACGGCGCGCACGCTTTTCGCGGTCAGCACCGGGTCCCGGTAATTCAGGATGACGGCGGTGACTTCCGGTTTCCCTTTCATCCGGCCCTCCCGAGCGTCAATTTCCCGCCGACCAGGTCCACGCCCCGCCTGCGCAACACGATCCAGGCCACCAGGGTCATCAGGATTTCATTCGCGACCGTGACCAGGGCCACGCCCCACGGACCCATCCGGAACACCAGCAGAAAGACCAGGATCAGCGCGAGATTCTGCGCGGCGCCGTAAAGATAAATCCGCGAGTAATACCGGTCCATGCGGAAAGACAGCATCAGCACGTTCATGAGAATGTGCGTCACCGGGTTGATGACCAGAAGCGCGGAGAGAACCCTGAATATCGGGACGGACCCCGCAAAGGCAGGCCCCAGGACCAGCAGGACCAGTTTCTCCGATAACGCGAAAACAACCAGCCAGAAGACCGCGCCTCCGGAAGCCAGAACCAGAAGAAGAGTCCGGGCAAACCGGAACATCATTTTTCTGGACCGGGACGCCAGCCGGATCAGGTAAGGATAGAGCACCTGATACACCGGCTGGTAAAGCGCCAGCCCGATCTGGCAGATCCTGTTGGCCCCCTCGTAAATTCCCGTCACTGCCGGAACCACCACCAGGCTCAGGATGAAAATATTGGACGTGGTGTACATCTTGATGGACATCCCGGACAGGAAAATGTGCCATCCCTCCCGCCATCTCCGGATGACGGCCGCCAGCGAGACCGGGAAAATCCGGACGCGGAAAAATCGGATCACAACCGCCAGGGACACGGCGCCGGCCGTGAAAAATCCCGCAGCCTGCAGGACCGGGACCAGCGTGTAATCCCCCGATGAACGGACAAAAAGGAAAACGCTGGCCGTAAAAACCGTCTTGATGAGAAGATTGAGAAGCGTGATGTATTTCATCCTCTCCATCCCGATATAAAACCACACGGGGAAGAGGGCTTCACCCACTGGAATCAGGAACGTCAGGAAATAGACCGGCCATTCCGCCCGGAAACGCCCCACCGTCATGACCAAGCAGGCCATCACGATAAAACCGGCCGCGGCGGTCAACAGCTTGGCCGTCATCACGGAATTGAAGATCGCCGAAACCCTCCGGGGATTGTCGCGGTGAACGGAGATTTCCCGGCTGGCGGACAGGTTGAAACCGTAATCAATGAGTACGGCAAAATACTGGATGAAAGCGGTCGCGGCGGCCAGGACCCCGAAACGGTTAGGCCCCAGAACACGCGTCAGGTAAGGCAGCGTGAGGAGGGGCAGGAGGTAGTTCGCGGCCTGAAGGACTGTCAGCGAAAAAAAATTGGAGAACAGCCGCCTGTGATCGGGATTGCGCAACGCGTTCCGGAATTTCTTCAGCATCGGACGTCTTACCGCACTCCGGCCGTCAAACGGTGCGCCGCGCGGACGACCGGATCCGGCGGGTCAAAATGCCGATCAGCACCCCGCTGACCGTGCCCATCAGGCAGAAAACGGACAACAACAGGAGGATGCCCCGGTCCAAACCGAAAAACAGCACCACGACCGCCCCCTGGAACACCGTGTTGAAAAAGGCCCCGATCACGGACAGCCCGATCTCCGACAGGCTTTTCCGGATCAGGAAAAAAAAGAGCCCGGTCATCAACACGGCGCCGGCAGCACCCGCCAGAGACAGAAGAAACGTGAAGGAAAACAGCGTTCCGGCCATGACCGCCGCCACCACGGAACGGAGAAGGGCGACCGCGACCGCCGGCACAAACAGCCCTTCCAGAATCATGATCAGCGTCACGATATTGGCCAGGCCGATTTTCATCATGGGAAGGGGCTTGGGAATCATCATGTCCAGTACGGACAGGATCCCGGAAACAGCCGCCAGAAAAGACAGGAGAAAATATTTTTCCGGCATCGGAAGACGGCCGTAGCGGCGGATGTCACTCAGTAACCGCATCGATCTCCTCCGGCGAATTTTCCAGACGGACAATCACCCTGTTCGGAACGCAGATCACGCTGTCCTGCCCCCGGGAAATCCAGCCGCGATGAACGCAGATCCGGTCGGGACAGGCGGATTCCGTGACGCGGACCCGCCCCCTGTCAATCTCGACTTTAACGCCGCCCAGAGCGCCCGGAACTGTCAAGACATTGTTCCGGTCCAGACGGTACCGGTATTCTCCCGACGGAGTGACGATTCTCACGGCGGTGGCCGGAGGCGAGGAAAAGCTCCAGACAATCCCGGCAAGACCGGCCAGGACGGACAACAGAATCGCGGCCGCGTCCGGAAGCCTCATGCCGCGGACCTATTTCTTTCCAAGATAAGCCGTGTCCTGGTATCTGATCTCGGCCTTATCCATTTCTTCCTTGATGATCCGGTCAGTCACCTCGCTTTTGGCTGACCGGACCAGGTATTCCGAAAGTTTCTCCCGGATGTCCTCGAACACGAGCTTTTTGCCCACAATCCGGCCGATCAGTTTGTAAACCAGGACTCCGCCGGCCGTTTCGTCAGCCTGCATGGAGGCGATCTCTCCGGGTTTCAGGTCCGAAAGAACGTTCACCACGGGCACGGGGAGCTGGTAAGCGGGCACGTCCACGTGGTTGTGAAATTCGATCCCGACGTGTTTCATTTCCCGCTCCAGGGCGTCCAGCGTTTCCGCCTTTTTCATTTCTTCAATGACGATCTTGACCCGGTCCGCCGTCTGGGCGTAGGCCTCGTAAAACGAGAACAGATCGGGCTCCTTCATGAATTTCTCGTTGTCCGCGTAATAGGCCCTGAGCTGCTCGTCGCTGAACGTGACGCTTTCGCGGTATTGTTCCGCCAGGAATTTTTCCAGGACCATGTCGCGGCGGATCTCCTCGAACAGATCCTCCTCCTGGACGCGAAGGACCTGGAGATTGTTCTTCCACTCCTGGTCGTCCTTGAAGTTGGCCCGGATCATCTCGATATTCCGCGCCACGGCTTCGTGGGGCACTGTCACTCCGTCCCGCCGCGCTTTCTGCAGAAGCAGGGTTTTTTCGATCAGATGATTCAGGACTTCCGTCTTGACGTACTTGAGATTCTCGGGATTCGGATCGAATTTCGAATTTGGGTCCTCCTCCGTATCCTCTTCCAACTGGACAATATACCGCCCGACGGCCTTGTCCAGAACGGCTTCCGTGATCGATTCCCCGTTGACCGTGACCACAACCGCGCTCATGGTTGCCTCCGCTTTCAAGCCAACAATTATAGAGAACGGGTCCGGAAAGCGCAAAATATTGATTCCCGCATGGCTCTGTTATAAACTAAAAAGGCATTTCGGCAAGGAGATATGCTTGAAAGTCCTGAAATATTCCGATATCCGGCAGTACAGGCGTTCCGTGCGGGAAATCAGGCCGGATATTCTCCGGTCGGCTCAGGAGATTTTGGCTGGCGTCCGGAAATCCGGGGACAAGGCCCTCAAGGATTACACCCGCCGTTTTGACGGCGTGAAACACCGTGATTTCCAACTGGAAGTTTCGCGTGAAGAAGTCGATCAGGCCCGGCGGGCCGCGGAATCCGAATTCCGCGACGTGTTCAGGACCTTCCTGGACGCGGCCGAAAACATCCGGGAATTCCACCAGAAACAGAAGGAAAACACGTGGTCCTATGAGAAGGACGGCAACACTTACGGCCAGCTGATCACGCCCGTGGAGCGCGCCGGCGTCTATATTCCCGGCGGACGGGCGTTCTATCCTTCCTCCGTTCTCATGAACGTCATTCCGGCCCAGATCGCGGGCGTTCCCGACATCTTCCTGGCCACGCCTCCCGGACCGGACGGTTCCGTCCATCCCCTTTTGATCGCGCTGGCGGACCGTCTGGGTGTCCGGCGTATGTTCAAACTGGGCGGGGCGCAGGCCGTCGCGGCGTTCGCCTACGGCACCGAAACCATTCCGAAGGTCGATATCATTACCGGGCCGGGAAACAAGTATGTCGCCCTTGCCAAGAAGATGGTGTTCGGCCACGTGGCCATCGACAGCATAGCAGGACCTTC
>CAYMRH010000020.1:27297-43656 GCA_964392785.1 uncultured Brevinematales bacterium
GATCGCCGCGAAAAAGCTGGTCATGGGCGACGTGGGCGTGGACTCCCTGGCCGGTCCGAGCGAAGTCATGATCCTGGCGGACAAAAGCGCGGACCCGGACTGGATCGTCATGGACCTGTTCGCTCAGGCCGAACACGACCCGGACACCACGGTGATCCTGGTTTCCGACTCCCGCGAGCTCATCAAAAGCGTCATCCAGAAACTCCTTTCGGACGCCGGATCCGGTTTATCCCGGCGCTCCATCATCCTGAAATCCTTGCGGGAGAACGCCCTGGCGTTTCACGTCGAAAACATCCGGCAGGGATTCGACGTGCTCAATCTCATCGCGCCGGAGCACGCGCAAATCATGCTGGACACCGGGCTGAAGGAAATCCTGGGTCATGTCAAAAACTGCGGCGCGCTCTTTATCGGGGCGCACACCCCCGTCGCGGCCGGAGACTATTTCGCAGGTCCCAATCATGTCATACCGACCAACGGCACGGCCGTTTTCTCCTCCCCCCTGGGTGTTTACGATTTCGTCAAGCGCACCAGTTTTGTTTCCCTGGATCCCCGCTATATGTCGGAACACGCCGAAGAGATCGCCCGCATGGCGGATTTCGAAAAACTGGACGCCCACGCCCAATCGGCCCGGTTGAGGGCAAACGGCGCCCGCCGTCCTTAAACTTCTTTCCCGGTCCCGTTTGTTTTTCACCCCCGGTTGCCGGAATCGGACCGGTGGAGTTTTTCGCGTCCGCGCCTTATAATACCCCCGAGCCGAAACAAGAGGTCCTATAACCATGGAATACATCAGCACGCGGGGCAATTCGCCCGCCGTGAAAAGCGCGGAAGCCATTTCGCTGGGAATGGTGCCCCGGGGCGGTCTTTTCGTTCCCGATTCCCTTCCGGTTCTCGAATCGCTGGACCCGCTCGCCGCGCTGGATTACCGCGGGCTGTCTCTGGAAATCCTCAAATTATTCCTGACGGGCTCGGAGAAGGACTACGAACCGGATGAACTCCGGTCCTATGTCGAGAACGCCTACAACCCGGACAAGTTCGACCACCCCGACATTGCCCCCCTGATCAGGCTGGATCATCAAACCGCCGCGCTGGAACTCTGGCACGGCCCCACGGCCGCCTTCAAGGACATGGCCCTGCAGATCATGCCCTACTTTCTCACGGGCGGGATCAAAAAACTCGGCAAGAGGACTGAAACCGTCATTCTGGTCGCTACGTCCGGCGACACCGGAAAAGCCGCCCTGGAGGGTTACCGCGACGTGCCCGGGACGCGGATCGTCGTGTTTTATCCCAAAGGCGGAGTGAGCCGCGTCCAGGAACTTCAGATGCTGACTACGGCCGGCTCGAACACGCACGTGGCGGGCGTGGAAGGGAATTTTGACGACTGCCAGAACATGGTCAAGTCGATCTTCGGGGACCCTCAGTTCAACCGCCTTCTGTTTTTAAAGGGTTATGAACTGTCCAGCGCGAATTCCATCAACTGGGGCCGCCTGGTTCCGCAGATCATCTATTACTTCTGGGCGTATTTTTCCATGGCCCGCGCCGGGATGATCGCGGTGGGCGACAAAGCCGCGGCCGTGGTCCCGACAGGCAATTTCGGGAACATCCTGGCCGCCTACTACGCCCGCGGAATGGGCCTGCCGCTGGAGCGCCTGGTCTGCGCTTCGAACAGAAACAACGTGCTCACCGACTTCATCGCCACAGGCGTTTACGACCGCCGGAGGAAATTCTACCACACATCCAGCCCGTCCATGGACATCCTGATTTCCTCGAACCTGGAGCGGTTCCTCTTCGAATTGGCCAACCACAGCGCGATCAAGATCACGCGCTGGTACGAGGAACTGGCCCGGAAAGGGGAATTCAAGGTGGACGACACCACACGTCAGCGCCTGCACGGCGTCCTCCACGGCGGTTACGCCGACGAAGACCAGACCCGGTCCGCCATCCGGAACGTTTCCGAACGGTACCATTACCTGATCGATCCGCATACGGCGGTAGGTTTCCACGTTCTGGATCAATTCCGCGTCACATCCGGGCCCCTTGCCTCGCTGCCCGCCGTGGTCTGCTCCACCGCATCGCCTTACAAGTTTGACCGCTGCGTTTACGAATCCCTGACGGGCGACAAATCCCTGACGGACGAAATCGCGATCTCGCGCAAGTTGTCAGAACTGACGGGCACGCCCGTTCACCGGGCGGTGAGCGGCATCGCGGAACTTCCCGTGCGTCACGACCGCGTCATCGGCGTTTCGGATGGGCGGAAATACCTGAAAGACATTTTGGGAATCGCCTGACGGCTTTTTCCGGAACTGTTCCTGGAAGACAGGATCACTTCTCCCCGCGGCTTCCGATACGGGCTCTCAGGGGCAGGATCACCGTCAGC
Organism: uncultured Brevinematales bacterium; assembly: GCA_964392785.1. Taxonomy (GTDB): domain Bacteria; phylum Spirochaetota; class Brevinematia; order Brevinematales; family JAOACQ01; genus CAYMRH01. The sequence continues at coordinate 29,672 of CAYMRH010000020.1, forward strand.
ACGCCCGCCAGAGCGTAAACGGAAGTCAGGAGTAGCGTGGAAAAAGCGGACGCCGACCGGGACAAGTCCGGGGATACGGCCAGAACCGACACGACGCCGATCAGGGACCCCAGGATACCCGAGCCGATCAACAACCATTGGGCCGTGCGGAAAAAATCCAGAGTGATCTCCCGTTCACGCCGGGAAATGACGCGGCGGGACATTGACGCGGCAAAGGCTTTTGCCATTTCGGCGGGTGTGTAGATCGAAAGCAGGACCAGAAATGTCAGGCCGTACGAAAACACCAGGCTGGGAAAGTCCCAGAACTTCGCAGGCGATCCGGCACCCAGCAGGCAGGCCCCGGCCACCAGAGCGACGGCCGCCGCGAGAGGTATCCAGAAAAAACGTTTCATGAACGGCCTCCCGAAATACGACCGACGATCACGATCCCGGGATTCCCGCGCCGATCAAGCCGGAACCCGAAAGACCTGTCCCGTCAGAAGTAGTTCTTGCCCCGGATGCTTTTTTCCTTTTCATTCACGTCAAATCCGAAACGCAATAACGGCCAGTAGCGGAAGAAGGGGCGGCCAAAAATGTTCTTCTCGGGTATGAAACCGAAGTAGCGGCAATCCTCGCTGAAATCCCTGTTGTCCCCCAGGCCAAAATAGTAATTGTCCCGGGCGGTCCATTCCGTGATTTCGTTTCCTTCAATGTAAAACCGGCCGTTGCGGACCGTGACCGATTTCCGGGATTCCCGTTCCACCAGCATCTTCAGCAGGTATTTCATGTAATCATTCCGGCCCGCGATCTTGATCACGTCTCCCTTTTTGGGAACGGTGATCTCGGGAAACTGATAGACCTCTTCGCGGTTGAAGCGGTTGTCTCCGAACATATGCTGGATAATCCGGGTTTTTCCCCCGAACGATTCGCTGAAAATATCAAAATCCATATACCCGCGTTTCTCCAGGCGCTCGTACATGATTTCGCGGGCCGTGGTCACGTACTTTGTATCCACGGGTTTTCCGTTCAGAACCAGGACTTTGTTGGTCATCATGAGGCGGTCGCCCGGAACCGCGACCAGCCGTTTGACCAGGTTCTTGGGGGAATCGAAGGTGTTGTCCAGGTTGATCAGGTAAAGGGACAGCATGGAAACGAGTTCCTGCCAGAACCCGGGGCTTTTCCAGCCGGGATGAATGAAAACAATCACGTCGTTCCGCTGCGGCTTCAGCAGGCCCGGGACCTTCCACTTCACCAGCGGGATCATGGGGCCCCGCGTCACTTTTTCCACCATGAGGATGTCCCCCACCAGGAGGCTGGGCACCATGGATTGCGACGGGATCTGGTACGCTTCCACGAACAGCATCCGGATCACGAAGGCAATGGCGTATGCCGAAAGGAACACGTTGATATTGTCGAGAATCCGCTCCTTGAGCGTCATGGTCTTGCGGTCTTTCTTGGGTTTCAAAGGAAGCTCCTATGGGTTTGTTGTCGGTTGTTAGTTGCTAGATGTCAGTTTCCAGTTTCTAGTTACGGACTGCTCGTCCTATCTGGCAACTGATAACTGGAAACTCGCTATTGTTCGCTGAACAACCTGCCCTTCCAGGCGAATTCATCGCGCCCGTATTCATCGAAAATCACATAGGTCGAATCGGGGTCTTTCCCCGCGACTTTCTGGAGGGTGTCCGTAATGGACTTCGCGATTTCCGACTTCTGGTCCGCGGTCAGTTTTCCAACCGTCTTGATTTCGACAACCGGCATGATGGGGCCTCCGGGCATCTAATACCGGGGAATACCTACCAGATGCGCCACTTTTTCTTTTCTTTCTTCCCCGCTTTCTTTCCGGCCGGTTTGGGGGAACGGGTTTTGGCGGCGCCCTTTTTGGATTTTTTCCCGGCGCTTTTCACGACCGCGGGCCTCGAGGGCGTCTCGTGTTTGCCGCGGTCTTCCATCAGCACCACGACGGTGCTTTCAATGGTGGAAAGCCGGGTCCCCTCGGAGGTTTTACCCTTGATCCCGATGGAATGCTCCGGGATCCCGAGGACTTCCGAAAGCTTCTGCTTCATCCTCGGAATGTACGGGAAGATCTTGGGCTTGTCCAGAACCACCACGCTGTCCACGTTCACGATGTCCACGCTTCCCAGGTGCTGTTCCTTCACGCGCTTCAGGATCTCCACGCTCGAAATGCCCTTGAGCGAGTCGTCAGAATCCGGGAACAGGGTGCCGATGTCGCCCACGCCCAGACCGGAAACCAGCGCGTCCACGAGCGCGTGGATCAGCACGTCCCCGTCGGAATGGGCCAACGGACCGTATTCGCAGATCACTTCGGTCCCGCCGATGATGAGCTTCCGCCCGCCGACCAGTTTGTGGATGTCGTAACCGATTCCAACTTTGACCATATTACCTCTTGGGCTCCGTGAATATAATGCGTCCCGCAGACGTCTGCAGGATGCTGGTAACCCTCACATTCACACGCCGGCCAATGAGGGAGAGGCCGTTCGCCACCACCACCATCGTGCCGTCAGACAGGTACCCCACGCCCTGGTTGGATTCCTTACCCTCTTTGATGACATCCAGGTCGAACTCCTCTCCGGGCAAGAGGACCGGTTTGAGGGCGTTCGCCAGGTCGTTCAGATTGAGGATGGGTATTCCGTCCAGTTTCGCCACTTTATTGAGGTTGTAATCGTTGGTCATGATACCGCCGCCCATTTCCTTGGCCAGGAGGATGAGCTTCGCGTCCACACCACGCGCTTCGGAATAATCGCGGGAGACAATCTGCATGTTGACGCCCTGGATCTCCTTCATCTTGTTCAGAACGTCCAATCCCCGGCGGGCCCGGCTGCGCTTGATGGGGTCCTTGGAATCCGCCAGCGCCTGGATCTCGTTCAGCACGAACTGGGGCAGGACCAGGGTCCCGCTTAAAAAGCCCGTTTCGGCAATGTCGGAAATCCGCCCGTCAATGATGACGCTCGTGTCCAGGATCTTGATGTCATCGCTCTTCTTGTCCGAATCGCCGCCGCCGGGCAGGCCCAGCGCGTAACCGGCCTTTCCGGAAGACAGAAACGGCAGCATGAACCCCAGGTAAACCAGCGTCAGGATCACGTACGGCTCCATGCCGGCCTTGAAAAAGCCCGGCGCGATCTGCGCCAGAAGTTCGAACAGGAGTTTCCCGCCGTAATAACCGGCGATCAGGCCGGCCAGCGAAAAAAGAAAAACGCCCCGCTTGGAGTAAAAAACCGCTTCCAGAATCACCGTGGCGGCGGCCACGACGGCGCCGTAGGCGAACACCAGGGCGTCACGCGTGCTGAAATAATGGACCGCGGTAAAGACCAGAAAAACGGCAACAATGAAAATTCTCCGCTTGACAACCTTGCTCATGCCAAAACCCCGATGTCGGTCATAATCCCAGCACTTCCCTGGCGTAATTCATGAGACCGTTTTTGGACAGGATCTTTTTCATCATGTCGGGAAGCGCGTGGATGGAATACGTCTTGTTCCGGGTCACGTTTTTCACGGAACCTTTGTCCAGGTCCACTTCCAGGACATCCCCGGTCTGGGCGTCGTCAACGATTTTCGGGTCTTCCACGATGGGAAGGGCGATGTTCACGGCGTTCCGGAAAAAAATCCTCGCGAAGGATTTGGCCACCACAACCGAGACACCCGCGGCCTTAATGGCTATGGGAGCGTGCTCGCGGGACGATCCCGAGCCGAAATTCTCCCCGGCCACCAGGATATCCCCCGCGGAAACTTTCCCCGCAAAAGAGGTGTCCTCGTCTTCCAGGCAATGTTTGGCCAGTTCTTTGGGATCGGAGGTGTTCAGATAGCGGGCGGGTATGATTTTATCCGTGTCGATATTGTCGCCGTATTTCCAGATTTTACCCGTATAGACCATTTTCACTCCTTAATTTCTTTGGCTGCATGAAATTTCCATTTTCATCAGGGCCTTATTTTACCTTTTTTTATACTTTTCTATCAACTTTTTATAATATTCCGATATCTTTTTGTCCTGAATGGCGTCCAGATCAATCTTTGCGGCGTCCCCGGCCGGAATCGCCCCGGGAGGGACAACATCATAACTCTTTGCCCTGTCTGATTTTCTCTCGTCAGAAACCCCTTTGGATTCTATGGCCTTTCTGGATTTCAGCAGTTTTTCCTCGATGGTTTTGCTCTTTTCCAGCGTCCGGTCTTCTATTTTAAAGCTTTTCAGGTCCTTGATGATGTCTTCCATGCCCTTGTTGATTTCAGTCCCGCCTTCAAAAAGGCCTCCGGGCCCGTTTTTCATCATCTCAGCCAGTTGGTCCCTGATCTCCTGCTGAAGGCGGGCCAGTTCTTCCAGGTGACTGCGGATCTCCGGGGTCAGTTTCCCTTCGCGGGCCAGCTGCTGGCGCAAAGCGTCCATTTGCAGTGTCACCAGGCTCTGCATCCGGAGAAGGTCTTCCAGGTTCATGGCTGCGGCGCGTTTGGGCCCTTCCCCGCTTTGCGCGTCCCGGGCCGCCTGTTCCATGGCCGCTTTCAGAGCGATCAAATCCAGGTAAAGATAGGATACGGTCTTGACCAAACCGTACAATTCTCCGGTGAACAGATCCACCCGGTAATCCTTGATCAGATCCAGGAACAAACCGATCCTCTGCCCGACCGCATCCATGTCGGCCATGACGCTCTCCCGGACTCCCGGCGCCATCACGAGCCCCCCGAGCGCTTCCGCAATTTCCGGTCTGATCGTGTTGTAGGACGCGCTGACGGAACTGATCACGGCGGCCAGTTCCGCCGTTCTGTCCGCGTCCGGCCGGGACCCCGTTCCGAATCCTCCGGACCTTATTTCATCCAGAAACAGGATCCAGACGAACAGTTCCTCCGCCGCGCGCTCGACCGTTTTCTGACGCTCCCGGATTTTCGCGGCCCGCGCGTCCCGGAGATTCTGCCCCATCTGTTCTTCCAGCCGTTTCATGAGTTCGTCGGACCGCTGGAAGCTGTTCCTTTCCGAACCGGACAGTTTGCCCGCTTCACCGCCCAGTTGCGAGGCCAGTTCTTTCGCCTCGCCTTCCGTCAGCGATTCGAGTTTGCGGATCTCCTTCCGGTACGCTTCCCGCGCGCGCTCGAAGCCCCCGGAATCGCTCCGGTCGCGGAGCCTGTCGTACAGGGCCTTCGCGATCCGGTATTGCGTATAAGCATCGGAGACGGAACGCATTTTCTCCAGGTCGTCCAGAAGGCGCGAAAGGTCTTTCAGGTATTCCCGCATCCGGCCGGGTTCCGGAGATTTCCAAGCGGCCCGGTCCCGGTTTTTTTCCGCGTCAGAAACCCGCGCCGCGAGAATGTCCGCGTTCCGGGCGAGTTTCTCCGTCACGTCGCGCATCATCCGGACGGTTTCCGCCAGCTCGGCCGTATCCGCGAACGTGCCGCCGGACAGCTCGTTCACCGAACGCGTCAAATTGGAAAGAGCGTCCTGCAGAAGACGGGACCGCTGGTCCGCGTTCAAACCCGCGTTCGGCGACGCGTCCCGCTTTCTCATCTCCTCGTCCAGGGCCAGTGTCGCGTTGGAAGCGGTTTTCAGGTTTCCCGATACCGACGACAGCAGCCGCCGGTCTTCTTCGCGCAGGTCGAACAGGTCGGGAAACACGATCGAAAACCCGACGGGAGCGGAGGACAGACCGAACACGTCCTGGGCCGTAAAGCGGACGCTCGCCACCTCGTCGGGCAGAAGATCCAGTTCAGAAGATAAAAAACGCGCCGCGGACTGCCAGGTCCGCGCGTTGTGCGCGTCTATCCGCGTTTCCGACTTCCGGGCGTACCGGGACAAACGGGGGTTCCGGTTGGTCATCACGGTCAGAACGCGGACAAAACGGATCCCCTGGTCGTCGTCGCCCTGCAGGACCGCCGTCACCGTCCAGGGATAAGACCGGATCAGAACGTCCCCCGCCGGGAACACAAGCCTGAGCTCGGGCGCCCTGTTGAACGAACGGCGGACCAGAAACGGAACGCTTTCGTAAACATCCCCGTCCCGGGAACGGAAACGGAAAAAAAAGCGTTTTCCGGACGCCGGATCCGTGCGGCACTCGAAATTCCGGCCGGAAAAGCTGACCGCGTCCTTTGGCCCCGGATACAGCGCGGCGCCTTCAATTTCCTTGGTCATTTCCCCGCTCACGGTGACGCGGGCGTTACCCCAGACCTCCAGGTCCTGCAGGCCGGAATATTCCTCGTCGGGCAACAGTCCCGATTTCCCGTCCGGGGCAAAATAGCGGACCGTCATGCGGACGGATACCGGGACCAGTCTCGTGGTCGCAACAGCCGTCACGCCGCCCAACCGCCGCGTCCAACCGAATCTGGACCCCCTGACGGCCAGCGTCATTTCCGACCGGGAGGCGTGTTTTTCGGTAATGAAAAAAACCGCGTTGGAGCTGTCCAGATCGTCGCCGCCGGCCGTGAGCTCCAGCGAATCAAAATACGGGGTATCCGCGGAAAGGTCCGCCGTAAAAGGGGCGCCGGCCAGATAGACCCCGGGCAGCGCGGTTTTCAGACGATACTGAAAAAAATCCGACAGGCCGAAGACGGTTTGCGCCGCCGGTCCCAGAAAAAAAAACGAAAGAGCCGCCGCAACCGCGGTCAGACCGCACCAGACAGCCCCCTGGATCAGGAATTTCCTCCATCGGGCTTCGTGAAAACGTCTCAGGGCCGGTTTTTTTTCAAGATCTTCCAGCGTCTGCCTCAGGGCTTCGCGGTCCTGGATCCGGGAGGATTTGTTGAACTCCTCCAGGGATTCCAGCAGCAACCGACGCTCCCCGAACAATTCCCGTTCAATCAGCGCCGGAACGCCCGACGCCGCGCGGACCCATCGGCGGACAGCCAGAAAGACGGCCGCCCCCGCGGCGCACGCGGCTGTAATAACCGTCAGGACAATCAGGAACAGGTTCCTGAAAAGGGCGAAAGACAGGAGACACAGCGCGGCCAGGACCGCCGCCACCGCTAGCAGAAGCAGACCGTGAACGGCGTGAACGCGGATTTTTTCCCAGCGGACAAGCGAAAAAATCATGAAGCCCCCGGAACCCCGGAGAACGGGCCGCGTCAAACCTCGAAGGAGTCCGCGTCGTCCTCTTCCGGAGCGGTTTCCGAAACCTCGATCTTCAGGAACACCGGATGACTGAGCGTGGACGTGGAACCCGACAGTTCGCCCGTCATGATGAGGTAACGGAGCGCGGACGCGTAGAGATACGCGTTCCGGAAAACCGTGATGATTTTCTGGTTCTGGGACAGTCTCTGCCCGAGAATGCGGACGTCAAACGTGACGGTTTCGTCCGGGTTCTGCAGGATGCGTTTCTCGCCGTCGTAGTCGTCCACGATGATCTTGAGCTGGCTCACGAAGTTGTCGATCAGCTGGCCGCACTGGACGCGGATGTTGCGGGAAATCTGGCTCCGCTGGAGCCCGAGCTGCTGGAGACGCGCGTACTGTTCCTTGGCCAGCATATAGGTGTTGGTGTTGACTTTCCGGATCTCGACCAGGATCTTGAGGTACTCGTTCAGGCGCTTGTAGATGACATCGTCTATCTTGAAATACAGGTCCTTGAGCGCGCTGCGGGTGTCCCGCCGGGCGCCGCGGTCCGTGAACACGTTGTACTGGACGTTGACCGAGACGAATAAAAACGAAAATTCCTTGTCGAAAAATTCGATCAGGGAATAGGCCAGGAAGACCTTGTCGTTCATCGGGAAGATCATGCGGGGGTCTTTTTTTTCCGCGTAATACTGGAGAACGTCCCGGAAGCTGATGTTCTGCCGGACCATCACGATCCCGTCCCGGACCGGATCGGGCAAAGACGACAGGATGGCCTGGATTTCCTCTTCGCTCCGGGGACCCGCTTCCCCCTCTTCCGCGCTCTGGCGGGCCATCTTGGCCTGCTCTTCCTGCCTCCTCCTTTCCTCCTCCTCCCTCTGGCGGCGCTCCCGTTCTTCCTCTTCCTGCCACTGACGCGTCAGGGACCCGATCGTATCCTGGTCCGAAATGCCCAGGAAATCCCGGAACGGCACTTTCCGTCCGCCGGCAATTTCGTTCTTATAGTAAAAATCCACCAGATTGGTCAGTTTCGGGTAGAAGTTGAAAAACAGGTACTGAAAATATTTCTGGAGACGGCGGCTGTTCTGGGTGACGGTAGTCTCGTCCAGGGAGCGGATCATTCTTTCGTGGAACAGGGCCTTATCAATCGCGTTGAATAAGGACGGCTGGTATCGGTTCAGCATCAGGATTTTCCGGAAGACCTTGAGAAAGTGGGGTTTGGCCTTCAGTACCGGGTCTTTTTCAGACGGCAGGATTTTTACGATGGTGAAAAATTCGTCGTCGTAGAGCTGGTCCAGCCGGAAGAGAAGCTCGTAGTAATAGGGAAAACCGGTCTGTGCCAACCGGGAACGGATTTCCAGGGAGACAGCCTTGTCCTGGTACAGAATGGATGTCAGGATCCGCTTGGCCTCCATCATCATGTTCTGAAGATCCAGGTAGATCGTGTCCAGAAACGACCGGGTGAACCGCAGACCGAATAAGGTCTGGATACCGTAAAGAATGCAGACGATCCGCGCCGCCAGACGGCTGAAGTAATCCTGCATGGGGCTTTTTTCTTTCTTTTTGGCCATCTTCTTGGCGATCTGGAGGGTCAGTTCCTCCTTGGGGGGCTGGGATGCGGCGGTTTTACGGGCCTCTTTGGATTGCCGGGCGGCTTCCTTTTTTGCGCGTTCAGCGCGTTCGGCCGCGGCCTTGCGGGCGGCTTCTTCCTGGCGGCGGCGTTCCTCGGCCGCCAGCTCGCGTTTCTGCTCCTCTTCTTTCCGCTGGATCCACTCCTCAAGCTTCATGTTGATTTTGCTCTTGCCGTCTCCCTGGAGGGGAACCACCTTGCCGCCGGCATCGACAAACTCGTTGTACAGACCTTTCTGCTCGTGATAGTCCATGCCCTTGATGCCCAGCTTCTGTTTCTTTTCTTCCAGTTCTCCCATGACTTCCTTCCGTCCCCCGCGATTTTCCTCCGGGAACTCATTATGCCACAAAGATTTTAATGCTGCCCGCGGAATAGTCAATATTTCGGAAGCCGCGCCGCAATCCGGGCTTGCATTTGACCTCTGAGCCCGTTAAAATGGCTTTTCCGAGTTGACCGGAAAAGAAGAATCCGACCGGGAGGTACGGCCCCATGGAAATGAAGACGCTGCGCAATCTGGCCGATTATTTCGGGATTTACGGCGCGAAAATCGCCGGCCAGATCAAGGACGATTCCGGGAATTACCGGAAGTATTCCTACGACGACTACCAGCGCAACGCCCGGGCGTTCGCCGCCTATTTGGAAAAAGTCAAAGGCCTCCGCAAGGAGGACATGGTCGCCATCTATTCCGAAAACCGCCCCGAATGGATGATGGCCTACTTCGGCATCGTGTATAACGGCGTTTGGGCCGTCCCCCTGGACGCCCGTCTCACGGACCTGGAAGTCAAGAACCTGGTCCTGGACTGCAAAACCCAGATCCTGGTCACCTCAAAATCGCTCTACGACAACATCAGCGGCGAACCGGAACTCATGAAGCAGATCAGGGAATTCATCATCTTCGACGCGGACGCCGCCCTGAAGAAATCCGACAAACGCATCGTGTCGTTTGCCGAAGCGCTGGAGGAAGGGGACAAGCTCCTGTCCAAATCCCGCGGCGCGAAAGTGGGCCCGGAGGATATCGCCTCCCTTATTTACACCTCAGGAACGACGGGCAGCCCCAAAGGCGTTCTACTGTCCCACGGCAATTTCGCCCACCAGTACACCAGAATGGCGAACGCGGTCCCCATGGGTCCCGAAGACACGGAACTGTCCGTGCTTCCGTTGCACCACACGTTCGAATTCTCCGTGGAAATTACCCTGCTCTTCAACGGCTCCACGATCACCTACGCGGAAAGCATGAAACCCAACAAGCTCCTGGCCAACATCCACGAAACGCACGTCACCATCATGATCGCCGTGCCGCTTCTGTACGAAAAAATCTACGAAGGCATCATGAGACAGCTCCGGAGCCTGCCGCCGGGGATCAAGCAGATCATCTTCGGGCTTTATTACCTGACCGCCGGACTGAACAGGGTCACGAACAACGCCGCCGGCAAAACCCTTTTCAAGTTCATCCGCAAAAAAGCCCACCTGGACACGGTCAAATTCGCCATATCCGGCGCCGCGCCCCTGAATTACAAGGTTGCGAAAGGCTTTGACATCCTGGGCCTGACGCTCCTGAACGGTTACGGCCTGACGGAAGCGTCTCCCGTGGTCAGCGTGAACCGCGTGGACAGGAAAATCAAGAACGATTCGGTCGGGATCCTGATCGACGAGGTGGACGCCAAGATCGACAACCCCGACGCGGACGGACAGGGCGAGCTCCTCGTTTACGGGCCGAACGTCATGAAAGGCTACTACAAGAACCCCAAGGCCACCCGGGAAGTCATCATGAAAGACGGCTGGCTGCGCACCGGGGACATCGGCCGGATCGACAGCGAGAAATACATCTACATTACCGGCCGCAAGAAGAACATCATCGTCACGCCCGGCGGGAAGAACGTCTATCCCGAGGAGATCGAGGAACAGATCAATTCGTCCCCGTTCGTGCTGGAATCGGTGGTGCTGGGAGTCCCGGAGGGCCAGCATTCGAAAGGGGAAAACATTTACGCTTACATTGTCCCCAATTACGAGTATTTTGACACCTACGGCAGCATCAACAACTTCAAGGTGACGGAAGAATACGTCCAGGAAACCGTGGACCGCCACGTGAGGGAAACCAACGCCCGACTGGCGGATTACCAGAAGATCCGCGGCTGGCATCTGCGCCGGGAGGAATTCCAGAAGACTTCCACCAAGAAGATCAAACGGTTCCTCTTCTCGGGCAAGGAATTCCCGAATATGTGACCGTCAGTTGCCAGCGATCAGTTGTCAGTCGCGAAAGGGGCGTGCTGGAGACCGTCTGGATGGGACAGGAGAACCGCAACTAACGGTTTGTTCCCGTGAAAATTCCGGCCGGACGGGGAAAACCGTAGATCCGGTCGTAATAATACCGCGTCAGGACAATCTTCTTGATGTAATTTCTCGTTTCCGAATGTTCCAGGGCTTCCGCCCAGAGTTCCGGCGGCAGGTCGTAATTTTTCACCCAACGGTTCACGACCGTCTCCCCGGCGTTGTAAGCCGCAAGCGCGCGGTTCACGCTGCCCCCGTAACGGCGGAACAGGTAGCTGAAATGCGTCACGCCGATCGCCACGTTGTCCTCGCGGTCCCGGATGGACCAATACTCCCTCTTCATGTTCGTCTTCACGATGTTTCCCGTTTTGGGCATGAGCTGCGCGATCCCCACGGCTCCCGACCGGGACAGCGCTCCGGTCACGAAATGACTTTCCTCCCGGAAGGACGCCAGGATCCAGAGGGCCGTATTCGTGTCGGGTTCGATCGCGAGGATCCGGGGCAGTTCTTTGACGGGATAGAGATCCCGGAATACGGATTCCTCCAGCAGCGGGTGGTACCGCCGCCCGCCCAGAAGCCGGGACAGGAAAAAATTCAACCGGAGTACGACCGGGCCTTCCAGCGACAGGCGGGTCAACAGGTCCCGGTTCTGGTAAACGGTTTTGTAACGGTCGTCAGGGACTTCGGCCGTTTGCCCGCGGTCTATCTCGTTCAGGATCTCGCGGTTAAAACCGCCGACCCAATCCCGGCTCGCGTTCCGCCACCAGTCAATCTGCTCCCGGCGTTCCGGAGTCTGCCCCGAAAGTGTTTCCTCAACGACGGCGCGGACGTTGGAGAGACTGCCCGCGTACCGGACATTGGATGTCATCTGTTGAAAGATATTTGTGTCCGTTTCCGCCATCCCCAGATAAAACGCCGCGCGGTCGTTCTCGGAAAGCCGTTCCCAGCCTTTCAGGGCGATGACAACGGCCGGTTCGTAGATTTCGGCATACTCGCCCCGCATGGCCCGCTCGTATTCGCGGGACACCAGCCATTCGTAGGTCAAGGGAGCGGACAGGGTGACGGCCAGAAATTCACGGTAAGCGGATTTCCGGTTTCCTTCCCGCAGATGAAACAGCCCCCGGATATAATTCAGGTAATAATGTCCCTCCTGAATGCCGGAGGTAAACGCGTATTGTCGCGCCAGGTTCGCGTCCGTCCGCAGGAGGGCGGAAAAGACAGCGGCCTTGTGTTCCTGGCGAAGGATGATCCCGTTTTTCCCGGCGGTCCTGGCCCAGTCCAGAAGTTCGCGGCCCCGCTTCTGCCGTGCCGCGGTTTCGATCAGTTCCTCCACGTACTGGGGCCGGTTCCGGACGGCATTTTTCAGCAACGCGAACAGGGCGGTATCGGCGCCGCTCCGCTTGAGCAGCCCCACATACACTCCCAGGGTCCTGTCCGAGACCCGGCCGCTGTCCCAATGCTTTTGCAGAATCGCAAACGCGGCCGCGGTTTTACCCTGACCGTGTAGAAGAACCGCCCGGTTACGGACATAAAAGTCGTAGTCCCCCGTCACGGAATAGTGCATTTTCAGAATTTTCGCCGCCGTATCGTAACGCGACCAGTCCGTAAAGGCCTGGATGGCGGAGGCGGCCTGGCCCGGAGTCAGGGACAGCATGTCAGATTCGTCGATTCCGTTGGTCAGTTCCGGAGCGACCAGAGGGAAATAACGGCTGGACCTGTATTCAAAAAAATCTCCCGCCGCGGCCTTATCCCCCAGCGCCAGCCGGGCTGACGCGGAAAAAAACAGCGTATGGGAATTGGTTACGCCCCGGAACACGCCGTTGGTGAGCTGTTCGTAAAGGCGGGCTTTCCAGAGCGCGTGACAGTAAACTCCCGTCACGGAGTCATACGCGAAGGAATCAACCCCCACCCCGGCCCAGACATTCGAAAGAGACCGGACATCCGGAACCGGCCAATTCGTCGAACCGCTTCTTTCCGCGTCCATGAGCGCCTGCGAGTAGTAATAGGCGTGATTGTCCGTAAAAAACGGGCCGGCTTTTTCCCACTTGAGGTCGGAAGGCCGGATTTTCTGGAAATAAACCAGGGCGTTTTTCCATTTCCCCAACTCCTGCCAATTGCGGGCAAAGAGGTAGTTCTCGAAGGGCGACAGCCAGAGCTTTCCGGACAGGACTTCTATGGACCGGCGATAAGCGCCTTCGGAGTAATGTTTCAGCGCCCGGGCGTCCACCGCGGGCATCGCGCGGTTAAAGAGCGCCAGGAAAAATGCCAGGATCACCCCGATCAGAACCAGTGAAAGAACTCGGGAGGACGGGACCAAAACCGGTTTATTCAGCATGACGAAATCCGCTGTTTTTTTTTAAATAAGTTATAATAGGGAATGGAATTGCGCAATTTTTTCCCTGAAATACGGGGGCAAATGCGCGAAATCAAGTTTGAATTCGCTGAAAACCGAAATAAATAGGGGTTATCCCGGATATGCGGGTGGTGGTGCAGCGGGTCCTTCGGGCCTCCGTTTCCGTAGAAGACCGCGCGGTTTCCGGGATCGGACGCGGCCTGCTGGTCCTCGCGGCCGCCGGCGCTTCCGACACCGAAAATGATTTGCGTTATCTGTCCGGCAAAATCGCGAGGATGCGGATTTTCCCGGACGGCGCCAAGGAAAGCTCGCTTTCGGTCAGGGACATTGGCGGGGAGATCCTGCTGGTATCGCAATTCACGCTGTACGGCGATATGCGCAAGGGCAACCGGCCTTCTTTTTCGGACGCCATGCCGGCCGAAAAAGCCCGCGGGTTTCTCGGGAAATTCCGGGACACCCTGGTTGAAGAGGGGTTGTCCGTAAAAACGGGGGTCTTCCAGGCCATGATGACCGTATCGCTGGATAACGACGGCCCTTACACGATCGTGATCGATTCCAAATCCGAACAGGGATAACGAGGCCCGATGAAAGTAAAATTCTGGGGCGTACGAGGATCCATCCCGACGCCGGACCCGAACAAGGTCAAAGTGGGCGGAAACACCACCTGCCTGGAAGTGACTCCGGACGGCGGACCGCGCATCATTCTCGACATGGGC
>CAYMRH010000021.1:0-1919 GCA_964392785.1 uncultured Brevinematales bacterium
CACCGCGCAGTACCTGGTGACCTACCAGAACATGGTTGAGCGGCTGGACCACGACGGATATCATGCTCGGAACGGACGGAATCATTTTCATCACCAACGAGGCGACAGACGGCGTCCAGGCCCTGGCCATCCAGTTGGACAATACCGGGGCCGCGGGCGTTGCCCAGCACGTTGTATACCAGACTGGCAAGACTTATGTGCTGTCCGCGTCCATAAAAGACGCAATACCGAACTATAAGAATATCCTGCTGGAACTTTGCGATTCCTCTTCAAATAATCTGATTCCGCGGTACTACACCAACGTCCGTATTCAGTCATGGGTTGGTTGGATGAACACCAATCTGACTCTCGCGGGCACCAATCTTACGGGTCATATCAAGGTCGTCTTTTATGTTGAGAAAAACGTGGCGGGAACTCCGGAGTTGATCGTGGACGGCGTGGTGCTTTCGAATTACTGAGCCAGTATTGGCATATCAAGGCTTCCCCAAGAACCTGTCCGGCGCCACTCTATTGACCTTCAGTTTTTACTGACACAGTGGCGCCGGACGGACTTTTTCATACCCGTTTGTGAATTATGTTGCGTTCAGTCGCTGTTCTTTCCGATTCTCCAGCTTATTTTTCCAAATTTGTCAGGTTCACAGACACGGCCGAAAAAAAACTATAACCACTTGACTATATCATACTAAATCAGTATAATATTAGTTAGTGAATACTAACACAGCTTTATTTAACGAATATATGAATCTCTCACATGGAGGCGGGCAGGTGGAATTTACCGGGCGGCAGAAAGAGATCGTGGAAAAAGCCATGAAAATCATGAATGAATCCGGTGTTGAGAAATTGACTACGAAAAATCTGGCGGCCAGTCTGGGTGTGACCGAACCGGCCCTTTACCGCCATTTCCGGGGGAAAAGGCAGATTTTAGAGGCCATGCTGGAGAATTTTCACGCACTCGTGGGCGATTCCATCCGGAAAGCGCGTGACACAGGAACTGTGTCTCTGGACCGGATCCGCTCGCTGCTCCACGACCGTTGCCGGGAATTTTCCGATTCTCATGATTTGACGCTTCTGGTTTTTTCTGAAGAATTGTTCGCGGGGCATACGGGTCTGTCTGAGAGGGTGGCGGAGATCGTGTCCCTGAACCGGGCTTTTATTGTGGAAACCGTACGGGAGGGACAGGGCCGCGGAGAAATCAGGAGGGACGTGTCGTCCGAAATCCTGGCGGACCTGATCCTGGGCCCGTTCCGGCTCACGGTCTCCCGGTGGCGGATGTCGGGATTCCGTAGCGATCTGGTCGGGGAGTTCGGCCGGCTCTGGCCGGTTTTGGAAAAGATCATGGGAAGCGGAACGACCGCGGGAGGATATGCCCTATGAAAACACTCGTTGAAAAACTCAAGCGGGATCACGCCGAACTCCTGGGCAGGCTGGAGGCCTTCCGCTCCGGACAGGGAATTTCGGGCCGGCAGTGGAAGGAAAACCTGTTCGCGGCCAAAAAACTGTTCGAGGATCACCTGAGGGAAGAGGACGAAAAACTTTATCCCGTTCTTCTCAAACACGCGGACCGCGACCCCGTCCTGAAAAACATCACGGAACGCTTTGTCAGGGAAATGAGATCGGTGACGGAACAGACACGGGCTTTCTTCGCCAAATACTCCGATTCCAGTTCGGGGACGGTCTTCATGCAGGATTATGCCGCGCTGTTGACCCGCCTCAAGACCCGCATGGAGGAAGAGGAAAAAGACCTTTTCCGGATTTTTGAAGAAAGCGGGATGGTCTCCTGACGTGGAAGGAAAAATGATTGCCGAAACCGATACCATTTACGACCTGGTGAAACGGGACGGCCGGATCAGGACCAGGCTGCTGGAGCTCTCGCCGAAATTCGCGCGTCTGAACAATCCCGTCATCTTCAACACGGTGGC
>CAYMRH010000021.1:2019-24209 GCA_964392785.1 uncultured Brevinematales bacterium
TGGGCGGAAAGGACACCCGAAGGCGATTACCGGGTGACATTTATCAGAAAATAGTGCTTTTACCGGGAACGAGGAGGAAACACCATGACCAATGCAACGGACAAGAATGCCATGGACCAGACCAAGGAAGAGATCAAGCGCCTGATGAAGCAGCTGAAGTGCACCGAAGACGACGAGACGCTGGAAAAATACAAGCGGGAATTCAAGGACGTGATCAAAAAAGCCAATCCGCTCCTGATCGCCATGGCGGAAAACGAACTGGTGAATGAGGGCTTTTCGCGGGAAGACCTGATGAGCTCGTGCGACGTGCACCTGATGCTTTTCCAGGACGCGATTTCCAATACGAAGCTCGACGTTCCGGAGGACCATCCTCTCCACCGGTTTCATCTGGAACACATGTGGATCATTGATCAGGAGTCAAAACTCCGCGAGGCGGTCAAATCGGCGCGAACAAAGGGGTCGTACGAAGCGGCCGCCGCCGAACTGGCCGAGATGGAGCGCCTGCTGGACAGGTTGCGCCAGGCGGAAAGTCACGACGTCCGCCAGGAAAACACGCTTTTTCCGGTTCTGGAAAAGCACGGCGTGGAGCAACCCCCCGCCATCATGTGGGCCGAACACGGCGAAATGAAGGACGTCAAGAAGGAGATGCAGAGAATTGTCCGCGAACGAACCTTGATGCCCTTTGCGGAATTCGTTAAAATCATGGGGCAGCTGTCCCTCCGGCTTCTGGAACAGTTTTCCGCACATACCAAAAAGGAGGAACACATCCTCTATATGACGGCGCTGGAAGTCATCACGAAAGCGGAATGGAAGGACATCAAGTCCGAATGCGATCAACTGGGTTATTTTGAGCTGGATTAATAAGGGAGGATCATCATGAACCTGAAAGAACTGGGCGTGGAAGCCATCGAGGCGGTTTTCGACAGCCTGCCCGTGGACGTTTCTTTCGTGAACCACGAGGACCGGGTGAAATTCTTCAACACTCCCCGGGAGGGCCGGATCTTTCCCCGCACGAAAATGGACCTGGACCGTCACGTGGAGAAATGCCACCCGCCGAAAAGCGTCCACATTGTCCGGAAGATCCTGGACGGTTTCCGGGACGGGAGCCGGACCGAGGCGAAATTCTGGATCAACATGCACGGAAAACTGATCCTGATCCAGTATTTCCCGGTGAAGGGGCCTGACGGAAAATATCTGGGCACCGTGGAAGTGAGCCAGGACGTGACGGAGATTCAAAAATTGTCCGGCGAGCGCCGCATCCTGGACTGGGAATAGGCCAAAAAGGCCGGGAGGCCGTTATGCCCCCGAAACGCATCGCGTTTTTCGACGTAAAACCCTACGATAGCGAGTTTTTCGACGCGGCGAACGCCCGCTTCGGATTTGAATTGAAGTATTACAAAGCGCATCTTGCGCCCGATACCCTGCCGCTGGCGCAGGGGTATGACGCGGTGTGCCTGTTCGTCAACGACCGCGTCACGGCCCCGGTGGCGGAGGCCCTCTCCGGCTACGGGATCCGGCTGATCGCCCTGCGCTGCGCGGGCTATAACAACGTGGACCTCAAGGCCGCTTTCGGAAAGATCCACGTTGTGCGCGTGCCGGCTTATTCGCCCTATGCTGTGGCGGAACACGCGGCGGCCATGATGCTGTCGCTCAACCGGAAGATCCACAAGGCGTATTACCGGACCCAGGACAATAATTTCACCATCCAGGGGCTTTTGGGTTTCGACATGCACGGCAAGACCGCCGGCGTGTTGGGGACGGGGCAGATCGGCCGGGTCATGATCGCGATTCTCAAGGGGTTCGGCATGAAAGTCCTGGCGTACGATCCGTTTCCGGACCACGCCCATGCCCGGGAGGCGGGATTTTCCTACACGGACCTGGACACGCTCTACCGCGAATCGGACGTGATCACGCTGCACTGCCCGCTGACGCCAGATAACCGCCACATGATCAACGCGGGGTCCATCGGGAAAATGAAGGACGGGGTGATGATCGTGAACACCAGCCGCGGCGGGCTGATCGAGACCCGGGACCTGATCCGGGGGCTCAAAAGCCGAAAGATCGGTTCCGCGGGGCTGGACGTGTACGAAGAAGAGAGCGAGTATTTTTTTGAGGACTTTTCCGCCCAGATCGTGGAGGACGACACGCTGGCCCGGCTTCTCACGTTCCCGAACGTGCTGGTGACCAGTCATCAGGCGTTTTTTACGCGGGAGGCGCTGACCAACATTGCGGACACCACGCTTTCGAACGTTCAGGAATATTTCGAAGGGCGCAAACTGACGAACGAGATCTGCTACCGGTGCGGTCAGGAGACGGACCGTTGTGATCGGACCAAAACCGGCCGGTGTTTCAGTTGAATATTCAGGATGAAAAAGGAGAAAGACATGATAAAGGACCAGAAACTTCAGAATCTCGAACCGCTGGACGTGCGGCAGGATATTGCCGTATCGCCCAATGCCGTGGTGAGCCGGACCCTGCTGGAGGGGCCTTCCGGGACCGTGACACTTTTCGCGTTCGACAAGGGGCAGGCTCTCTCAAAACATTCCGCCCCGTTTGACGCCGGCGTGGCCGTGGCGGAAGGGGAGCTGGAGATCGAGATCGGCGACAAGACCGTAACGGTGGGCGCGGGGCGTTATCTGATCATGCCCGCGGGCATTCCCCACGCCCTGAAGGCCCTGACGCCCAGCAAGATGCTGTTGTCCATGTTCAAGGCCTGATCTGGGTTCAGGAGTTAGGGTTCAGGAGTTAGGATTTAGGGGCCAGGATTTCAGCGCCGGTAGCCGGAAACCGGGAGCCAGGGAAACCACCAGCACATGTTTTGAGAAACAGCTGTTGCCGTATTGGCTTCATGGTGTCATTCCCGGTTTGATTTTTGCATATTCTGCTGACTGACCATAAAATTGATTTCTCCCTTAACATCTGTTGGAGGATGGATATGTTGACTCGGTATGCCCTGTGTGCGGTAGCCCTGACGGCATTTTTGGCCGGGTGCGGCTCCAAAGCGGCGGATTACTACATCCTCCAGCCCGTCGATATCAACTATTCCATTCTGGCTTCCTGCGCGGTGAGCGAGCCCAAGCCCCTGGATATGACTTTGTCCGCGGGCGGCCGGGTGTCCCGTGTGGCCGTCGGGGACGGACAACGGGTCCGTTCCGGACAGCTCCTGGTTCAACTGGACGATTTTACCGAGAGACAGAATCTGGACATAGCCAGAAAAAACCTCTCCGCGACACAATTGAAACTCACCAACGCGGTGCGGGAACAGCTCCCCAAGCTGCGGGAGCAGAAAAACCAGGCCCAGGCGAACCTGGACAAGGCGCGGCTTGACCTGGACCGCGCGAACGAACTCTTCGCCTCCAACGTGATCGCCCGCGTGGAACTCGAAGGCGCCCAGAACCGTTACCAGAGCGCTTTGTCAGCCTTTAACCAGGTCAAGATTACGCTGGATTCCTACGAGTCGAGCGGCCCCGTCGCGGAACTCTCCCAGCAGATATCCGTCCAGAAGACACAGGTGGAACTGGCCCAGCAGGCGGTGGAGGACAGGCGCATCGTTTCACCTTACGACGCGGTTGTGTCACGGGTGGCCGTCCAGAACGGCCAGACGCTTTCTGCCGGATCGACCGTGGCGACCGTGATCGAGCAGAAACCCTGGGTCATGGAAGCGGAGGTGGACCAGAAGGAACTGCCGTTCCTTGCCACAAACATGACGGCGCTTATATCCTTCGACGCCTATCCGCAGGACCGTGTCCGGGCGGACATCACTTATGTCTGCACGCTCGTGGACGCACAGAAGGGTACCTGCAACCTGAAGTTCCGCATTCGGGACGCCAAACCCTACATCAAGTTCGGCATGACGGGCACGGTGGAAGTTTCTGCCGGGACCTATCGCCAGAAACTGGCCGTTCCGTCGCGATTCGTGGACAAAAACGGCGGACCGGGCGTCTGGATCTGGACGGACGCGGGCGCGGAGCGGATTCCACTCCGGGATTATGACGTGATCGGCGAACAGTGGGTGGTCGTGAAAGAGCTCAAGGCGGGTTCGAAAATCCTTCTCCCGGCGCCGGGAATGGGCCCGAAAGTGAAACTCGGGAAGGAAGTGAAATCCGGGAGCGCCGGAAAATGAGGGGTGTGTCCTACGAATTCCGCGTGGCTCTGCGGTTTCTCCTCAAGGGAAAAAACCAGACCCTCATGATTCTTTTCGGCATAGCCGTGGGCGTGGCCGTGCAGTTTTTTCTTTCATCCCTGATCAGCGGTCTTCAGCAGAATCTGATCCAGAGCACCGTGGGCAACGCGCCGCATGTGCGCGTGCTGCCGCCGGACGTGACGCCGGCGCCGGTCGCCGCCGCCGAAAGCGGGTCGGAAAAGGCCGGGCGCGCTCCGCTCTATTCCGAGCGGACCCAGATCCTCTCCTGGCAGACCTACGTGGATTACTTCCGGAAAGTGCCCGGCGTGACGGCCGTGGCGGCCGTGGTGAACGGCGCCGGCTTTGTGGAACGCAGCGGAGCGTCCGTGGCCGTGATTGTGAAGGGCGTGATCCCGGAGGACGGTTTCGGAATTTACAAGATCCCGGCCAACCTGGTCCAGGGCACGGCCGCGATCGCCGGGGACAGCGTACTCATCGGCAAAACGCTCGCGGACCGTCTGGTGCTGCGCTCGGGGGACCGGTTTTTCCTCCGCAACAACACGGGCGCGGGCATTGTCTGCACCATCCGGGGCGTTTTTGATCTGGGTTCCGCCGAGGCCAACAACACCGTCTTCCTCCAGCTGGACCGGGCCCGGACGTTCTTCGGTCTGGACGGCGTGTCCCAGGTGGAACTGCAGATCGCGGATGTCTTCGGTGCCAACCGGGTTGTCGCGGATCATGCCGGATCCTTTTCGCGCGTCAAACTGGAAAGCTGGCAGGAGCGGAACCGCCAGCTCCTGGTGGCGCTCCGGTCCCAGAGTTCCTCCTCCGACACGATCAATTTCTTCGTCCTGTTTTCCATCACGCTCGGCATCGCGAGCGTCCTGGGCATTTCCGCGGTGCAGAAATCCCGGCAGCTGGGCATTCTCAAGGCCATGGGAACCACCAACCGCAGCGCGGCGCTGATTTTCCTGTTCCAGGGCCTTATCCTGGGCGTGATCGGTTCTGTTCTGGGCGCTTTTCTGGGTTTCGGGCTGGCGAGTCTCTTCATGGCCACCGCCGGCCGGACGCTGTCTTTCCAGTTTGACATGAGCCCCGTGCGTATTCTCACACCGGCCGGATTGGCCATAGTGTCCTCGTCCATCGCCGCGGTCCTGCCCGCCCGGCGCGCCGCGAAGCTTTCGCCCATAGAGGTGATCCGCAATGGGTAACAAATCCGGCGATTTCATCCTCACGGCCGGCGGCGTGACCAAGGTGTACGGGGACACCGTGAAGACCCAGGTGCTTCACGGTGTGGACGTCGAGATTCGGCGGGGGTCTTTCACCGCCATCATCGGGCCGTCCGGGTCCGGGAAGAGCACGTTTCTGAACCTGATCAGTTTCCTGGACAAACCGACAAAAGGCGACGTAGTCATCAACGGCACACGCATATCCGGGCTTTCAGCCGATGCGGTGGCGAATTTCCGCAACCGGGAAATGGGTTTCGTGTTCCAGTTCCATTACCTCCTGCCGGAGTTCACGGCCCTGGAAAACGTCCTGATGCCGGTCTGGATCCGGTCCGGGAGCGCGTCGGCGGAATTGAAGAACAGGGCTTTGAAAATCATGAAGCGGATCGGGATCGATTCAATCGCGCACAAATTCCCGGGCCAGATGTCCGGGGGCCAGCAGCAGCGTGTGGCCATTGCCCGGGCGCTCATCAACGAGCCCGAAATCCTGTTTGCCGACGAACCCACGGGCAACCTGGACCACGAAACCGGCGAGAGCGTCCTGGACCTCATGAAAGAGATCGTGAGGGAAAAAGGAACCACGCTCGTGATGGTGACACACGACCGGGACATCGCCCTGAAGGCCGACTTTATCATCGAGCTGGTGGACGGGAAATTCTGCCGCCAGTTCGACCTGTCCAAAACGACGCAGAAAAAACTCCGGGAGGAACTGGTCAAGCGCGCCTGCCGGATGGAATAGTATTCAGGATTCAGGATTTAGGGTTCAGGGGATAGAAACCAGACTGAGATTCCGTCAACTGAATGCTAGACCCTAAACCCTAGAGCCTAGATCCTTGATCCTAACCCCTGAATCCTGCTGCCCGGAGGAAACATGGCGCTGGAACAACCCCGTTACCGGGTTTTGGAAAGGGCCCGGCCGTTCGAGATCCGGGAATACGAACCCTATATCATTGCCGAAGTCACCGTTACCGGTTCATTCCATGATGCCGGAAACGATGCGTTCGGAAGGCTGGGCGGTTATATCTTCGGGGCGAATAAGGGCCGCTCAGGCATATCCATGACCGCTCCGGTTGCCCAGCAGAAAGCGGGACAAAGCAAAAAGATCTCCATGACATCCCCCGTTGTGCAGCAGAAACAGGACGACTCCTGGCGCGTTTCCTTCATGATGCCTTCCGAATATGGTCTGGAAACGCTGCCGGTTCCTCTGGATCCGTCGATCAGGTTTTCAAAAGTGCCGGCCAGGACCATGGCTGTGATCGTGTTTTCCGGCGGCTGGTCTGACCGGAATTTTCGGCGCAGGACAGATCAGCTCATGCGTTATATCGCAGACCGGGGCCTCAAACCGGCGGGAGAACCCGTCGTCGCGCGTTACAACCCGCCGTTCGTGCCCCCGTTTTTCCGCAAGAACGAAATCCAGATCGAAGTCCGCAAACCCTGAACGGCCCGGCAGGCCGGGCCGGCCTGCCGGGCCGCGGATAAAAAAACCGCCCCCGCGACTCGCGGGGGCGGCATTGCCTTTTCGGGTCAAAAAATTTCAGAGATCCAGGTCGATCGAGAATCCCGCAGTGACGGCGATCGTGGCCAGGGCGTTGTAGGTTTCGGAGAGCGTGCTCTTGGTCGCGGCCACGTTGTCGTAGGCGTTGGAGCCGTTGGCGCCGCCGCCGATGCTCCGGACGGTCAGAAAAGCCGTGGTCCGCTGGACCAGCCGTGTCTTGAGGCTCACAGCCGCGTCCCAGATCCAGCCCTCGAACGGGCGGGAGGCGCCGTTGAAGAAGGCGCTGGACGCGTAAAATCCGTCGCCGTCGAATTCCACGCCCAGAAGCGGAAAGAACCAGTGGGAGAACCGCAACTTGAGGATGGGCACGATGCCGATGTTGTTCTGGACCGTGCGGAGAGAGCCGTCCAGCGATTCGAAAACGATGTTGGCGTTGCGGATCTGGATGCTCAGGCCTGCGCAGAGTTCGGTGACGCCGTTGGCGATGAAGTCGTAGGTGTAACTGACGCGGTAGAAGTCGAACCCGTAGATGATGTTGACCGCGTTCGTCCCGAAATTCACGCCGTCGATCTGGATGGGACCGGTGCCGTTGCGGCCCGAGACCGTGCGCGTGCTGACGGTGAGCGGCTGGTAAAGGAAGGAAACCCGGTGCCGGTTCCAGAGCACGGTGTCAATCCACAGCCGGGAATAGGGGAACAGGATGTCCTGCCCGCCCTGGGTAATGAAGTTGAAGTTCGAGTTGCCGTCCGCTTCTTTGCCCACGCGGTACAGATGGGACAGAACACCCAGGTAGCCCAGTTCAATGCGGGGAATGATTTTCAGCACGCCGCTTTCCGGCTTTTCAGTGTCCAGGGCGGAAAGCGGGTTCGTAACGGCGCCGGCAAAGAATAGAACCGCGATCAGCGGGATCATCTTGGTTTTCATGAAGCTCTCCTTGTTTATATTCCTGCGGGTTTTGAACATTATGATACGGTGTTAGCCGGATTTTGTCATTTTTGGGCGGGTAGCGCGTCATAGGCCCGCCATCGGCGCCGATTTTTTGGATGCGCCATTAAGGATGACGGCCTGTGGCCGCCCGGAGGTCAATGACTCAGGGCGTACAGGACGATATTGACGCCCATGCGGATGGCCGCTTCCCGGGTTTCCTGCGGATTATTGTGGACTTCGGCAAAGTCCCAGCCGTCGGCAATATCGGTGTTGAACGCGTAAAAGACGGCCAACCGGCCCCGGATGAATATCCCGTACGCGCGGGCTCTCCCGCCATCGTGTTCGTGGACTTTGGGTATGCCCTGCGGAAAGGAATATAAGATACGGTAAACCGCGTGATCGAAGGGGATTTCCCTCAGCGGGTATTCCGGGAAAATATCCCTCATTTCCCTGCGGAAGGATTCGTCCATGCCGTAGTCGTCATTGGCGAAAAGAAAGCCCCCGCCTTCGATGAATTTCCTGAGGTTGGCGCGTTCGGCGGGAGAAAAGGAGACCGGCAAATGTCCGTTCAGGAACAGGAAAACGCGGCGGAAAACGGCCTCGTCGTCCAGGGACAGTTCCGGCGGTTTGGGGGAGGTCTCCACCGTGGTGCGTTTCCGCAGTTCGCCCAGGAAGTTTTCGACACCCGCCCGCGCGTTGTAGTAATCCCCGCCCTTGTATTTCAGGATCACGAATTCAAATCCGCGCAGTCCGCCCGGGAAACAGAATAAAAATCCCGTCAGGAGGGCCTGGAATAAGCGGCGCGCCGTCATTCGTATTTCTGCCTCACGTCCTTCAGGTATTTGTCCAGGTAGCGGCCCGTGTAGGAATCCGGGCACTTCAGGACCGCGTCGGGCGGGCCTTCACAGACAATCCGTCCGCCTTTGGAGCCGCCCTCGGGTCCCAGATCGATGATCCAGTCCGACACCTTGATCACGTCCATGTTGTGCTCGATCACCACCACCGTGTTGCCCTTGTCCACCAGCGTCTGCAGGACGGCGATGAGCTTTCTCACGTCGTCGAAGTGCAGGCCCACGGTGGGTTCGTCCAGGATGTAAAGCGTGTTGCCGGTGCCGACCTTGGAAAGTTCGCGGGCCAGTTTGATGCGCTGGGCTTCCCCGCCGGAGAGCGTGGTGGCCGACTGTCCCAGATGGATATAACCCAGGCCGACGCTCTCCAGGACTTCCAGCCGGCGTTTCAAAACGGGGATCCTTTCGAAAAACGGCACGGCCTCGTCCACGGTCATGTCCAGAATGTCCGCAATGGATTTTCCCTTGAAGAGGATCTGGAGCGTTTCGCGGTTGTAGCGTTTCCCGCCGCAGACGTCGCAGGTCAGGTAAACGTCTGGCAGGAAGTGCATTTCCACCCGGATCACGCCGTCGCCCTCGCAGGCCTCGCAGCGTCCGCCCTTGACGTTGAAGGAAAAACGCCCCGCCTTGTAACCGCGGGCCCTGGATTCCGGAAGCTCCGCGAACAGGTCGCGAATTTCGGTAAACACACCGGTATAGGTGGCGGGGTTGGACCGGGGCGTGCGGCCGATGGGGCTCTGGTCAATGTCAATCACCTTGTCGATATGGGCCAAACCTTCGATTTTTTCGTGTTTGCCGGGTATCAGTTTTGACCGGTTGATCGAACGGTCCAGCGCGGCGAAGAGGATGTCGTTCACGAGCGTGGATTTGCCCGAACCGCTCACGCCCGTGACGGCCACGAGCTTGCCCAGCGGGAAGGCCGCGTCGATCCCCTGGAGGTTGTGTTCCGCGGCGCCGCGGACGGTCACCGTCCTGCCGTTCCCGGGCCGGCGGGTCTTCGGGATCGGAACGTGGATTTTTCCGGACAAATATTTCCCGGTCAGGGATTCCGGATTGTTCTTGATTTCTTCGGGAGCGCCTTGGGCCACCAGTTTTCCGCCGTAAATGCCGGCGCCGGGGCCTATGTCCGCTACCCAGTCCGCCCGGCAGATCGTTTCCTCGTCGTGTTCCACCACCAGGACGGTATTGCCGGCGTCGCGCAGTTTCTCCAGAGTCGTGATGAGGCGGTCCGTGTCCCGCGAATGGAGGCCGATGGTCGGCTCATCCAGCACGTAGAGCACGCCCATGAGCCCGGACCCGATCTGCGTGGCCAGGCGGATCCGCTGGAATTCTCCGCCCGATATCGTGCTCACTTTCCGGTCCAGCGTGATGTAATCCAGCCCCACGTCCGTGATGAATTTCAGCCGCTTGTGGATTTCCTTTAAGACGCGTTCGGAAATGGTTTTCTGGTTGGGCGTCAGGGTCTTGTCCAGTTCGCGGAAGAAAAGCCCGGACTCCTCCACGTTCATGCGCGTGACGTCCATGATGTTTTTTCCGCCGATCCTGACCGACAGGCTTTCCTTCTTCAGCCGTTCGCCGTGGCAGACGGGGCAGTCCACGGACTTCATGTAGTATTCCAGCCACTCCCGCATATCGGGCGATTTCGTTTCAAAATATCGGCGCTTGAGGTTCGGGATCACGCCTTCGTAGGAGGAGGTGGTGGTGAAGTCGAACCGGTCGCTCTTGTAGTGCACGGAGAGGCGGCTTTCGTCCCCGTGCATGATGATTTTCCGGACGGATTTGGGCAGCGACCCGTAGGGCTTGTCCAGGGAGAATTTGTGTTTTTTGGCGAGCGCCGTCAGGTAGCTCATCCAGTGCGCCTGAGTGGGCGGGTGGCTCCGGATGGCGCCGTCGTTGACGCTTTTTTCCGGAATGACGATCAGGTCCTCGTCGAATTCGAGTTTTTCCCCCAATCCGCCGCACTCCGGGCAGGCGCCGTGGGGGGCGTTGAATGAAAACATGCGCGGCGAAATCTCCGGGAAACTCACGTCGTCTTCCGGGCAGTACAGTTTTTCGGAATAAACCTTTTCTTCCCGGCGGTCGTTCCAGACAATGCTCATGAGGCCGCCGCCGTGCCGGAGCGCGGTTTCGATCGAATCCGCGATGCGGGTCCGGTTCTTGGGGTCCAGCGTGAGACGGTCCACCACGATTTCGATCGAGTGTTTTTTGTTCTTGTCCAGCTTGAATGCGGAGTCGTCTTCCAGGTCATGGATGGTCCCGTCCACGCGCACGCGGGCGAACCCGTCGCCGCGCATTTCCGCGAACAGATCGGCATGCGTTCCCTTTTTGTCCTGGACCTTGGGCGAAAGGACCAGGAACCGCTCGCCCTGTTTTCCCGCGTGCATCACCGAGTCCACGATCTCATCCACGGTGGTGGACCGCAGGTCCTTGCCGCACACCGGACAGACCGGGGTTCCCACCGTTCCCCACAGCAGGCGGAAGTAGTCGTAGATTTCCGTTACGGTTCCCACGATGGAGCGCGGGTTGGCGTGTACGCTCTGCTGCTGGATGGAAATGGCGGGGGAGAGACCGTCGATCGTGTCCACGTCCGGTTTCTTCATCTCGCCCAGGAACTGGCGCGCATAGGTGGAAAGGGACTCGAGATACCGGCGCTCGCCTTCCGCGTAGATGGTGTCGAACACCAGGGAGGACTTGCCGCTTCCCGAAACGCCGGTCACGACCACCAGCTTGTCGCGGGGGATCTCGATGAAAAGGTTCTTCAGGTTGTGTTCGCGCGCGCCCTTGACGGTGATCCGGTCATGCATGGGATGTCTGTCTCCAAGAATGAGGGGTTCACTATTCTACAGGCGGGGCGGGGGAAAGTCAAAAACGGTCCCGGCACGGCGTCCGGAGTGTTTGTGATTGGGTTGCGGAGGGAACAGGTGGCGGCGGTTCAGATCTGGTAGCGGCCTTTCCGGGCGGGGGATCGGCCGCCTTGGCGCGGCGCCTTTTGGGGCCTGTTCTGGTAATAGACCAGGAATCCCAGGATCACGGTCCCGATCAGGGCCATGCCCATCAGGGCGGAATTCCTGTCCAGCTTGACGGGTTTTCCGAATCCCTGAAAACCGGAGAAAGTGTTTTTAAAAAATTTCCGGGTCGCGTCTGCCAGGTTGACGCCTCCGGATAACGGGCGTCCTGAGCCGGTTACGGACTGGTCCTGCGTTTGAGCGCCCGGCTGCCTGGCGGGCTTGACGGGGCGTTTTGTGCAGTTGACAGTCGTCGCGAGAAGCAGTGCCCCGAAAACGAGAATAACGGCCTTTTTCAAGTCTCTGACTCCCTCAGGGCGTTCAGGAATTCCTCTATGATTTTCGGCACAAGACCCTCCAGACTTTGACGGTTGGACCATTTTTCGCGTATGAGGGTTGAGGAAATATTCATGGGGGGCGTGTCAAAAAACTCCATAAAAGGGAAGCGATTCAGGGTTGCCCGGTCGTCCCCGCCCGCCCGGCCAGTCACGCAGACGCGGCAGAAATCGGGGATTTTTTCCCATTCCTTCCAGGTGTCAAAAACGGTCGCCTGGTCCATTCCCATGACCAGATGGATGTCCATCCCGGGATGTTCATTTTTCAAGCCCCGGACCGTGTCAATGGTATATGCCGTGGAAGACAGGGCCAGTTCGCGGTCCGACACGCTCACCCTGGGATCATGGCCCTGCGCGTAACTTTTGCGGTAAGACAGGAGAAATCCCGTCCAGGCCCCGCTGGTGTTGAGCGATTGTTCCAGTTTGTCCGGGGAGATCTCGAAAGCGGCCACGCGGACCATGAGGAGCCGGGTTGCGTTGTCCCAGACGGGCTGGATGGTCCTGTGCGGCGGAATTCCCGACGGAATGAAGAAAAAACGTTCCAGACCGAAGCGCGTCATGGCCGTCCGGAAAAGCGCCAGATGAGCGAGGTGCGGCGGGTTGAAAGCGCCGCCCAGTATGCCGGTTTTCACAGCCATCCCCCGCCGGTTTACTCGGTCACGTCCTCGTAAAGATCCGGGTCGATCGAGGGCTCCTGGTCGGGCTGGGTTTCAACGTCCGGTTCCGGAGGCTTGACCGCGGTAGAGCCGGGCTCGGTGCGGGCTTCCGGAGGGGTAGGATTTTCCGTTCCGGATTTCTCAGCAACTCTGGACGCCACGGAGGCGGGGTTCCAGAGTTCCTTGAAGCTGTCATAGGCCTTGCGGGGGATGCGTCTGTCAATTCCGCCGTTATCGCACTTTTCAATCCTGATGATCCCGAACCATTCTTCCTGGACGTTGGGCTTTCCTTCTACGAAATCCGGCCAGGACGGATTGACCCATTGGCCCGCTGTTTCCTGGACGGACGGGTTTCCGCCTTCGGCCTTCCACCACTCGTCCGTCCACTCGAAAATGCAGCCGCCAATGGCCATCGCGTTCGGTTTCGTAACCGGCGCCACGGCGGAATTGCGTTCGATGTCCTTCCAGAGGCTGACCAGAAATTTGGCCTGGGTGTCCTCGTCCTCGCGGTCTTTTTTGGTGTTCCAGGCGTCGATCCCGAACTCCGTGATCAGGACGGGTTTGTCGAAACGCCGCGCCTGCGACCAGACGCTGGAAAACGTTTTTCCCTGGTAGAAATTCAGCCCCACGAAATCCACGTCCGGGATGGTTTCGGCAAGAATGTTGAAATAATCCTGCTTTCCGAGCGACACGCCCACGGGATGGTTCGGGTCAATGGCCTTGATTTCGCGGGCCAGTTCGTTCACGAAAGACAGCACGATTTTGGCCCGGGCCACGGATTTCCGGAACGGGGACGTCTGGGCGCGGATCTCCTTATTGTCCCAGAACGCCTTGTCGTCAGTGAAGAAGTAGTCGATCTCGTTTCCGATCAGCCAGACGATGATCCCGGGAGTGTCCTTGTAGTCGCGGACCATCCGGAGGATCTGTTTGCGGACGCTGGCCAGGTAGTTTTTGGAAGAAAAATCGGCGCCCTGCATTTCCAGCGGCAGGGGAAAAAGCGTGTAAATGGAATACAGGTTGTGCAGTTGCCGGATGAATTTCTGCGTGCCTTCGGTTTCGCGGCCCGGGTGATAGATGCGCAGGGTGTTGACGCCCATGAGCTGCATTTTTTCCGCGTCCACGAAACGGATGCTGGGGTCGTCGCTGTAGAGGTTCACGTCCCACACGCCCCGGCCGATGGGGGTGGGGGAGTAGCAGACGCCGCGCATCAAAAACGGGTTTCCGCTGTCGTCCGTGAGCGTCCATCCCGTGACGGGAGATTTGACGATCTGGATTTTATACGCAGGCAGGGGCAGCGCCATGACTAAAAAAAGAAATACGGCCGACAAGGTTCTCATGAAAAACTCCCGGTGGAACGCGGCGGACCGTTGTCCGGATTCATTTTCCGTCTGTTTGATGAAGGGGGTATTCCCGAAGGAATACCCCCGAAACATCTCCGTCAATAATTACTTTTTGGCCGGGGCCGGGGCTTTCGCTTCGTAAGCGATGTCGTCCAGATACAAAGTCAGTCCGTCGGGGTTGGAATCTCCAGAGAAGACCAAGCAAAAACCGCCGTTCAGATAACTCATGTCGTCCTGGGAAACGTCAATGGCATACAGTTTCCAGTCCTTGGTGAGTTCCTGGGGCCCCGTGGTTCCGACCATGGAATCCGGGTACTCTCCGGCAATGCCGCCGCACTTGAATTCCACCAGTTCTCCGCCTTTCTCCCCGCGGGCCCAGAAGGTGAGCGCTTTCGCTCCGGTCAGGTCGTAGCCGCCCTTGGCGTTGCCCCAGTTGTTGGCGGGGTTCTGCCAGTAGATCCCGGCCCATCCGGCGCTCTGTTTGCGTTCGCCGGTGTACTTGATCTGAATGCAGGTTTTTCCGGACTTGGGGTTGGTGGCCCACTTGTCGGAAAACTTGATGTCGCCGTAGTCGCCCATCCAGCCGCTGGGCAGGTAATGGTTGGTCTTATGGAACGCGTCATGATACACGAAGAAGGGGAACCCCTTGACCTTCGTGCCTTTGAGAGAGGCGTCCTGGGCGACGATCCAGGACACGGACAGGAACAACACGGACAGAACAAAGATAGCCATCCTTTTCATTTGACTCCTCCTTTATATACCCTCTTATACTCGTTAAACGAATTCACGGTCCGCGTCCGGCCGCCCAAAAACCGTCTTGATCTGGGCGGCTTGCCGTCCGGCGTTTTCAACGATCAATATAACCTTGTTGGAGCGGAAATCAAGTCCGCACTGTTCAACAGATCGGGCATTATCATAGTCGTATATCTTAATATGCGGCGACTGTTTGTCAAGGAACGGAGTTCAGAACGGGCAGACAGGCCGGGTTGCATTCTGCACAAACAAATGTGCAGAATTGTTCGCCCCATTTCACGCTTGATTTTCCTCGCGGGAGAGATACATTATTGCGTAATCGGGAAGTTTGAAATAAAATAATCGTTCGTCCCGGGAACGGGTTTTATGGGGAGGTCGCCATGTCAATCCGCAGGATCTTTTCCGCTGTTGTCGCGGGTCTGGTCTTCACGGTCATTCTGTCCGCGCAGGAAGCCGGAGAGGGAGCGCCGGTATCGGATAACGAGGTTTTCGGCGTTTTTTCCGAAACTCTGCCGATGGGCGTGGAATGGGGAAAGAACGTGACTACGGAAATTTGGAGGGGAATGATCCTTTCAAACGACACCAGGGACTACGCGGAAGGGTCGCATTCCTGGAAATTCACGGCCCAGGGACAGACGTGGCTGGGCATGGGCGTCAAGGTTTTTCCCGTAAAAAATTACGTGGATATGAACGCGTTCACAAACGGGAGCCTGAACTTCCTGTACAAGGGAACGGCCGGTTTCAAGGTCGGCATCAAGAGCGGGACCAACACGGAATCCTGGCTCTTTTCCTCCGCCCTGGAGGATTTCGGGTTCGCGGCAGACAACCGCTGGCAGGAGATCAAGATCCCTCTGTCGCTTTTCTCCGGCATTGATTTCACGAACATCAGCTACTTTTTCATGTTCGCGTCCGACTCTTCCCGGGGGCTGATCCCCAACCTGTCGTACCGCGTTGACAACATCCATTGGTCCAAGTATTACAGCGGGCCGCGCAAGATCCGCGTTGTCCAGACGAATTTCGGGATTTACAGCGACACCGTGGAAGTGGCCATCCAGTGGGATTCCGACACCAAGCTGGACATCTGGTCCGACCATCACGGGAACGCGAAAGTCGTGGATCTGGTCAAAGGCGCGGGAGAGGGCATGAACGCCTGGAGAATTATCGGTACGGGGCGCTGGGCTGGCATCGGGATCAGGCCCCATCCGGCGCGCACCACCCGGGACATGAGCGAATATAAAAACGGGACACTGCGGTTCATGTACAAGGGCGGCCGCGCGTTCCGCGTTGGAATCAAAAGCGGGACTTCCGCCGAGTTCTGGTTTACCGCCACGAACATGGCGAAATACGGATATATCGAGGGGGCGACCAACTGGCGGGAAGTGATCCTGCCGCTTTCGGCCTGCACCAATATCGATTTCACAAAGATATCCCAGTATTTCATGTGGAACACCGACGAAGACGATTACAACAAGGGCGCGGTCTATTATCTGGACGGCATTTACTGGTCCAAGATCAACCCCTACGCGCCCGTGAAACCGGCGGCCCGAAAACCCGCCGTGCGCAGGAAAAAGTAAACAGACCGGGAAAACAGCCGGAGGGGGCCGTGATAGGTCCCCTCGACGGCTCCGGCAGGTGCGAGGAACCGGTTTGAAGCCCTGTCAGCGGTTCGTGGCGGCGGCGTTTGTGGGACCGGCGTTTGTGCCGGTCGTCATGACGGGTCCTTCATAGGCAATCTCGTCCAGATAGAACGTGATACCGCCCCAGTTTTTGTCCTGGCTCACCACAACGCAGAGCCCGCCGATGATGCGGGACAGGTCGCCTTCCAGTTTGACCGAGTATTTCTTCCATTCCCGGCCCAGCGATAGAGGCCCCGAAGCGCCCTGCGACGAATCGGAATAATCGCCGTTGATGCCGCCGTATTTGATTTCCATCATTTCTCCGCCCTTCTCCCCGCGGGCCCAGAACGACAAATTGGTGGCGCCCGTCAGGTTGTAACCCCCTTTCTGTTCGCCCCAGTTGTTGGCGGGATCCTGCCAGTAAATCCCGGCCCAGCCGTGGCCCTGGGAGCGTTTGGCGGAGTAAACGATCCGGATGCAGGTGGTGCCGGACTGCTGGTTGGACGCCCATTTATCCGTAAACTTCATGTCCACGGCGTCCCCCATCCAGCCGCTGGGAACGTAATGGTTGGAGCGGCTGAAACCGTCCGTATAGACGTAGAACGGAAAGCCCTGGACGGGTTTGCCGGTGTTGTCCGTTTTCTGGGCGAACGCCTGCCCGGCCAGAAAGACCATCGCGATGCAGAACAGGATTCTCATCTTTCACTCCCCGTATCCGGAAAAACCGGGAGGCTTCCGGATTCTCTTATTCCCTGATGTGTCCGTCTCCGTGAACCAGCCATTTTTCGCAGGTCAGGCCTTCCAGTCCCATCGGTCCCCGCGCGTGCAGTTTCTGGGTGGAGATGCCCACTTCCGCTCCCAGGCCGAATTCCCCGCCGTCCGTGAACCGCGTGGAGGCGTTGGCGTAAACGGCCGCGCTGTCAACGCCGTTCAGGAAGAATTCGATGTTCGCATAGTCCGAACTGACAATGGCGTCCGAATGCCGCGACCCATACCGGTTCACGTGCTCCACGGCTTCCCGGACGTCCCGCACCAGCCGGGCGGAAATGCGGAAATCCAGATATTCCGTGGACCAGTTTTCTTCCGCGGCGGCGGACAGTTCGGGGAACTCGCTTTTCAGTTCCTGGTCCGCGAAAATTTCCACACCCTTGTCCCGCAGCGCGCGGATGATCCTTTTCCGATCCGGGAAGTCCCGGTGCAGGAGCAGGGATTCCGCCGCGTTGCAGACAGAAGGACGCTGGCATTTGGCGTTGACCACGATCCGTTCCGCCGCTACCGGGTCCGCGGACGCGTCCACGAAAACGTGGCACACGCCCTTGTCGTGCTTGATGACGGGAATGACGGATTTTTCCGTCACGGAGCGGATCAGTCCTTCCCCCCCGCGCGGAATCACGACGTCGATATAGCGGTCCAGCCTGAGCATCCGGTCCACGACCTCCCGGTCGGTCCGTTCCACCAGCTGGACGGCGTTTTCCGGCAGTCCGGTTCGGGACAGGGCTTTGCGGACGGCCGACGCGAGAGCGACATTGGAACGGATGGCCTCGTGGCCGCCCCGCAGGATCACGGCGTTTCCCGATTTCAGGCAGAGCGCGGCCGCGTCCACCGTTACGTTCGGGCGGGATTCGTAGATCATGGCCACCACGCCCAAAGGCACGCGCACGCGCTGGATCCGCAGTCCGTTCGGGCGGCGCGTGATGAGGTTGCCGCTCCCGACCGGGTCCGGCAGCGCGACAATATCCCGGACCGAACGCGCCATGGCTTCAATGCGGCCGCGGTCCAGCGTCAGCCGTTCCAGGAGGGCCTTGGACATGCCTTCCGATCCGGCCGCCTGCAGGTCCTTTTTATTTTCGGCTATCACCGTGTCCGCGGACGCGGTTAATTCCGCCGCCACGGCTTCCAGAGCGGCGTTTTTGTCTTTTGTGTTCAGGCCGGCCATGACGGTGGAAGCCGTTTTCGCCCCTTTCGCGAGAGTTTCTATATAGTGCTCATGGTTCAATGCGCCCATGAAAAATCCTCCTGATTACCATCTTTCCCGGCGGATTCTGTCCTGTTCGAACCGGTCCTCGGGTTTTTTTGTTTCCGCAGGCCGGCCGAACGGCAGAAGTGCGAACGGCACCACGGTTTCGGGAATGCCCAGGAGAGACCTGAGTCCCCGGACGCGGTCTTCCCGCGGATAAACCCCCAGCCAGACCGATCCGTATCCCAATTCCACAGCGGCTAGGAGCATGTTCTCGACGCAGGCCGAAAGGTCCTGCGGCCAGTAGCCCTTGTGTTTTTCCCTGTCCGGATCGAAACAGACCAGAACGGCCGCCCGGGCTTCCCGCAGCATTCTCGCGTGCGGATGCACCTCGGGAATCCGGTCAAGCGTGGCCCGTTCGGTCATCACGATGAAATGCCAGGGCCGCTCGTTGCCGGCGCTCGGGGCGTGCATGCCGGCCCTGATGATCTCCATCAGCGCCTGTTCGGGTACCGGGTCCGGCGCGAAGGACCGGACGCTCCTGCGTCGAAAGATCGTGTCCAGCATATTCCTTCCCGTGTCAAAGCCTTACAAATTTAAAACAAGAGCAAGGATTAGTCAACGGAAGGTCCGGCTATGACCCGGCCGACTCCGGAGATAATTGCCAATAACGCCGGATTCCGCTAAAATAACGGGCCGATTCAGGCGATACCGGGAGCACGTCATGAAGGAAATCCGCAAGTATTTCATTGAAGGGCTGCTGTTTATCCTGCCCCTGACGCTGACGGTCTATATCATTTACATCGTATTCCGCTGGGTCTATAAATTGTTCGACTTTGCGGTTATTTTTATCCCGGAATTCTATCGCGACGGTTTCTGGATCAAGCTGGCCGTGACGCTGGCCACGATCGTCGTCATCCTGGTCCTGATCGTGCTGATGGGACTGTTCGTGAAAACCGTTCTGGGGCGGACCATTGACCGGATCGCCGGGCGCTTCTTCGCGATTTTTCCCGGGATGAAGACGTTTTACAATTCCATGAAGCAGCTGCTGGCGCTTTTATTCCAGTCCGGGCCCAACCGCAAGTTTTCCCGTGTCGTGATGGTGGAATTCCCGGACAAAGGCCGGTGGTCGATCGCGTTTCTGACAGGGAAGAGTCCCGCCCGGATGGCGCCGGACACGAAGAAGGACTATTACACCGTGTTCATGCCCACCGCTCCGAACCCCGCGTCCGGTTTTTTGATATTCCTTCCCAAAAGCAAAATCCGTGAGACGCGCCTCTCGTTCGACGAAGCGATGAAACTGATCCTGTCCGGCGGTATTGTCAAGGATTAGCGACCGCCGGCTAGATATTCCTGTCCGGTTTAACGGGCGCGGCATTGGATTCGCCCGACCGGGACAGGTGTTCGGACGCGGCTTCCTCCGGGGATTCAAAAGGTTCCGTTGAGATGACGGGTGCCGGTTCGGTCTCCATCAGCGGCGCGCTGTCCGGCAGACCGTTCGTGACGCCCAGTTTCAGCAGGTTGGTCATTTCGTAGCCTTTCAGCACTTCGTAACGCATGGCCATGATCCGGAGCCGGTTGAAATTGGTGGGGTTGTATTTCACCGGGTTGGGAAGGATCGTGACCAGGCGCATCATCTCGTCGCCGGACAATTCCTCCACACCTTTTCCGAAATAATGATGGGACGCGCTCTGGATCCCGAACACGCCGCGCCCCCATTCTATGCTGTTCAGATACAGTTCCAATATGCGGTCCTTGGTGAGAAAGACGTCCATTTCCAGGGCGATGAGGATTTCCAGATATTTCCTGACCAGGGATTTTTTGGGATAGAGAAACAGCGTGCGGGCCAGCTGCTGGTTGATGGTGCTGGCGCCAAAAAACCGTTTGCCCATGCGCAGGTTGTTGCGGAAGGCCTCCGTCATGGCTTCCGGGTCCACGCCGAAATGCCGGTAGAATTTCGAGTCCTCGATCCTGACGACCATCTCGACCAGTTCCGGGGGAATCCGGGACAGGGAAATGTCCCGGCGGGGTTCGATCCGGTGTCCCAGGGCGTGTTGGCGGTACAGCATCAGGCTGTGAAACGGCGGGTTGACGAAATGGATCACGCAGCACGCGATGAAAACGAGCGCGGCCAGAACCAGGTGGGCCCATCCGGCCGTCTTGAGCAGAAACACCGCGATTTTTCCGATCCTTTTCTTCATTTGAACCTCTTATGCTGTCCGGTCGGGCCGCGTCATTTGCCCACGCAAAAACGGGAAAAAATCCTGTCCAGCACCGCGTCGTCCGTGGTGCGGCCGGTGATCTCCTCCAGGGCCAGCCGCGCGCGGCGCACGTCCGCGGCCGTGAATTCCTCGGAAAGACCCCGGTTCGCGGATTCCGCGGCCGCTTCCAGCCGGTCCCGCGCGTCCCGCAGAAGGCCTTCCTGGCGGGCGTTCGCGACGAGAACGTCCCGCGACGGGTCGCACCCGAAGGAAAAATAAAAATCCGCGATCAGGTTTTCCAGTTCCGGCAGGCCCGTCTGTTTCAGGGCCGAAACCGGTACGGCTTGGGCGCCGAATTCGGCGGCCATCGTTTCCGGCCCCGTCACCTGCGGCAGGTCCGACTTGGACAGCACGCAGACTGTTTTCCTGTCCCGGACCTCGGTCCAGAGCCGGCGGTCTTCCGCGCTCAGGGGCCTGGAGCCGTCAAACACCGCGATGACCAGGTCCGCCCCGGATATGGCCCTCCGTGTCCGTTCGATCCCGGCCTGTTCCAGCTCGTGCGCCGTGTCCCGGACCCCGGCCGTATCCACGACTCTGACGGGGATCCCGCGGATGTTCAGTTCGTCTTCTATTGTATCGCGGGTGGTGCCGGGTTCGTCGGATACGATGGCCCGGTCCGCCTGCAGGAGAAAGTTCATCAGGCTGGATTTCCCGGCGTTGGGGGAACCCGCGATCACCAGGCGCAGGCCCTCGCGGACCATTTTCCCGGCCGGGGCCGTGTTCAGCAGGGACTCGATGTCGGACCGGATCGAACCGATCTCATTCAGAAGTTCGTCCCGCGGAACGGAGTGGTCGTCCAGGTCGCTGTGGTCGATCGCGGTTTCCAGCCGGGCCAAAAGGTCCAGCGTTCGCGAATGGACCGCGGCGACCGCGGCGGAAAAACGACCGGTCAGGTGCCCGGCGGCCTGGGCCAAAGCGTACGCCGTGTGCGCCCGGATGATGTCGTTCACCGCTTCCGCTTCGGAAAGATCCATCTTGCCGTTCAGGTATGCCCGTTCCGTGAATTCGCCCGGCTTCGCGGGGCGGGCGCCGGAGCCGATCAGGATCTTGAGGATCTCCCGCAACAGAAACGGGTTTCCGTGGCAGGACAGTTCCGCCACGTCTTCCCCGGTGTAGGATCCGGGCGCAGGGTAGTAAGTCATGACGGCCCGGTCCAGGAATTCTCCCGTGCCGGGACGGACCACGCTGCCCGTGACCGCCGCGCGCGGGGCAACGGATCCTGCGCCGTGTCCCGCAGCCGCGGATCCGGAAGGCCGGAATACGCCCAGGCAGACCGACAGCGCCGCCGGCCCGGACAATCTGATCACGCCCAAGGCGCCCTGGCCGGGGGGCGTGGACAGCGCGACGATCGTATCGTCGATCACGGCCGTTCTGGTACCTTCATGACACCGTTATTTCCGTATCGCGGCGGCATTCAGGATCAGGATTTCAGCCGGACGTGCTTGTCCAGGTTGATCAGTTCCTGCTCCACGATGGTGTAAAGGCTCTGGACCGTCCAGTAGAGCACCAAACCCGACGGCATGTTGTAAAAGAGGAACAGGAAGATCACCGGCATGAGGAACGTGTTGATCTTGGACTGCTGCGGGTTCACGGCCCCTTTCATGGACTGGAGCTGCATCTGGATGATCTGGATGGCCGTCATGAGAAT